>KE354281.1 GCA_000415505.1 Streptomyces afghaniensis 772
GCGTTCGACTCGCCGACCACCGGCGGAAAGCGGCAGCGCCGGTCGGAGCCGTAGACCGCCACACTGACGTGGCCGAACACCAGGCGCGCAGCGGGCGGCCGGTGGCCGACTGACCCCCGGGCGGCTTCGAGGAGCGCGCGGGTGGTGTCCAGGTTGGCGCTCATACCCAGGTCGAAGTCCGCCTCGCACTCGGCCGAGACGGCGGCGGCGAGGTGGATCAGTACGTCCACCGGCTCCGCGAACACCTCGTCGAGGCACTCGGCCAGGTCACCCCGCACCGTCTCCACGAGCGGGTCGGCCGTCTCCGGAGCACCGGGCGGCACGATCCGGTCGGCGAGCACCAGCCGGTCGATCGGCACTCCACGGAAGGTCCGCGTCCTGAGCAGGGTGCCGGTGACCTGTCGTCCGAGGAAGCCGAAGCCGCCCGTGATGACGATCCTCATGCGGTGTCTCCTCGGTAGTCGTTCGGGCGGTAGTCGCTCAGCCAGCCGAGGCCTTCGCTCGTGCCGGCCAGCGGGATGTATTCGCAGCCGATCCACCCGTCGAAGCCCAGGTCGTCGACGACGCGGAACAGGTGGCCGACGTCGAGTTCGCCCCGGTCGGGCTCGTGGCGGTCGGGCACGCCCGCGATCTGCAGGTGACCGACCCGGCCGGTCGGCAGGTCGCGGCGCAGGGTGGTGGTGAGGTCGCCCTCGACGATCTGGCAGTGGTAGAGGTCGAGTTGCACCTTGAGGTTCGGCGCGCCCACCTCCCGCACGACCGCGTGGGCCTCCGCCTGCCGGGACAGGAAGTAGCCCGGCATGTCGCGGCCGTTGATCGCCTCGATCAGGATGTCGACGCCCTGCGGGGCGGCTCGCTCGGCGGCCCACGCGAGGTTGGCCAGGTAGGTGGCGCGGTGCTCGGCCCGTTCCTCCGGCGTGGCGTCGGGCGGTACGAGCCCGGCCATGACGTGCAGCCGCGGGCAGTCCAGTGCGGCGGCGTACTCCAGGGCCCGGGCGATCCCGGAGCGGAGCTCCGCCTTGCGGCCGGGCAGGGCAGCGATCCCGCGTTCTCCGGAATCCCACGCTCCGGGAGGGGCGTTGAACAGCACCTGCCGCAGGCCGTGGTCGTCGAGCCGGCGGCGCAGCTGCGTGGCGTCGTAGACGTAGGGGAAGAGGTATTCGACGGCGGTGAAGCCGTCCGCCGAGGCCGCGGCGAAGCGGTCGGGGAAATCGTGCTCGGTGTACATCAGGGACAGGTTCGCTGCGAACCTCGGCATGCTGGCTCCTGGGTGAGGACCGGAGGGCCGGTCAGCGGTTGACGACGTGCTTGTCGGTGGTGAGCACCGCGGCGGCACCGACGACGAGGCTGAGCGCCAGGACGTACATCGGAACCGACGTCGAGCCGGTGGCGTCCTTCAGCGCGCCGATCATGTAGGGACTGACGAAGCCGGCGAGGTTGCCGACCGAGTTGATCGCGGCGAGGCCGACCGCGGCGGCGGTGCCGCCGAGGAACGCGGTGGGCAGGGACCAGAACAGCGGCGCGCAGGTCAGCACGCCCGCCGCGGCGATGGACAGCGCGACCAGGGACAGCGCGGTCGACCCGGCCCAGCCCGCCGCCAGGGAGAAGCCGACCGCGCCCATGAGACTGGGCACCACCAGATGCCAGCGGCGCTCACGGCGCTTGTCCGCCGAACGCCCGAGCAGGTTCATCGTGACGAGCGCGGCCAGGAACGGCACCGCGCTGAGCAGGCCGATCGCGAGGTTGCCCTCGATACCGGTGGACTCGACGAACGTGGGCATCCAGAAGGTCAGCGCGTACTGGCCCATCACGAAGCAGAAGTAGATGAGGCACATCAGCCACACCTTGGGCTCGCGGAAGGCGTCCCAGACCCGGCCGTGCACGGTCTGGTGCGCGGCGTCCTGGGCGATCGCCCGCTCGACGACGGCCTTCTCCTCGTCGGTGAGCCACTTCGCGGAGCGCACGCTGTTGTCGAGGTAGAACAGCGTGGCCACCCCGATGAGAAGGGCGGGGATCGCCTCCAGCAGGAACATCCACTGCCAGCCCTCCCAGCCGTTCACGCCCTGGAACCGGTCCATGATCCAGCCGGAGAGCGGGTTGCCGAAAATGCCGGCGACCGGGATGGCGGACATGAAGAGTGCGATCACCCGGGCACGGCGGTGGGAGGGGAACCAGTAGGTGCAGTACAGGATCACCCCCGGATAGAACCCCGCCTCCGCGGCTCCGAGGAGGAACCTCAGGACGTAGAACATCGCCTCGTTGTGGACGAACATGAACGACCCCGAGACGAGACCCCAGCTGATCATGATCCGGGCGATCCAGGTACGGGCGCCGACGCGCTGGAGCATCAGGTTCGACGGCACCTCGAAGAGGAAGTAGCCGATGAAGAACAGGCCGGCACCGAGGCCGTACGCCGCCTCGCTGAAGCCGAGGTCGTCGGCCATCTGGAGCTTGGCGAAGCCGACGTTGACCCGGTCCAGGTAGGAGACGATGTAGCACAGGACGAGGAAGGGGACGATACGCCGCACGACCTTGCGGAAGACGGCGTTCTCACGGGCGACGTCGGCGGATGCCGACGCCGTTATGGGCATGGACATGGATGATCCCTCTGCGGCTCAGGGGAATTCTCTGACGGGTGGGGAGCGCGTCACCACGCGGCGTCGAACGCGGACCTCAGTTCGTCGATCGCGTGGGACGGGAGCGGCTCGGGGCGACGGTCGGTCAGGAGCCAGAGACGTGCCGTCTCCTCGAGTTCTTCGAGGACGGCGAGGGCGGTGGCCGCGTCGGGTCCCCAGACGACGGGGCCCAGCCTGTCGAGCAGGACGGCCCGCAGGGGCGTACGGCTCGCCGCGTGCGCGGCGACGCGGGCGGTCACCAGGTCGGCCACGCGCGGGTCGCCGGGCCGGTGGTAGGGGATGAGCGGGACGTGCCCGACCTTCATCACGTAGTACGGCGTGAGGGGCGGAAGCACGTCGTCGTCGCTCCACACGCCGGCCAGGGTGAGCGCGACCAGGTGCGTGGAGTGGGTGTGGATGACGAACCGGGCCGTGGGGTCGGCGGAGCAGATACGCCGGTGCAGGGTCAGGGTCTTGCTGGCGCGGTCACCCGCGATCTGCTCGCCACGGGCGTCGACCAGCGCGAGGCGGCCGGGTTCCAGGAACCCGAGGGCGGCGTCGGTGGGGGTGATCAGGTGGTGGTCGCCGGCTTTGGCGCTGATGTTGCCTGCGCTGGCGTGGACGTAGCCCCGGGCGAACAGACTGGTGCCCACGCGGACGATCTCGTCGCGCGCCTCCTCGACGGCCCTGTCCACGGCCTCGTCCACGGCCTTGTCGACAGCATCGTCGTCGCCTGTCCCGGCGGTGGTGCCCGGCTGCCCGGTCATGCGGCCTCCTCGTCCAGCAGGGCGAAGGCGTAGGTGAAGAAGTCGGGGCCGCCGAAGTTGCCGGACTTGAGCGTGATGTGGAGCGTGTCCCCGTCGGGCAGGGTGGTCGCGCACCAGGGGACACCGGGGTCGATCTGCGGTCCGATCCTGAGCCCGGTGACACCGAGCGCCCGGACGACCGCTCCCGAGGTCTCACCGCCCGCGACGACGAGCCGGCGGACGCCCCGTTCCACCAGCCCTTGTGCGACACGGGCCAGCGTCCGCTCCACCAGCTCACCGGCCTCGGCGGCACCGAGCCGGCCCTGGACGGAGCGGACCGCGTCGGCCGGCTCGGTGGAGTAGACCAGAACCGGCCCGTCGTCCAGCTGGGACTCGGCGAAGGCCAGGGCCTGCCCCACCACGTCCTCACCGGCCGCCACGCGCAGCGGATCCACGCTGAACGCGGGCCGGCCGCCGCGCAGGTACCGGAGGACCTGGCCGTTGGTGGCGACGGAGACCGATCCCGAGACGATGGCCCGGTGGCCGCCGGAAGGCGGCAGTTGCGCGGCGGCGGGGGACGGCTCGAACCCCCAGTTCGCGGGCAGCCCGATCGCCAGACCCGAACCGGCGGTCACCAGTGGAAGCCCCCGGACCGCCGCACCCAGGCGCAGGAGGTCGTCGTTGGAGACGGCGTCGGCGACGGCGATCCCGAAGCCGTCCTCGCGCAGGGCGTCGATGCGGGCCCGGATCGCCCCGGCGCCGCCGGCGACGACCGTGTGGTCGATGAGGCCGACCGCCCGCCTGGTCTGCGCGCCGAGGACGGAGACCAGGTTGGAGTCGGTCATCGGGGTGAGCGGGTGGTGGCGCATGCCACTGTCGCCGAGCAGCACGTCACCGACGAAGAGATGGCCCTTGAAGACCGTGCGCCTGTTGTCGGGGAACGCGGGCGTCGCGACCGTGAAGTCGGTGCCCAGCGCGTCCATCAGCGCCTCGGTGACCGGTCCGATGTTGCCGGCCGGTGTCGAGTCGAAGGTGGAGCAGTACTTGAAGTACACCTGCTCGGCGCCGGCGGACCGCAACCAGGCGAGTGCCCGGAGCGAGGCATCGACGGCGTCGGCGGCCGGAACGGTGCGCGACTTGAGGGCGATGACCACGGCGTCGGCGTCCACCGCCCGTCCGGCGCCGGCCGGCGGCACGTCGATCAGCTGGACGACGCGCATCCCCGCGCGCACCAGGTTGTTGGCCAGGTCGGTGGCGCCGGTGAAGTCGTCGGCGATGCATCCGAGGCGGATTCCCATGTCACGCCTCCACCGGCTCGGGCAGGTCGATCCCCGGGAAGATCTTGATCACCGCGCTGTCGTCCTCGGCCCCCAGTCCGGACGCCGATGCCTGGAGGAACATCTGGTGGGCGGTGGCGGCGAGGGGGAGCGGGAACCGCTCGGGGCGGGCGGAGTCCAGGACGAGCCCCAGGTCCTTGACGAAGATGTCGACGGCGGACAGGGGCGTGTAATCCCCGGCGAGCACATGGGCCATGCGGTTCTCGAACATCCAGGAGTTGCCGGCGCTGTGCGTGACCACTTCGTAGAGCGCCTCGGCGGGAACGCCGGACCTGATGCCGAGGGCCATCGCCTCGGCCGCGGCGGCGATGTGCACGCCCGCGAGCAGCTGGTTCACGATCTTGACCTTGGAGCCGAGTCCGGCGCGGTCGCCCAGGCGGTAGACGGTGCTGCTCATGGCTTCCAGCACCGGGTCGGCGACGGAGTACGCGGCGGCGGAGCCCGACGTCATCATCGTGAGCTCGCCGGCCGCCGCCCGGGCGGCGCCCCCGGAGATGGGAGCGTCCAGGTAGAGCACCCCCGACTCGGCCAGGCGGCCTTCGAGCCGCGCGGACCAGCCCGGGTCGACCGTGGAGCACATCACGAAGACGGAGCCCGGGCGGAGCCGGCCGGCCGCGCCGTCGGCACCGAACAGCACGGACTCGACCTGCTCCGCGTTGACCACCACGCCGACCAGGACGTCCACGGCGGCTGCCAGCTCGCCGCAGGAGCCGAACGCCGTGCCGCCGTCGCGGGCGAAGGCCGCGGCCACCTCCGGCCGAAGGTCGTGGACCCCCACGTCGTAGCCCGCGTTCCGCAGACTGCGGGCCATCCCGAGGCCCATGGCTCCCAGTCCCACCACGCCCACACGCGCTCGTGCGGGCTTGCTCTCGTCGTCCATGCCCATCCTCGTCCTGCCGTGTCGTCCAGAAGGTCGGCCTGACTCCCGGAGGAGATCAGGTCATATGATGACCTGAGGACGGCGAGTTGCAAGCTGTGATGTCGCTCACACGGACAGAGGGGCTGGCCGGGGTGCCGGTCAGCGGTACGGAGAGCGGCGGACGGTCAGGACGGCGACGTCGTCGTGCTGGCTGCCCTCGCCGGCGAAGGCGCGGGCGTCCTCGTACAGGGCCCGCGGCAGTTCGGTGGGGGAGAGGGCGAGGTGTTCCGTCAGCCGTTCGTCGACCGGGTAGAACGTGCCGTCCGAGGAGCGGGTCTCGGTGAGGCCGTCGGTGGTCAGCAGCAGTGTGGACCCGGCCGGGAAGTCGAACCAGCCCACGGTCGTCGGTTCGGAGGCCAACTCGGCGAGACCGAGCGGCACACCGGACTCCAGCGGCGGAGTCGTGACGACGCCCTCGTGCATCAAGCGGGGTGGGATGTGCCCGCAGTTGACGATCTGCGCCTCGGCGTGGGCGTCGATGGAGACGACGAGCGCGGTGACGAACCGCTCGTCGTCTCCGCTCTGTTCGGCGTAGGAGTTGTGCCGGACGACCGCGGAGTCCAGGGTGTCGACGAGCGCCGTGAGCGTGGGTTCCCGGTGGGCCGCCTCGCGGAAGGCGCCGATCACGGCGAACGCGGCCCCCACCGCGGCCAGCCCCTTGCCCTGCACGTCACCGATCAGCACCCGGGTTCCGAAGGGCGAGGCGACGACCTCGTAGATGTCGCCGCCGACGAGCCGGTCCTCCTGTACGGGTTCGTAGACGCCGTTGACCAGGACGTCGTCGGTGACCAGGGGCAGGGGGTGCAGGATGTGCCGCTGCATGGCGGCGGCGGTGGAGCGCAGGCGGAGCATCTCGTGCTCGCGCCTGATGCGGCGCTGGCAGGCGTAGACGGAGGTCACCCCCAGGGCGAGGGTCAGCAGGACCAGCAGGGCGCGGTCGAGTGACCGGCCCACGTCACTGCCGCGCAGCAGCACGGTGAGAGTGACGATGACCGTGGTCCAGGCGGCGACGAACCTCGTCTGCGCGGCGGTGCACAGCGCCGACGCCGTACCCGGGAGGAAGACCAGGAGACCGAGGAGCCACACCGCTGACCCGGACAGGGCGCCCAGGATCTCCACCAGGGCCGTCACCGAGACCACGCCGGCGGCCAGCTCCAGGTTGCCCGGAGGCTCGATCGCCTCAAGGGCGTCCGACGGCCTTCTCCGGCGGGTGTCGATCATGGGAACTCCCGGGCAGCTCGTGACCTCTCCCGTACGTTATGCAGGCCCGGCCGTTAGTGGGCAGGTGCCCCGCCGCCCCTTGTCCGCTCGGGTGGCGCTCCGCCTGCTGAAGAGAACCGCGGCGCTCTCGGGGCTGACCCCCTCGCGCAGCCGGCCGCGGGCCGCCTTGTCCAGGAAGCCCTCGGCGAACTGTGTGCGTCCGCGTTCGTAGCGCTCGACGAAGTAGGCGTGGGCCGGGTGATCCGTGCGTGAGGCCGCCGCGGCGAGGTCGATCCACAGGGTGCGTCAGGAAGCGGCGATGATCTTGCGCTCACGCGGAGATTGCGCGAGATGGGGCGGAAACGTAACTTGAACGCCTGTTCTTCGAGCTGCGTGTTTGAGAGGTGTCCCGGTGGGGCGACGCGAGAAGCCGGTCGACCCCGACGCCGGTCCCGTGCAGCGGCTTGCGCACGATCTGCGGGTGCTCCGGGAGAAGGCCGGGAAGCCCCCGTACCGGGAGATCGCCAAGCGGGCCGGCTACTCGATCACCGCGGTGTCCCAGGCGGCGGCCGGTGAGCAGTTGCCGTCGCTGGCGGTCGTGCGGGCGTACGCCGAGGCGCTGGACGGCGATCCGGACGAGTGGGAGCGACGCTGGCGGGAGACGGACGCCGAGGTCCGTGCGCCCGCGCCGGACGAGAGGCCGCCGTACCGGGGGCTGGCCCGCTTCGAGCCGGACGACAGCGATCTGTTCTTCGGGCGGGAGGCCCTCGTCACCGACCTGATGGAGCTGGTGCGTGAGCACCGGTTCGCGGCGGTGTTCGGGGCGTCCGGCAGCGGTAAGTCGTCGTTGCTGCGGGCGGGGCTGATTCCGCGGTTGCGACAGGCGGCGGGGGCGGAGCGGCCGGCGGTGATCCGGGTGCTCACACCGGGGGAGCGGCCCGCGCGCACGCACGAGCAGGCGCTCGTCGCGCGCGACGGCGACGCGGAGACCTGGGTGATCGTCGATCAGTTCGAGGAGCTGTTCACCCTCTGCCACGACCGCGCGGAACGCGACCGGTTCCTCGCTCTGCTGCTGGCGGCCGCGCGGCCGGAGAGCCGGCTGCGCGTGGCGATCGCGGTCCGCGGCGACTTCTACGGTCACTGCGCCGACCACCGTGAGCTGGCCGAGGCCGTCTGCCGGGCGAACCTGCTGGTCGGACCGCTGGGCCGGGACGAACTGCGCGAAGTGATCACCGGTCCGGCCGCCTCCGCCGGCCTGACCGTGGAACGTGCTCTCACCGCCCGGATCGTCGACGAGGTCGTCGACCAGGCCGGGCGCACTGCCCATGCTCTCGCACGCCCTGCTGGAGACCTGGCGGCGCCGTCGCGGCCGGATGCTGACCCTGGCGGCGTACGAGGAGGCTGGCGGCGTGCGCGGCGCGATCGCCGCCACCGCCGAGGAGGCGTACGGCGGACTGCCGGCGGCGCAGGGGCGTGTCGCCCGGCGGATTCTGCTGCGGTTGATCGCGCCCGGCGACGGCACGGCCGACACGCGCCGCCCGGCCTCCCGGGCCGAACTCGGCAGCGGTGCGCGGGACGTGCTGGAGCGCCTCGCCGGCGCCCGTCTGATCACCCTGGACGGCGACACGGTGGAGCTCGCGCACGAGGCGCTGATCACCGGGTGGCCGCGCCTGGCCGGCTGGATCGAGGAGGGCCGCGACCGCCTGCGCGCGCAACGCCGGCTCGGCGAGGCGGCTCGCGGCTGGGAGGAACTGGAACGCGACCCCGGCGCGCTGTACCGCGGGACGCGGCTGTCCCGGGCCGAGGAATTGTTCGCGCGGCAGCCGGACGACGACTCCACTGGGAGGGCTCGGCCGGACGACGACCTCACCCCCCTGGAACGGGCCTTCCTCACCGCTTCGGTCGCTGCCCGGGACGCCGAGCAGGAAGCCGAGGGCCGTGCCGCGCGGCGGACGCGGTTCCTGGTCGTCGGCCTGGCCGTGGGCCTCGTGCTGGCGCTGGCCGCCGGTCTGGTCGCCTGGCAGCGTGACCGGGTGAGTGAGGAAGAGGCCGCCAAGGCCACCGCCCGCCGCCTGGCCACGGTGGCCGACAGCCTCCGCTCCACCGATCCGCGTACGGCAGCCCTGCTCGGGGCAGCCGCGTGGCAGACGGCCCCGCTCACCGAGTCCCGCTCGGCGCTGCTCGGTGCTCTGGCGCAACCGGAACGTGACGCCTTCACCGACCCCCGGGTCGGGAGAGACGTCCGGCGCTTCCTCACCGACGGCGGCCGGACCCTGCTCAGCGTCGACGACGGCACGGTCACCGTCCGGAACGTGGCCGACCACAAGGTCACCGCCACCCACCACCTGCCGAGCGGTACGGAAGTGGCCGCCGCCGGTCCCGGCTCCCGGTTCCTCGACGTCAGCGGGCCGGACGGGGACGAGAACCTGTGGAGCCTTCCCCGGGGCAGGCCCGCCGCCGATCTGGGCGATGCGTCGTTGCAGGGCAGCGCGGACGACGGGAGCGCGTACCTCACCGGTCCCGTGGACGGGCCGGGCACGGTCCGGCTGCACCGGGCGAACGACGGCAAGGTTGTTTTCAGCACCGGAATTCCGCGCTCCCTCTCCTCGGGGGCCGTCGGCCCCGGCGGACGCCTGCTCGCCCTCTGCCCCGCCGACGGGCCGCTCCAGCTGTGGGACGCAGCCGGCGGAAAGCGACTGCCGGGGGACTGGGAGAAGGCCGACAAGACCCTGTGCGGGACCGGCACAGGCGCGGACGGCGGCTCACGCCTGCTGAGGTTCAGCCAGGACGGCAAACGGCTGGCCGCCGTCTACGGCACCGCGGCCGTGGTGTGGGACGTCGCCAGTGGCCGCACAGTCGACGACTTCACCAGTGGTGGCGACACCGGCTTCACGCAGGCGGCTCTCTCTGCCGACGGGGAGTTCCTGGCCACGGCGGACGACCACGAGCTCGCCGTATGGCGGCTGGCCACCGGCGGCACCCAGGTCTTCCACCGGCCGCTGTCCGGTGCGGACATGAAGGGGCTGACCTGGGACGCGGGCAGCCATCGCCTCCTGCGCTACCTCGACGGCGCCACGGTCCACACCCTCGACCTGACCGACCGTCTCGCCCCGCGGTGGCAGAGCAGGCCGGCCGACGGGAGCCTGCTCAGCCCGGACGGCGCCGCCCTGGCCATCGTCACCCGGTCCGGTGGCGGCTACCGCTTCGAGCTGCGTTCCACGCGTTCCGGCACCGTCCGCGCCCGCGCGACGCTCGGCCCGCTGCCGAACCTGTCCGGCGAGGAAACCCCGCTGCTGGCCTTCAGCCCGGACGGCCGTGCGCTGGCCGTCGCCGACACCGTGTCGTCGCACGGCTCGCTGCGGCTGCGCTTCACGGTGTGGGATGTGGGCGGGCACCGGGTGCGTACGGTCCTCGACACTTCCGGCGCGGCGGACCGCCCGGCCGCCGCCCTCGCTCTGGGGCCCGGCGGCCGCACGCTGCTGGCCGTCCGCGACGCTAGCGGCGGCTACGCCACGGAGGTCTGGGACACGCGGACCCATCGGCGGTCGCGGGCCATGCCCGGTCCGTACCGGGGCGGCGCTGGCGGTACGGCCGGAAGGCAGTCTGCTCGTGGGCTCCGACGATCAGTACGCCGATCCGGCGTCCGGAAAGGTCACCGGGCGGGCGCTCGCCGACGGCCGTGAGGTCACCGCGCTGGCCTTCAGCCCCGACGGCTCCCGGCTCGCCGTCGGCGACACCACCGGGCACGTCACGCTGTGGGACGGCAGCCTCCGTCACCGTGCGGGTGCGCTGACCGGCACCTCCGACACGGTCTCCGAAGGCGAGCCGGAGGCGGTGGAGGCGCTCGCCTTCTCGTCCGACGGCAGCACGCTGGCCGTGGGCGGCGCGAACGGGACCCTGCGGCTGTGGGACACCGAGGGCCAGCAGCTCCTCGGGTCGGACCTGCCCACGCCCGGCGACGAGATCCGGTCCCTCGCCTTCGCGCAGGACGGCGGCACGGTGTACGCGAGCGGCCCGTACGTGCCGCTCCAGCGTTTCCCCGTCGCCCCGGACCAGGCCGTCCGGACCATCTGCTCCCGTACCGGTGGCGGTCTGACCGAGGCGCAGTGGCGCACCTACGTCCCTGACGCGCCGTACGAGCCCGTCTGTGGGGATTGATTTTTTTCACAGGCCCTTCCGGGTCGCTGAAAAACGCCTCTGACCTGCACGCTCCATGACCAGAACGACCGCGGCGTCCCGTCGGCGGTGTCCGCGAATCCCCTCAGTCAGGTTCTGGTCTCACTCATGCGCATTCACCCCCTGGTCCCCTCCCTTCTGCTGCTCGGCACCCTCTCCTTCACGGCGGCCTGCTCGTCCGGACCGGGCGGACCGTCCGGATCCGCGCGCGCTGCCTCCGGGCAGGCGGGCTCCACCCCCGGCCCCTCGCCCGTCCGCAGCGTCGACCCGTCGAAGATCAAGGGCCTGGAGATCGTCAGCGACAGCAGCGAGGACAAGTCCTGCCCCTTCGCGACGAGCTATCCCGACGTGCCCGGCGCGGAGGCGATGACGGCCGCGATGAAGAAGTACGTGGAGCGGCGCCTGGCCGCCTTCCGCTCGGACTCGGCGATCTGCCAGGACGGCACGGGCGGCGCGGACAGCGGCGAGCTCAACATCAGTCACCAGTTCCTGGTCGCCTCCGGCGACGTCCTCGGCGTCAGGCTCAGCACACAGGACCCCAGCAGCGCCGGGTCCGGGCAGTCGGCGACGACGTACTGGTACGACGGCAAGGCGGGCGCGTACCGTACGGCCCTCGGACTCGTCGCCGACGGCTCCCGGGACCACTTCCTCAGCGCCTTGAAGGACCGGCTCAAGGGACGCGAAGGCGTGGACTCCGACTCCCTCGACGACACGTTCTCCGACCCGGCCTCCCGCGCCGCCGCCCTGGACGACATGGCGTTCACCGCCGACGGCGGACTGCGGGTGACCTTCGACCGCGGCGACGTGGCCGTACCGCCCGCCGGTGCCGTCACGCTGACTCTCCCCGAGGAGACGGTCACCCCCTGGCTGTCCGCGTTCGGGAAGCGTGCCCAGCGGCAGACGGTGACGCCCAGCCGGTCGCTCGACCTGGGCGCGCCGCACGTCCCCCCGCAGGCCGTCCCCACCCACACCGCTTCCGGCGACGACGACACCGACTGCAAGAAGGTCCGGTGCATCGCGCTGACCTTCGACGACGGACCGGCAGCGCCGGAGACCGCGACCCTGGTGACCTACCTGGCGCGGTACAAGGCGCGCGCCACCTTCTTCACCGTCGGCCAGAACGTCGCCGCCCACCCCGCCCTGGTCCGCGCCGCCGCCCGCGCCGGGAACGAGATCGGCAACCACTCCTGGAACCACCCCGACCTCACCAAGCTCGCCCGCGGGCAGGTCGTCTCCCAGCTCAACCGCACCAGCGCCGCCATCGAGGCCGCCACCGGCAAGGCCCCCACCCTGTTCCGCCCGCCCTACGGTGCCGTCGACCGCCGCGTCCGGGCCGCCACCCGCCTCTCCCCGGTGCTGTGGGACGTGGACACCGAGGACTGGAAGTACCGTGACGCCGACAAGGTCGCGCGGACCGTCATCGACAAGGTGCGGCGCAACGACGTCGTCCTGATGCACGACATCCACCCCACGTCGGTCGCCGCGGTCCCGCAGATCCTGCGCACCCTGACCGCCCGGGGCTACCACTTCGTCACCGTCAGCCATCTGCGCGCCACCCTCTGACGGTTGCCTGCTCGGCCTGGATGGCCTCGCATTGCAGGCCATCCAGGCGGCGGCGGAGACTGGGAGCAAACGGCGGCATCCCGGAAAGGCCCGGAGCGATGGGTGACTACGTGGAACTCCCCGGCGTCAGGACGTGGTACGAGACCGATGGCGCCGGTGACCCGTTGCTCCTCCTCCACGGCGGCCTCTGCACGAACGAGACGTGGCAGGCTCAGCGAGCCGATTTCGCGGCGAACTTCCGCGTGCTGCTTCCCGAGCGTCGTGGGCACGGGCACACTCCCGACGTCGACGGGCCGCTCTCGTATCAGGACATGGCCGACGACACCGTCGCCTTCATCGAAGAGGTCGTCGGCGGTCCCGCGCATCTCGTCGGGTGGAGCGACGGCGGGGTCATCGCCCTGCTCGTCGCCATCGCCCGCCCCGACCTGGTCCGGAAGGTCGTGGCCATCGGGGCCAACTTCCTGCCGAGCCCACAGAGCGGCGCGGCTCCGGAGATGCTGGATCAGATGGCGCCCGACGACCTGACCATGTTCCGCGAGGCGTACGAAGCCGTGTCGCCCGACGGTGCCGCCCACTGGCCGGTCGTCGTGGGCAAGCTGGCCGCCATGTTCCGCACCGAACCGACCATCCGCACCGAGGACCTGGCCCGTATCACGGCGCCCACGCTCGTCCTGGTCGGGGACGACGACCTGATCACCCTGGAACACACGATCGCCCTGTATCGCGCGATCCCCGGATCCCAACTGGCCGTCGTGCCGGGAACGTCGCACGCGCTGCTCATGGAGAAGCCCGGGGAGGTCAACCGGATCATCCTCGACTTCCTCGCCAAGGAGCCGATCCTCACGATGCTTCCCATACGGCGATCCCCGGCGGCAACCACCGCGGGCACCGGGGGCAGCACTCCGGTGGACGTCACTCGTCGGAGAGCGTGAGGTCGGGGACCCGCCAGGCCGCCAGCGCGAAGGCGGCCAGGGACACCGCGGCGCCGGTGAGGAAGACCAGGCGCATCGAGGTGACGTAACCCTCCAGGAACGGCAGTGCCGCGCTCGGGTCGAGGCCGCGCAGGAAGGCGGAGTCCTCCAGGTCGACCCCGCCGTCGGGGCGCAGGACGCCCGTCAGTGCGTGCGCGTTGTCGGGCTGGGCCAGGAGGTGGCGGAAGGCCGGGTCGCGGCGGGCCTCGGCCAGTCGCTCGGCGATGCTGCCGGCCGCCGTGGTGAACAGGATCGACAGGAACGCCGCCGTGCCGACCGTGCCGCCGTTGGAGCGGAAGAAGTTGACGGACGCCGTCGCCGCGCCCATGTCCGTGCGGGGCACCTCGCTCTGTGCGAGCGTGGTCAGCGTCTGCATCGACGCGCCGAGGCCCGCGCCCATCAGGGCCATGCCGAGCGCCGCGTGCCACAGCGGGCTGTCCACGCGCAGCGTGGCGAACACGAGCATAGCGGCGGTGAACGAGCCGGCACCGGCGACGAGATGGACCTTGAACCGGCCGGTCCGGGCGATCATCCGGCCCGTCAGCAGAGTCACCGCGAGGTTCGCGGCAACCGTGGGCAGAGTGGCCAGACCCGCCTCGATGGGGCTCATGCCGCGCACGAGCTGGAGATAGAGCGGCAGCGTCGTCATCGCGCCGAACATGCCGATGCCGACGACGAAGTGCAGCCCGACGCCCAGGCGGAAGGTCCGGATGCGGAACAGGCGCGGCGGCAGCAGCGCGGCGTCGCCCGACCGACGCTCCACCACGACGAACACCGCCAGCCCTGCCACGCCGATCGCGTACATCAGCAGGGCCGAGGGCGAGTCCCACCCCCAGATGCGGCCCTGCTCGGCCACCGTCAGCAGCGGCACAAGGCCCACGGCCAGGGCGAGCGCCCCGGCGTAGTCGAGCCGGTGCCGCACCCGCCGGTGCGGGAAGCGCAGCACGCGCATGATCGCCACCGCGGCCGCGGCGGCGAGCGGCACGTTGATCAGGAAGATCCAGCGCCAGCCCGCTGTCCCGAGCAGGTCGGCCCGGTCCGCGAAGGCCCCGCCCACCAGCGGGCCGACGATACTGGCGCCGCCGAACACGGCCATGAAGTAGCCCTGGTAGCGGCCCCTTTCACGCGGGGTGGTGATGTCGGCCACGATCGTCATCGCCAGGGACATCAGCCCGCCGCCGCCGAGACCCTGCACGGCGCGGAACGCCGCGAGTTCGTAGATCGACGTGGCGCATCCGCACAGCAGCGACCCGACGGTGAACAGGGCGATCGCGGCGAGGTAGACGGGCCTGCGGCCGTGGATGTCGGAGAGCTTGCCGTAGAGCGGCGTCGCGATGGTGGCGGTGATGAGGTACGCGGTCGTCACCCAGGCCTGGGCGGTCAGCCCGTGCAGGTCGTCGGCGATGGTCCGCAGCGCGGACGAGACCACCGTCTGGTCCAGCGCCCCCAGGAACATGCCGAGCACCAGCCCGGACATGACGGTGGTGATCTGCCGGTGGCTGAGCCGCGGGGGCATGTCCCCGGCCGCGCCCTGTTCTTGAGTGTCGGAGAAGGTCACGTGTCGTCCTCGGGGTGGGGGCGGGTACGGCGCGCGGGCGCGGGCCGCCCCGGTGTTCCGGAGCGGCCCGCGCCGGGGCCGGGCGTCCGGCCGACGATGCCGGACGGCTGACCGTCGATGCCGGGGCAGCCGGTCGTCGATGCCGGGGCGGCTAGCCGGCGAGGCCTGCCAGGTCGTCGACCGCCTGCTCGACATCCGGCAGCGTCAGCATCGCCAGCTGGGCCGACCGGGCCCGCGCCCGGGGCCCGGGATCGGCGAGGAGCTTGCGGCACACGTCGGCGATGCCGGCCGCGCTGCGGTCCGCGATGTGCCGGCCCAGGCCCAGCTCCTCCACGCGCTCCGCGTTGGCGGGCTGGTCACCGAAGTGCGGCAGGACCGCCAGCGGCGTGCCCGTGCGCATGGCCTCGCGGATGCTGTTGAAGCCGCCGTGGGTGATGAACAGGTCGACCGACTCCAGCAGCAGCGGCTGCGGCACTCGCTCGGCGACGTGGACGTGCCCGGGCAGCCCCTCGGTGTCCACCGGCAGCCCGGACGTCGACACGACCACCGTGCAGTCGTCCAGCTCGGCCGCCGCCCGCACGATCGCGTGCAGGCTCTCGGTGGCGTCCGGCAGCTTCACCGGCAGAGGCGTTTCCCCGTCCTCCGTGCGCGCATGCATCTTCGGCAGGGCGGTACCGATCGCGGCGTACACCAGCGGCCGGTCCGTGGGCAGTTCGGCCGCCCACTCCGGCAGGACCATGCCGCGCTCGACGTCCACCGTCTGCCGGTACGCCCACGTGTGGGGCAGGTGCCGGGCGAACGAGAAGGCGGGTGGCACGTAGTCGACGCGGCCGTGCGGCACGAGGGACAGCGGGTCGTCCCGTACGGGCAGTCCCAGCTCCTCGCGCCGCTCGTTCAGCTGCGGCAAGGCCTCTGCGGGGTCCAGGACGTTGCTGAACCCGGAAGGCGTCGGCAACTGCGGCACGCCGAGGAGTTCGGCGGTGAGCACCGCGCCCATGTCCATGCCGTCGCGCAGGATCACATCGGGCCGGAAGTCCTGGGCCAGGGGGAGCAGAACGTCCAGGTGCGGCTTGACCCCCGGCCCGGCCACGTTGCGCATCAGCAGCCGTGCCAGCGCGTCCGTCGGCTCCGTCAGGTCGGGGGTGTCGCCGAGCTCGGCCAGGTACGGGCCCATCGCGGCGAGCGGATCGAACTCCGGTAAAGCGGCGTTCACCTGTACGTCGTCGTCACGGAAGACGGGGACGAGGGCCTCGGTGGTGACCACCAGCACCTGATGCCCGGCCTTGGCGAGGGCGCGCAGCAGGGGCAGCTGAGCGCGCCCGTGGGAGGGACTGCCGAGCGTGGTGCACAGAACCCGCATGGGGTGAGCCTTTCTCTCTGGGATCTTCTCGGACTTGCCGTCTTTGGTTCGTCTGCGCAGCAGGTTGGGTTCGTCTGCGCAGCAGGGAGGAGATGTCACGCCACCCGCGTCGGCGCCTCCGCGCGCCCGATGCCCTGCCAGCGCAGCCCGGCCCGCGCGAGCCGGTCCGCGTCCAGCAGGTTGCGGAAGTCGTGGACCTCCTGGCCGGACATGCGCGCGGCGATCGCCGCCCAGTCGAGGTCGCGCAGCTCCGGCCACTCCGTGAGGACGAGGCAGGCCGCTGCCCCCTCCGCCGCCCGCACCGGATCGTCGACGAGGTCGACCAGATCGCTCAGGTCGGGCCGCTCCTCACGCAACGCAGGGTCGTACGCCGTGAGTTCGGCGCCGCGCTCGCGCAGCAGCCGGGCGACGGAGAGTGCGGGGGAGGTCGCGCAGATCGGAGGTGCCGGCCTTGAAGGTCAGGCCGTACAGGGCGAGTCGTACGCCGTGCAGCGAGCCGTCGCCGCCGCGTCCGCACGCGGCGGCGACCCGTTCGACGAGCTGCTGCTGGTGGGTGACGTTGGTCTCGATGGTCGCGCGCAGCAGGGGGAAGTCCACGCCGGCCAGTTCGCACACGGTCAGCAAGGCGTGAGTGTCCTTGGGCAGACAGGAACCGCCCCAGCCGGGCCCGGGCCGCAGGAACGCGGAGCCGATGCGCGGGTCCCTGCCGATGCCCTCGGTGACATCGTTGATGTCGGCGCCGAAGCGATCGCAGACGGTGGCGAGATTGTTGGCGAAGGACAGCTTCATCGCGAGGAAGAAGTTCGCCGCGTACTTGGTCAGTTCGGCGCTGGCGGGGTCGGTGAGCACCAGCGGCGCGTCCAGTCCCGCGTACAGGTCGGCCACGCGCCGGGCGGCGTCCCGGTCCGCGGCGCCGATGACGATCCGGTCGGGGTGCAGGAAGTCCTGGACGGCGCGGCCCTCGCGCAGGAACTCCGGGTTGCTCACCACGCCCACGTCGTCCCGGCCGAGCAGCGCGGCGACGCGCTCGCACGTTCCGACGGGCACGGTCGACTTGTTGACGACGACACAGCCGGGCGGCAGTACGTCGCGGATCTGCGCGGCGACGGCCTCCACGGCGGCGAGATCGGCGGCGCCGCCCGCCCCCATGGGCGTGGGCAGGCACAGGAACACGACCTCGGCCTCGGCGACGGCGGCCGCGGTGTCGCCGGTGAAGTCGAGCCGGGCCGCGTCCAGGGCGTCCCGGACGGTCTCGGGCAGAGCGGGCTCCAGGATGTCCACGCGGGCCTCGCGCAGCCGATCGACCTTGTGCGGGTCGGCGTCCGCGCACACCACGGAGTGCCCGAGGGAGGCCAGACAGGCGCCGGTTGTCAGTCCGACGTAGCCGGTTCCGATCACGGCGACGCGTCGAGCAGACACAGAAGATCACCTTTTTCCGGTCGGTGGGGGTGCCCGCGTGCGACGGCCGAAGGGCGCGCTCGATCGCGTCGTACGGGCGGACCTGGAAGGGCCGACTTCGTCGTACGGCCCGGGCACAGCGAGGACTCAAGTCACCAATCGTTGACCTGAGTCAGGTATCGCATGCCGCGAGAACGTAAGTCAACGATTGATGACATAGGTCGGTGACTTTGAGACAGTCGCCGCAGACTGGAACATGGGCGGATGGCCAGAGGGCCGTGGACCACGGAGGTGCGGTACGTGACCGGAGTACAGAACGGCGAGGCGGCCAAGGCGGCGGCTCGCCGGCCCGCCCACAAACGCTCGGCCTCGGCGACGCGCACCGCGTTGCGGGCCGCCGCGGCCTTCCGCTTCGGCAAGTACGGCTACGAGGGCACCAGCGTGCGCGACATCGCGGGCGACGTGGGCGTGGACGCCGCCCTCGTCTACCGTTACTTCGGCTCGAAAGAAGCGCTGTTCAACGACGTTTCGGGGACGGGCAAGATGTTCGAGCCGCTGCTGGACGAGCCGGTCGAGTCGATCCCCGACTGGTTCTGCGCGCTGCTCATGGGACAGCCGAGGGAAGGTGACTTCCCTCACCCTGTGCTCTCCGTGCTGCGGTCGTCCGGCCGGGACGAGGCGGTGGCGCGACTGCGGGCGGACTTCACGGAAGTGTTCTCGCATCGTCTGGCCGCCCGCCTCGACGGCCCCGACGCCGACCTGAGGGCGGAACTCCTGGCGGCCTGGATGCTCGGCACCAGCCTGATGCGCACGGAGATACGCCCACCCGCCCTCGTCTCGGCGCCGGACGCCACGCTGGAGCGCTACCTGCGCGCGGGTATCGAGGTCCTGCTGGGCCCGGCGCCGGAAGACGACGGCAGGACGGCCGGGGACGAGGAGCGCGCCGCCGGCGACGACTGACCCGGGAGGCGGCACGTCGACGGCCTGTCAGGCGGCAGGCCGGGTCACGACGTTGATGTTGAACACGTGAGACCCCAGTCCGCCCGCGATGCCCATGAAGAGCAGGGCGAAGTGCTCCTGCCCGCGGGCTGTGGTGATGCCGCCGATGTCGAGCTGGGACGACGGGGGCCAGCCGAGGTCGCTGAGCAGCCGGCCGGTGGTCCGCTTGGCTTCGGCGTCGTCACCGGAGAGGAAGACGGTGCTCGGGCCGGCCAGATCGCCCGGGGCGACCATCACCGTCGAGTCCATGGTGCACAGCGTCTTCACGACGGGTGTCCGGGGGAAGGCTTCCTGGATCTGTTCTCCCAGGCTGCTGTTGGGGTGCGAGAGCTCGGCGAAGTCGTCGGAGAGGCCGACCGCGACGTCGATCAGCAGGGTGCCGGCCAGCGCCGGTGCCCCGATGGAGCGCAGGAGTTCAACGGAGACGGTCCCTGGGGTGGCGTTGACGAGGACCTCCGCGTGGGCGGCCGTGTCCTTCAGGCTCGCTACGGGGAGGCCGAGGTCCGCCCGTTCCTCAGGTCGGCGTGAACCGAGGAGCACGTCGTGCCCCGCGGCGCTCCAGCCGTGGGCCAGTGCTCGGGCGACGTTGCCGGTGCCAAGTAGTCCTAAGTGCATGGGTGGGACGCTAGCTGTTGCCGGGGAGCGGCGAATCGGCCCTCGGACGGACTGGACCGGGCACCAAAGACCTAGGGCCGTCAAGCTCCGCCAGTCGTCGAGCAGACCCTCGCCCGGCGCGGCGTTACTCGGGGTTGCATGGTGACTACCCTCAGAGAACCGGTCAGAATGGCGAGCTGACGGGACATCCGGAACGCGCAGGACTTCAGCGAGGATCCATCCCGGGGCGCGCAGGTCGGGTCGTTGCCCGCTCTCGAAAGAGCCCCCTGTTTCCAAGGGCGTTTCCCGCCCGGCGTGATCGCTTGATCGCGCTCAGTGGTGGAACATCGACGGCATATCGGATTTTGTTTCTCCAGTCTGAACATTTCTGACACGGAGCCCATGGGGGTAAGTCGATCGTAGGTTCCTCTGAATGTTTCACGCCGTTCGGGTGCGAACCTCGTGCGATCACCCGGCTACAGTCCTCTGGTCCCTGCCACACAAATGCCCTCCGTTCCGTGTCTGGCAGTGGCCTCTCGGCGGGGCGGCGTGGCGTCCGTGGTGCGGTTGGATCGGAAAGTGATGACAGGAACAATTCATGGGGTGTCGCGGGATCGCACTGCCCGAATTCCCGCTGATTTTCGATTAATAGCTTCTCCGTCGGAGTACATTCCGGACGGTATTTACCTCGACCTTTCGCAGTCCCTCGGCCGGCGGGTGCATCTGAAGTGCGAGGGTCTCAATCTCACCGGTTCCGTGAAGATCAAGGCCGCGGCTGAGATGGTTGATGCGGCGGAGCGGTCCGCACTTCTGCAGCCGGGTGGCCGCATCGTCGAGTCGTCCTCGGGCAGCCTCGGTGTGGCACTCGCCATGATCTCTGCCGATCGTGGTTACGACTTCACCTGTGTCACCGACAGCCGCTGCAACGAACGCAACCTCCGTCTCATGCGGGTGTACGGGGCCGATGTCGTCGTCATCGAGGAGCCAGATCCTGTCGAAGGCCTGCTCGGGGCCCGCCTGCGGTATGTCGCCGACCTCTGCGCACGCGAACCGGACGTGCTGTGGCTCAACCAGTACGCCAACGACAGCAATTGGCTCGCCCACTACAAGACCACCGGCCCGTCGATCGCGAAGGCCTGCCCCGACGCGGAGATGGTGTTCATCGGAGCCGGCACGACCGGCACGCTCACCGGGTGCGCACGGTATCTGAAGCAGGTCGGGCATCCGGCCAAAATAATCGCCGTCGACAGCGTCGGTTCCGTGACGTTCGGCGGACCGCCCGGCCCCAGACATATTCCGGGGCTCGGAACGGGCCAACGCCCGGAGATCGTCGATGAAAGCGTCATCGACGAGATCATCATGGTTCCGGAAGCGGACACCATTCGCATGTGCCGAACCATGGCGGGGCGCGGTTATCTCTTCGGCGGATCCACGGGAACCGTACTCGCGGGAATGATGCATCGAATATCCATGGAACGGGCCGATATGCCGGTCGTCGCGATTTCCCCGGATCTCGGTGAACGATACCTGGATTCCATCTACGACGACGAATGGGTCAAGGACCGGTTCGATCTGGGTGGCGGCACCGCACAGATCACTCGCCGCCAGGTGGCGGTACCGGTGACAGACGGCCAGGGAGGCATCTGATGGCCGAACAGCACAACCTCATCGGGCTGTTCGAGAAGCAGGCACAGCTGTCGCCGGACAGCACAGCGGTCGTCTTCGGCGACGACCGGCTGACCTACCGGGAGCTGCGCGAGGAGGCACGCCGTGTGGCAGGTCGGCTGCGGGGGCTCGGGGTCGGTCCCGAGACCCTTGTCGGCATGGCGTTCCCGCGGTCCGCGGACGCTGTGGTCTGCATGCTCGGGATCGTCCTGGCAGGCGGCGCCTACCTCCCGGTGAACCCGGACTTCCCCGCCGAGCGGCTCAAGCGTGTGCTCGGCGATGCGCGTCCACCCCTGGTGGTGTGCGCCCCCGAGGCCGCCGAGGCCATGCGCGGGGCACTCCCGGAGGGGACTGTTCTGCGCACGCTCCCGGACCTGTTCGACCACGACGCCCGGCCGGCGGACGGCGAACTGCCGCAGGCCGTCCCCGCGGACGCCCTCGCGTACGTGATGTACACCTCCGGCAGCACCGGGCGCCCCAAGGGCGTCATGGTGGAACACCGAGGGGTGGTGCGCCTGGTCAAGGACACCGACTACTTCGGGTTCTCACCGGACGAGCGTTTCCTGCTGACCGGGGCCCTGGAGTTCGACGCCTCGACCTTCGAGATCTGGGGCGCGCTCTTGAACGGGGCCGTCCTGCACATCGTCGACCAGGAGACACTGGTCGTCCCGCAGCGCCTGAAGCGGGCACTGAAGCAGGCGCAGGCGACGGTCCTCTGGCTGACCGCACCGCTGTTCAACCAGCTCGTCGACGAGGACGTCACGCTGTTCGAGGGCCTCCGCACGCTCCTGGTGGGGGGCGACGCCCTTTCCTGCCCCCACGTGAACCGGGTGCTCGAGGCCTGCCCGGGCCTGCGGCTGCTCAATGGCTACGGCCCCACCGAGAACACCACCTTCACGACCGTCTTTCCTGTCGAGCGCCCCTACGAGTCGGCCATCCCCATCGGCCGACCGATCGCCGGGACCACCACCCGCGTTCTCGGCAGCGACCTGCGTCCGGTGCCGACCGGACAGATCGGCGAGCTGTTCACCGGGGGCCTGGGGCTGGCGCGCGGCTACCTGCACAACCCCGAGGCGACGGCGAAAGGTTTCCTCACGCTCGACGGCGAGCGCTACTACCGCACCGGCGACCTGGTCAGCGCGGACTCCACGGGCGTGCTGTCGTTCCACGGCCGCAGCGACGACCAGGTGAAGATCCGCGGCCACCGGGTGGAGGTGAAGGAGGTCAACAGTGCTCTCCTGGACGTCCCGGGCGTACGCGACGCGCACACCGCCGTCCAGGACTCCGCTACGGGAAAGAAGCTGATCGGCTACGTCGTCACGGAGGGCGACGAGGACGGCGTGCTCAGCGAGCTGAGGCGCCGTCTGCCCTCGTACATGTGCCCGGAGCGGATCGTGCGGATCCCCCGGTTGCCGCTCAATGCCAACGGCAAGGTGGACACCGCCCGGCTGCCCGCTCCGGCTGCCTCCGTACGCCCCCCTTCCGGGCGGCTGAGCCCCGAGGAGGAGAAGCTGGCCGCTCTCTGGGCGCAGGTGCTGCACCGCGAACCCGAGCTGATCGGCCCGGACAGTGACTTCTTCGAGCTGGGCGGGACATCCATCACCGCCGGAGCCCTCATCGGCAGGATCGGGCGCGAGCTGGGGGTGGTGCTGAGCTTCCAGGAGCTGTTCGCCACGCGCACGCTGCGCGGCATGGCACGCAGCGTGGCGGAGGGCGAGCCCCAGGGCTTCGCCCCCATCGCGGAGATACCGGCCGGCGGTGACCTGCCCCTGCATCCTCAGCAGCGTGGTCTGTACGCCCTGTGGCAGGTCGACGAGGAGTCGCTCGCGTACAACGTCCCGGCGCGTCTGGACGTGAGCGGGCACCTGGACCCGGAGCGGCTGCGGACCGCCCTGCGGCAGCTGGCGGGACGTCATGACGCTCTGCGGACGCACTTCGTCACCGAGGTGGACGCTCAGGGCAGGCCCCGGGTGCGGCAGGTCGTCCAGGAGGCGGTGAACGTGCCGCTCGAAATCCTGTCTGGTTCCCGGGCCTGCACGGACGAAGACGTCGTCGCCCGGTTCGTCCGCCCCTTCGACCTGGGCAGCGGCCCGCTGCTACGGGCTCTGCTCGTGCAGGACGAGGACCGTGACGACCGCCTTTATCTGGACGTTCACCACATCGTTTTCGACGGGGTGTCGCTCGCTCTCCTGGTCGACGAGCTCCTCGACCTCTACGTCGGCGTCCGGCCCGAGGAACCGGCCACCACCTACGCCGCGGCCGGCCGGTGGCTGGACGGGGAGCTGGAGACCGGTCGGTTCGCGCGGGACGGTGCGTACTGGCTGGAGCGGTTCCGGGACGCCCCGCCGCCCCTGGACCTGCCGACGGACCACCCGCGCCCGGCCATCCGCAGCACCCGGGGTGCCGTGGTGCGGCACGAGCTGGGGACGGAGTGCCAGGACGCGGTGCGTCGGTGCGCAGCCGCTCACTCGGTCACGGACTTCTCCGTCCTGCTGATCGCCTACGCCGCCGTACTGGCCCGGCTCAGCGGGCAACGCGACATTGTCGTCGGCTGTCCCATGAGCGGGCGGGTGCATCCCGATCTGGACCGTGTGATCGGCATGTTCGTCAACACGGTTGCGCTGCGCCTGCAGATCGACGACGGCGCGACTCTGGGCGACCTGCTGGCCCAGGCCGGCCGTGAGCACCGCAGCGGGCTGACCCACCAGGCCTATCCGTTCGACCGGCTGGTCGAGCAAGTGGCGCCCCAGCGGGATCTGAGCCGCAACGCGCTCTTCGACGCCTTCTTCGCGCTCCAGAACATCGACTTCCACGTCTTCCGCAAGCACGGGCGTCGCGTCACGGTCTCGCTGTTGCATCCCGGCACCAGCCGCTTCGACCTCAACCTGCAGGCGTACCAGCGCCCGCAGGGGCTGCGCCTCGAACTCGAGTACTCGACCGCTCTGTTCACGCAGCAGTCGGCGGAGTCACTGCTGGAGCAGATCGTGGCCGCCCTCGACGAGGTACTGCACCGTCCCGGCCTTTCCGTATTCCCACCGGCGTCCAGGCCCGCCGCGCCGCCGACGGGCGCGCTCACCGCACCTGCCACCGACTTCGCTTTCTAGGGACCGCTACATGAGTAACGTCATCGCACTTCAGCAGGCGCTGCGCGCCCACCCCGGGCAGGCCGCGTACTGGCGGGCACAGCGGCATGCGTGGACCGAGCCGACCGTTCTGGTCCGGGACCATCTGCGCCGGCATCCCGAGGCCGGCCCGCAGGTGCAGGCCGCGATCCCGCCGCGGCGGTCGCGGCCGCCGGCAAGCTCACCGGCGGCGACCCGATGCTGCAGCGGGTGCTGGCCGGCGCGGTGCTCGCGTTGCTGGCCGCCCGCGCCACCGACCGGCGGGACGTGACCGTCTTCGTTCCGGTCGCGGACACAGCCGTCCCGCTCTCGGTTCCGGTCGCAGCCGATCAGACCGGCCGCGGCCTGCTCACCGAGCTGCGCGCGCGCTACCTGGAGGCGGCCGAGCACCTCGACATCCCCGTACAGGCGCTCCTGGCCGGCACGGAGGAGCAGCAACCGAGCGACATGATGCTGACGCTGGACTCCCAGCTCACGCCGGACCACGCCGAACAGGCGGGCTGCCCGGTCCTGTTCGATGTGCGGACCGACACGGTCGCCGTCCACGCCGACCCCCGGCTGTTCAGCTCCGGCACCGCCCAGCGGCTCGCCGACACCTACGCCGAGCTGTACGCCGTGTTGCTCGCCGACCCCGCAGCCCCTCTCGCGGCACAGCTCGCGGCCGACGAGGCCGAAATCGCCGCGATCACCGGAGAGTTCAACGACACCGCCGCGCCGTTCCCCGACACCCGGACGCTCCACAGCTTCCTGGAGGAACGGTCCTCCGGCGACCCGTCGGCGATCGCCGTCGCCGACGACGGCACGACCTACGGCGAGCTGAACGCGGCTGCCAACCGCCTCGCCCGTGTGCTGCGCTCTCGCGGCGTACAGGCCGGCACCGTCGTGGGCGTGTGCGTGCCGCGCTCCAAGAACATGCTGGTCGCGATCTACGCGATCCTCAAGGCGGGCGGCGCCTATCTGCCGGTCGACCCGTCCCTGCCGCGCAACCGCGTCGACTACATCCTCGACCACAGCGGAACCGCCCTGGTGGTGACCACGGACGAGACCCGCGAGGTCGTCACCGGCCGCGGGACGGTCGAGGTGACGGCCGCCTACGACGACACCGTCGACCCGGATGATCTCGAACCCCTCAGCGGGCCCGACGACTTGGCGTACGTGATCTACACGTCCGGCTCCACGGGCAGGCCGAAGGGCGTCATGGTCGAACACCGCGCCATCGTGAACCGCCTCTGGTGGATGCAGCGGGCCTATCCGCTGGGCGGCGACGACGTCATCCTGCACAAGACGCCCTTCACCTTCGACGTCTCCGTCTGGGAGATCTTCTGGTGGTCACTCGCGGGCGCCTCCGTGGTCATCCTGCCGGGCGGCGAGGAGAAGAACCCGGAGCGGATCGTGGAGCGCATCGCCACGGCCGGTGTGACCACGCTGCACTTCGTGCCCCCCATGCTCAACGCGTTCCTCCAGTACGTCTCGGCGACCGACACCGAAGGCAGGCTGGGCAGCGTGCGCCGGGTCTTCGCCAGTGGTGAGGCGCTCGCCGTCGCGCACGCCGAACTCTTCCAGAAAGTGATCGGCGCCCATGCCCGGCTGGTGAACCTGTACGGTCCCACCGAGGCCGCCGTCGATGTCACCCACCAGCCGTGCGACACGGTGGACAGCACCCGGTCGATCCCCATCGGACGCCCCATCGACAACATCCGCCTCTACGTTCTTACGCGCGACGGGGCACATGCACCGCTGGGCACCCCGGGCGAGCTGTGCATCGCCGGAGTGGGTCTGGCGCGCGGCTACCTCAACGCACCGGAGCTGACCGAGGAGCGTTTCCCACTCCATCCGTTCGAGCCGACCGGCCGCATCTACCGAACAGGTGACCTGGCGCGCCGGCTGTCCGACGGGACGATCGAGTACCTCGGCCGCATCGACACCCAGGTCAAGATTCGCGGATACCGCATCGAGCTGGGCGAGATCGAGCATGTCGCGGGCCTCTGCCCCGGCGTCACTTCCTGCGCCGTGACCGCCGTGGAGGACACCTCCGGGGAGAAGTCCCTGGCCGCCTACGTGGTCGCCGCAGCCGGCTTCGACACTGACGCGCTGCGCCGGCACCTCGCCGCGGAACTGCCGTCCTACATGGTTCCGCAGCACATCGTCGAGATCGACGCCATCCCGACCAACCACAACGGCAAGCGCGACCTCAAGTCACTGCCGCGGCCCGCCGCAACGGGCACCGGTTCGGACGCCGCTGCTCCCGTCGTGGCGCCGCGCACCTCCACCGAGCAGGCGCTCGCCGCCATCTGGAGCGAGGTCCTCGGCCTGGAGACGGTCGGCGTCCACGACAACTTCTTCGCCCTCGGTGGCGACTCGATCAAGTTCATCGGTGTCCTGGCCCGGGCTCGTGCCGCCGGTCTGCGGTTCTCCTTCCAGGACCTGTTCGCCCACCCGACCGTGGGTGAACTCGCCGGCGTCGCCGAGACCGGCGAGGCCGCCGGGGCCGGAAGCGAGGCCCCGGCCCCCGTCGAGCCGTTCGCGCTGCTCTCCCCGGCGGACCGCGCGGCCCTGCCACCGGGCTCGGTCGACGCCTACCCTATGTCCCAGTTGCAGATCGGCCTGATCTACGAGGCAGCCCGCAGCGATGTCGAAGGCCTCTACCACGACATCCTCAGCTACCCCATCGGCGAGAGCGTCGACGTCGGCCTGTTCGAGCGGGCCGTCGCCCATGTCGCGGGCCGTCATGCGGTGTTCCGCACCTCGTTCCACCTGCGGGGGTTCAGCGAGCCGATTCAGGTCGTGCACGCCGAGGTCCCGTCCCCGCTCACCGTGCACGACCTGCGCGCGCTCTCCGCCGCCGAACGCCAGGCAGCCCTGGAAGACTTCTCGCGGCAGGAGTTGCGCGCCGGCTTCGGCGACGGCACCCCCGACCTGGTCCGCGTCCACCTGCACCTGCTGGGACCCGAGGAGTTCCAGTACTCACTCAGCTACCACGACGCCGCCCTCGACGGCTGGAGCGTCAACACCATCCACCGCGACCTCTTCACCGCCTACTTCGCCCTGCTCGACCGCCGCGAGCCCGAGGCTCCCACGTACGACGTGTCCTACCGCGACTTCATCTCTCTGGAGCGACAGGCACTGGACTCCGGCGAGCAGCGTGCCTTCTGGCTGGACCTGATGACGGACGCGCAGAGCACCCAGCTGCCACGCCACCGGGCCCAGACCCTGCCGGGCGAGGACCTTCCCGAGGTCGTCATCCATGACGTCGGCCTCCCCGAGGGGCTGTCCGCGCGGTTGATCGAGCGTGCCCACCAGCTGCGCCTTCCGGTCAAGTCGCTGCTGCTCGCCGCGCACACCGCGGTGCTCGGTTTCGTCGCCGGCACGAACGACGTTCTGACCGGCTACGAGCACTCCGGACGCCCGGAGACGGAGGGCGGCGAGACCGTCCCCGGCCTGTTCCTCAACACCGTGCCGTTCCGGCTGCGTCTGCCCGACGACGGCACCTGGGCCGACCTGGCGCGTGCGGCGTACGAGGCGGAGAGCGCCATGCTGCCACACCGCCGCTTCCCCATGGCGGAGATCAAGCGCGCGGTCGGCAGTCGGGACATGCTCTTCGAGACGGTCTTCAACTTCACTCACTTCCACGTGCTGAAGAGCCTGGGGGAGCGGGACGGGTTCGCTCTGGTCCGCTCTGTCGTCAATGCCCAGACGGAATTCCCCTTCCGTGCCGAGTTCTCCCAGGACGCGGTGTCCGACGAGGTGCTGCTGAGCATCCACTACCACCCGGACGTCCTCGACGCGGCTCAGACGGCACGCATGGCGAGCTACTACACCCAGGCCCTCACCCTGCTGGCGAACGAGCCCGACCAGCCGCTCGGCGCGACCTCGCTGATGAGCGCGGAGGAGCGGGCCCTGCTGCGGGAGTTCGGCGGCGGGCCCCGGATGGAGCTGCCCGATGGCACCTTCGTCGACGCGTTCGCCGCGTCGGTCCGGCGCAATCCCGACGCCGTCGCCGTGCGGCACGGCGAGCGGGGCCTGACCTACGCCCAACTGGACGAGGAGTCCGACCGGTTCTGCGCCTTCCTCGCCGGGCGGGGTGTGCGCGCCGGCGACGTGGTGACGACCATGCTGCCGCGTGGCACGGCCTGGGCGGTGACCGTCCTCGCCCTGCTGAAGAGCGGCGCTGTGTATCTGCCGCAGGAGCGCGCCTATCCCGCCGACCGCGTCGCCTCCGTGCTCCGCCGCAGTGGCTGTCGCCATGTCGTCGCGGCCGACCAGGATGTCGCCCGTCTGCAGAGCGCGCTGGACGCACGGCTCGACGGCGTCGAGGTCCTCGCCTATGAGCAGGCCGCCTCGGTCGCTCCGGCCGCACTCGCCGGCCGGCCGGGGCCGGACGACGTCGCGTACATCATCTTCACCTCCGGTTCCACCGGTGAGCCCAAGGGCGCGATGATCCGCCACTCGGGCATGCTGAACCACCTGCTGGCCAAGGAGCTCGACCTCAAGCTCGCCGAGTCCGACCGGGTGGCGCAGATCGCCACTCAGTGCTTCGACATCTCGGTGTGGCAGTTGCTCGTCGCCTGGATGTGCGGCGGCAGCACCGTGATCTACGGGCAGGACGAGATCGTCGAGGCGGGTACGTTCCTCGCGGCACTGCGCGAGGACGGCATCACCGTCCTCGAAGTCGTGCCCTCCTACCTGGACGCGCTGCTCACCGAGGTCGAGCAGCGCCCGGTCGGCCTGCCCGACCTGCGGTTCAACATGGTGACGGGCGAGCCCCTGCCGCCCGCCCTGACACGCCGCTGGTTCGCGCAGTACGACGTCCCGCTCGTCAACGCATACGGCCCCACCGAGGCGTCCGACGACGTCACACACCACGTCATCGAGCACCCGGTGCTGGACACCCGGACCCCCGTCGGGCGGCCGGTCGTCAACACCGGCATCCATGTCGTGGGCTTCGACGACACGCCGCGTCCCATCGGCGGTTACGGCGAGATCTGTGTGACCGGCGCGGGTGTGGGGCTCGGCTACGTGAACGACGAGGAGCGCACCGCGGCGGTCTTCGTCGCCAACACCCTCGATGACCGGTCGCAGGTCATGTACCGCACCGGCGACGTGGGGCGCTGGCTGCCCGACGGCAGCCTGGACTGCGCGGGCCGCGTCGACCATCAGGTCAAGGTGCGCGGCCACCGCATCGAGCTGTCCGAGATCGACAGCGCCCTGGAACGACTGCCCGGAGTGGACGGCGCCGTCACCCTGGCCCGGGAACTGCGCGGCGAGAAACGGCTCGTGGCGTTCTACTGCGGTACGGCAGAACCCGACCTGCCCACGTTCCACGCCGGTCTGTCGGCTTCGCTGCCTGCCTACATGCACCCCGAGATCCTGGTGCGCATGACGGAGTTCCCGCTCACCGGGAACGGCAAGGTCGACCGCAAGGCCCTTGCCCGCCACGAGCTGGCCGCCGTCGGCCGCACCGATGTGGTGCCCCCGGCGGACGAGGACGAGCGGCTGGTACGGGACCTGTTCGCCGAGGTGCTGGGCCACGCCCCGGAGACCGTCGGCGTCACCGACAACTTCTTCGAGATCGGCGGCCACTCACTGGCCGCGATGAAGGTCGCGGCGGCCTCCGAGGGCCGCATCTCGCTGCGGGACCTGCTGGCCCACCCCACGGCACGGCATCTGGCGCGAGGGCTCGTGCGGCAGGCCGGCACCCGGCGCGACCTCCTGGTCGACCTCACCGCGGCCGCGGGCGGTGCGGGCGCCCGGCCGCGGACGACCGTGGTGTGTGTGCCCTTCGCCGGAGGCAGCGCGGTCAGCTATGTCGCGCTAGCCAGGGAACTCGCCCAGGCGGATGCTCCCATCCGGGTGCTCGGGGTGGAACTGCCCGGACGTACCCGCGACGACAGTGCCGCTCCCGTCCCGGTGGAACAGCTTGCGGAGCAACTCGCCGAGGAGATACAGCGCTCGGCCGGCACCCCCGTCCTGCTGCTGGGCCACTGCGCCGGATCCGCGCTCGGCCTCGCCACAGTGCCCCGGCTGCGCGAGCGCCAGGTGGACGTGCGAGGACTGTTCGTGGTCGCCAAGCTGCTGAAGTCCGTGGACCCTTCCGCGCACGCCTCGAACGAGGTGGTCGACATGTCGGAGGAGGAGATCCTGGCATGGCTGGTGGACAACACCGGCCTGCAGGACATCGCCGGCCTGGGGGCCAAGGAGCGCACGGACCTGGCCCGCGCCTTCCAGTACGACACGGCCCAGGCCACGCGCGCCTTCCACCAGGCCCTGTCCACGCTGCCCGCGAGCCGTCTCGACTGCCCGCTCACCGTCCTGCTGGCCGAGGACGACCCGCTGGCGCAGGGCCACCAGGAGACGGCACGCAACTGGGAGCTGTTCAGTGACGCCGTACGCGTCGAGGTCGGCGCCGACGGCGGCCACTACCTCAACGCGACCCGCCCCGAGCGGATCGCCGCCGCCCTCCGCGCGGGCCTGGGGGTGTGACCCGGTGACCACCGTGACCATCGTGCTCATGGGCGCCGTGACATTCGCCCTGCGGTTCTGCTTCTTCGGACCGCTCAAGCCGGAGCGGCTGCCGGGCGGCATCGAGCGCGCCCTGCCCTACGTGATGCCCGCCGTCCTGATGGCGATCATCGTGCCGTCCGTCGTCCTCGCCCCGGCCCCGGACGACGGCCCCGGATGGCTCTCGCCCTATCTGGTGGGCGCGCTGGTCGGGTTCGGAGTCGGTGTCTTCAAGAAGGACAACTTCTTCCTGGTCTTCGCCTCCGCCGTCGCCGCGTTCGCCCTGGCCAAGTTCCTGCTGTGACGGAGTCCACCATGAGCACATCCTCGACACCCGCCCGGCCGGTGAGCCGCGGGCGGGAGATCCGCACCGGGCTCCGCGACGCGACCCCCCTCGCACTCGGTGCCCTGCCCTTCGGGCTGCTGTTCGGCGCTGTCGGACAGCAGGCGGACCTCAGCCTGCTCGACACCATGCTGATGAGCGCCCTCGTCAACGGCGGCTCCGCCCAGATGATCGCCACGGGCCTCATGGCGTCCGGCACGGCTTGGTTCCTCGTCGTCGCGACCTGCCTGGTCGTGAACATGCGGCACGTGTTCTACTCGGCCGCCCTGTCGGCGAAGGTCCGGCATCTGCCGACGCTGTGGCGGGCCGTACTGGCCTACGGCATGATCGACGCGATCTACGTGCTGGCCGCCAAGCGGTACGAGGACGCCACCGGCGACCGGCGGGGCCAGCAGCACTGGTACGTCCTGGCCGCGTCGGTCCTGATGTACGTCGGCTGGCTCTCCAGCACGCTGATCGGCTACGTGTTCGGCAAGGACGTCACCAGCATCGACGGCCTGGGACTCGACTTCGCGATCTATGCCACGTACATCGGCCTGGTCGTCTCCTGCTTCACCAGCAAGCGCGCGGTGGCAGCCGGCCTGATGGGCGGCGTGCTGGCCTTGGCCCTGCACCGGCTGCCGTACCAGAGCGGCCTGTTCTTCGCCACGCTGGCAGCAACCGTCGCCCTGGCGCTGTGGGAGGGCCGGGTGCGTGCCGAGGACGGCACGCCCAAGAGCGCCGAGCAGGAGCCGACCGCCAACGGCTGAGGCCCGCTCCCGACCACCCCGTTCGTTTTCCGTTCTCTTCAAGGAGCCAAACCGCCTTGTCCAGTGTCCCTCCCTTCTCCGTCGTCAGCGGTGCCACCGTGCACGACGTCCTCGCCGGCCGTGAGCAGGACGTCGTCGACCTCGTCGCCCGGGCCTACACGGCCCACGGCCGGCAGCAGACCGTCAATCCGCCCAGCTACTTCCTTCGCTTCCCGGACCGGCCGGACTCCCGCATCATCGCGCTGCCCGCGTCCCTGGGCGCCGAGTTCGCAGTGGACGGCATCAAGTGGATCTCCAGCTTCCCGGCCAACATCGCTTCCGGGCTGCCCCGGGCCTCGGCTGTCCTGATCCTCAATGACCACGACACCGGCTACCCGTTCGCGTGCCTGGAGAGTTCCATCATCAGCGCCACGCGCACCGCGGCGTCCGCCGCGCTCGCCGCGGACCGGCTGCACGCCGGCCGGGAGCGCCCGCGTCGCGTCACCTTCGTCGGCACCGGACTGATCGCCCGCTACATCCACCGGTACCTGTCCGGCACCGGCTGGGACTTCGACACCGTCAACATCTACGACCACACCCCGGAGTACGCCCGCAGCTTCGCCGACTACGTCTCGGGCACGGGACACGGCGGCACCGTGAACGTCCTGGACGACGCCGAGACCGCCGTCCGCGCCTCCGAGTTGGTCGTCTTCGCCACCACGGCGGCAGAACCACACATCAAGGACGTGGACTGGTTCGCCCACAATCCGACGGTGCTGCACATCTCCCTGCGGGACCTCTCGCCGGAGATCATCCTGTCCGCCACCAACATCGTGGACGACGTCGAACACTGCCTGAAGGCGCAGACCTCACCCCACCTCGCCGAACAGGCCACGGGAGACCGGTCGTTCATCGACGGCACCCTCTACGACGTGCTGGAGGAGAAGGTCGAGATCCGCGCCGACCGCCCGGTGGTCTTCTCGCCGTTCGGACTCGGCGTGCTCGACCTGGCCGTGGGCGCGCACGTCTACAGCGAGGCGACCCGCCGTGGCCTGGTGACGCCCGTCCCAGGGTTCTTCCACGACCTGAACCGCTACGCCTGATCCTCTCACCCGACCAGCACTTGACCGTCTGGACGGCGGCGGCGCCGGGTCAGCCGCCGGTGATCCGGGCGTTCACCCGCCGCATCCAGTCCCCGTCGGTGTGCCACATGGGGTGGTGGGGTGCCGCGTTGGACGTCAGGACGACACCGACCGACTGCGCCGCCCGGCGGGTCGACGCGGTCGATCTGGTCGGCGCGGGCGACGCCTTCGTGGCCGGATACCTGTCCGGGCTCCTGGACGGCGCGGACATCCCCGCCCGGCTGCACCGGGCCGTCACCACCGCCGCCTTCGCCGTCGCCACCCGGGGCGACTGGGAGGGCCTCCCGACGCGGGACGAACTCGGCCTGTTCGACCAGCCCGACGGCACGACCATCCGCTGAGCCAGGAGACCGGACATGACATCAACAGCAGTGCAGGCGACGGTCCTCGTGGACGGCGGATACGAACTCGCCGAGGGCGGCCGCTGGGCCGACGGCAGGTACGTGTACGTCGACATCCTCAGCGGGCGGCTCTTCGAACTGCGCGACAGCACAGGTCCGGCCCGACTTGCCGGGCTGGACGTGCCGTTGGGGGCCGTCGCGCCGGTGGCGGACCGGCCGGGCACCTGGATCGCCGCCGCGGGCACGGGCATCGCGCTGCTCTCGGCCGACGGCACACCGGAATGGCTCGACCGCCCCGAGGATCACAGCTCGCTCCCCAGCCGGATGAACGACGGCGTCGCGGACCCCGCCGGCCGTTTCTGGGCCGGCAGCATGGCCTACGACGGCACCCACGGCGCCGGCTCGCTCTACCGGACGGACCCCGAGGGCACGGTCGTACGCGTCCTCGACGGCCTGACCATCGCCAACGGCCCGGCCTTCACCGCCGACGGCACGACCATGTACCTCGCCGACACGGCCGTCGGCACGATCCTCCGCTGCCGGGTCGATCCCGTCTCGGGCGACCTCATCGGCGGCCCGGAGACCTTCGCCCGCCTGCGCGAGGACGAAGGAAGCCCCGACGGGACGACCGTCGATGAGGAGGGCTGCCCGTGGGTCGCGATGTGGGGCGCGGGCGCGGTCCGCCGGTACCACCCCGACGGCCGCCTGCTGCACACCCTGACCGTGCCCGCCCCGCATCCCACGTCGGTCTGCCTGCACCCCGACGACAACCGCCTCCTCGTCACCACGGCCCGGTACGGCGTGAAGAACCCGGACGAGACCTCCGGTGCGGTACTGAGTGTCCCCGTACCGGTCAAGGGAACGGCGGCGTGTTCCTGGCGGGGCTGACCAGGGCATCCGCCACTACGCGGAGCCTGCCCCGGCTTCCGCGAACTGGTTGGTGTCGAAGAGCCGGTTGATGTGGCCGCCGAGTTCGGACCAGTGCTGTCCGGAGAGTTCGGCCGCGGCGCGGGCGTCGCCGCCGGCGCAGACGTCGACGAGCCGGCCGTGGTGCTCGATGGTGTTGCGGCCACCGAGGAGGGTGGAGAACTTCCGGTAGAGGATGCGGTGGATCTGCGGGTGGAGCTGCTCGACGATCCGGCTCAGCACGGGGTTGTCCGCCGCCGCGATGGGGACGGCGTGGAAACGGTCGTCGGCGGCGAGGGCGGCGTCGGTGTCGTTGGCGGCCACGGCCCGTTCGAAGTCCCGGTTGGCCTCGCGCATCTGCTGAAGGTCCTGCTCGGTCATGGCCGGCACGGCCGTCTCGACGGCGAGCTGGTCGAGGGAGCGCAGCACGGCGAGGGTCTTCTCGACGTCTCGGCGGTTGAGGGTGGTGATGCGGGTGTAGACGCCGGGCTTCGCCTCGACCAGGCCGATGTCCGCGAGCCGGGCGAGCGCCTCGCGCACCGGGGTGCGGCTGAGACCGAGGCGCTCGGCGAGTTCACCGTCCCTGACCTTTTCCCCGGGGGCGAGTTCTCCGCGCACGATGGAGTCACGCAGGCGGTGAAAGACCTCGTCGCTGAGGAGGCGGCGGGAGACAGGGCTGTCCAGTGACATATTGCGTACAGTACATCGCCCTAGGCGGCCTCTCCGGCTGTGGTTCCGCTTCTGACCCGGCGGACGAGTGCCTGGGCCAGGACGAGCGCCGGGTCGACGAGGGGCACGTCCACGGCGTCGGCGGGCAGGCCGAGGGGGATCTCGGTGCAGCCCGCGATCACCGCCTGGGCGCCCTGTTCGGTCAGGCGCCGCGCCGCGCGCTCCAGGGTAGCGGCGGCGCCGTCCCGGTCACCGGCCTTCACCGCACGGATGCCGGCCATCACCTCGTGGTCCTGGGTGTCGGCGTCGGGCAGTACGAGGCCGATCCCGAAGCGGTCCAGCCACTCCTGGTACAGGCCCGCGCGCAGGGTGCCGGTGGTGGCGAGCAGTCCGGCGGTGTGGATGCGAGGGCGCACGGTGGTGAGGTGCCGGGCGACTTCGCCGATCATGTGGACGATGGGCAGGCCGACGTGGTCGGCGATGCGCGGGACGAAGGCGTGCGCGGTGTTGCAGGGGATGGCGATGACGGTGGCGCCGGCCTCGCGCAGGACGCGGCTGCCGTCGAGGAGCCAGGGCGTGGGATCGGGGCCGTCGCCCAGCAGGGCGTCGGTGCGGTCGGGGATCGTGGGGTCCGACCAGATGACGGTACGGAGGTGGTCCTGGTCGCTGCTGCCCGGAGTCATCGACACCAGCTTGGCGTAGAAGTCGGCGGTGGCCGCCGGCCCCATGCCGCCCAGGATGCCGATGATCTCCGAGGTGGGGGTGGTCACTGGGCGGGTTCCTTTTCGAAGGACGGGGCGTCGGCCTCGGCCGGGCTGCCGTAGGCGTCAGGCCCGCCGCGTTTCGCCTCACGCCTCTTCTCGGAGCTGTCGACGACGGCGGCGGCGAGCGAGTTGCCGATGACGTTCACGCCGGTGCGGGCCATGTCGACGATGAAGTCCACGCCGAGGAGCAGGGCGATGCCCTCGGCGGGCAGCCCGACGGAGTTGCCGGCGGCGATGAGGACGACGATGGAGGCCGAGGCGACACCGGCCATGCCCTTGGAGAGGATCACCAGCACGCCGACCATGAGGAGCAGGGCGGGCAGGGACGTGTCGGCACCGTAGGCGTTGGCGAGGAAGACCAGGGCGGCGGCCTGGTAGAGGACGGAGCCGTCGGTGTTGAAGGAGTAGCCGAGGGGGACGACGAACGAGGTCGTCGAGCGGCTGAGGCCGAACGCCTCGAGCTTGCCCATGAGCGGTGCCAGGACGGACTCGGAGCTGCGGGTGACGAAGGCGATCCCGGCCAGCCCGGCGATGGACTTCATCAGCTCGACGTAGCGGATGCGGTAGAGCGCGGCGATGAGCGGGAACAGCACGCCGACGACGATGGCCAGGCCCGCGTAGACCACGGCGATGAACCCCAGCAGGCTGCGGAGGTTGCCGAAGCCGTAGTGGGCGACGTCGTAGGAGATGAAGCCGAGCACGCCCAGCGGCGCGATGCGGATGACGTAGCCGACGACCTTGAACATCACCGCGGCGACGGACTCCAGGACCGAGGCGAAGGGCTCGGACTTCTCCCCGATCGCGGCCATGGCGACGCCGACGAGGAGGGCGAAGACGATCGCGCCGAGCAGGTTGCCCTCGCTGAACGCGGCGAAGATGTTCTTCGGTACGGCGTGCAGGACCAGTTCGTGGAAGTCGATGCCCTGGCTCATGCCGTCCAGGTCCTTGGCGTCGGCCCCGTGGACGGGAGCGCCCTGGCCGATGCCCGTGAGCTTGGCCAGTCCCACCGCGATCAGCAGGATGACGGTGGTGACGATCTCGAAGTAGAGGATGGCCTTGCCGGCGATCCGGCCGACCTTCTTGACCGACTCCATGCGGGCGATGCCCAGCACGATGAGCGGGAAGACCAGCGGCAGGACCACGACCTGCACCAGGTTCAGGAACACCTCCCCGAGGATCTTCATCTGCTCGCCGGCCGACGGGGCGAGGGTTCCGACCAGGGCGCCGAGGCCGACGGCGATGACCGACTGGACTCCGATCGGCATCCGCAGACAGCGCCGCCAGAAGCCCGAGGGCCGGGTCGCTGAAGTGTCTGTGCTGGTGGGGTGAGGGTGAACGCGATTCATGATGCTCCTGCCATGCAATATATTGCGTTCTGCGTGTTGGCCGGTAACACTGATGGCGGAAGCAGTGGCCTGTCAAGGGGCCCGCAAGGACGAGGAGCATCGGATGGCGCCGACCACACGCGTGGAACACGACCTGGTGGGGGACAAGGAGGTCCCGGCCGACGCCTACTACGGCGTGCACACGGTGCGGGCGGTGGAGAACTTCGCGATCACCGGGTCGGCCATCGCGCAGTTCCCGGACCTGATCACCTCACTGGCAGCCGTCAAGCAGGCGGCTGCCCGGGCCAACCGTGACCTGGGCCTGCTGCCGCCGGACATCGCCGGTGCGATCATCGGGGCCTGCGAGGAGATCGGCTCCGGACGGCTGCACGAGCAGTTCGTCGTCGACCCCGTCCAGGGCGGGGCCGGCACCTCGACGAACATGAACGCCAACGAGGTCATCGCCAACCGCGCCCTGGAGATCCTCGGCCACCCCCGCGGCCGCTACGACGTGATCCACCCACTCGACCACGTCAACCTCGGCCAGAGCACCAACGACGTCTACCCCACGGCCGTACGGCTGGCCCTGGTCGCCTCACTGCGCAGGCTCGGCGCCTCCCTGCGGGCGCTGGCCACGGCCTTCACCGCCAAGGCGACGGAGTTCGACGACGTTCTGAAGATGGGCCGCACCCAGCTCCAGGACGCCGTCCCCATGACCCTCGGCCAGGAGTTCACCACCTACGCCGTCATGATCGACGAGGACCGCGGGCGCCTGGACGAGGCCGCTGCCCTCCTGCTGGAGTCCAACCTCGGCGGCACCGCGATCGGCACCCGCATCAACGGCCACCCCCGCTATGCCGAACTCGCCTGCCGCCACCTCGCCGACATCAGCGGCGAACCCGTCCGGCCCGCAGGCGACTTCATCGAAGCCACGCAGGACTGCGGCGCCTTCGTCCAGCTCTCCGGCGTCCTCAAGCGCGTCGCGGTGAAACTCTCCAAGACGTGCAACGACCTGCGGCTGATGTCCTCCGGCCCCACGGCCGGGTTCGGAGAGATCAACCTGCCGCCGGTGCAGGCCGGTTCGTCGATCATGCCCGGCAAGGTCAACCCGGTGATCCCCGAAGTCGTCAACCAGGTCGCCTTCGAGGTCATCGGCAACGACCTGACCGTCACCATGGCCGCCGAAGCCGGGCAGCTCCAGCTCAACGCCTTCGAACCCGTCATCGCCTACAGCCTGCTGCGCTCCCTGACCCATCTGCGCGCCGCCTGCGACACGCTCGCCACCCGCTGCGTCCCCGGCATCACCGCCAACCGCGAACACCTCCACGACACGGTCCACCGCTCCATCGGCCTGGTGACCGCGCTCGCTCCGCACATCGGCTACGCCGCCTCCACCACGCTGGCCCGCCGGGCCCTCGCCACGGGACGCGGCATCAAGGAGCTGGCCACGGAGGCGGGTCTGCTCACGACGGAGCAACTGGACACGATCCTGCGCCCGGAGAACCTCACCGGCCGGACACCGCTGCCGGAGGCTCTGGTCATGCCGTGAGGGAGGGAAACCGGACAGCGTGATGTGATCGCTAGAGTGGCTGGTATGAGTCCTGGCGCCCAGCATTCCGACGGTCCCGCCGCCCAGCCGCTGCGCAAGGACGCCGAGCGCAACCGGGAGCGGATCATCGCCGCCGCGCGCAGGGTGTTCGCGCGCGACGGGCTGAGTGCCTCGATGGCGTCGGTGGCCCGTGAGGCGGGCGTGGGGATCGCCACCATGTTCCGCCGCTTTCCGACGAAGGAGGAGCTGGTCGACGCCGTCTTCTCCGACCGCATGGACGCCTACGCCGACGCGGTCGCGGCCGCCCTGGAGGACCCGGACCCCTGGCGCGGCTTCGTCGGTTACATCGAGGCGGCCTGCGCGATGCAGGCCGCCGACTACGGCTTCGCCGACGTGCTGACCATGACCTTCCCCACCGCCAAGGCCCTGGAGCAGCGCCGCAACGAGGCGTACGAGGCCATGGTCCGGCTCATCGACCGCGCCAAGGCCACCGGCCGGCTGCGCGAGGACTTCGACCCCTCCGACCTGGTGCTGATCCACATGGCCAACGCCGGTGTCGTCAACGCCACCGGCGACGCCGCACCTGATGCCTGGCGACGCGTCGTCGCCCTGATGATCCAGTCGTTGGAGGCCCCGGCCCGCGGCCCCCTGCCCGACCCGCCCGAGCACGACGCCCTCTACAAGGCGATGCTGCGCGCCGGCCCGGAGGGCCCCACCGCGCCGGCGCCGGACCGGCGGAGCTGACGCACAGGTCCGTCCCCTACTGCGTCGCGGAGCCCGCCTCCTGGGTGGCGGCCCAGGTCGCGAGCAGGTTCACGCTCTCCGCGGAGGGCGAGCCGGGTTCGGGCGTGTAGACGGTGAGGGTGAGGCCTGGTTCGGCGGTGATGGCCAGCGATTCCCAGTCGAGGGTGAGGTCGCCGACGACGGGGTGGTGGAACTGTTTGGTGCCGGTGCCGTGGCGGGTGACGTTGTGGGCGCCCCAGCGGGTGCGGAACGCGTCGCTGAGGGTGGACAGTTCGCCGACGAGGTCGTGCAGGTCCTTGTCGTGGGGATTGCGGCCGGCCTCGGTGCGCAGGACATCGACGGTCATGTCGGCGGCGAGTTCCCAGTTGGCGTAGAAGCGGTGGGCGGCGGAGTCGAGGAACTGGTAGCGGGCGAGGTTCGGCGGCTGGGTGTGGTGGCTGCCGTAGATGTCGGTGAAGAAGGCGCGGGCGAGCTGATTGGTGGCGAGCAGATCCAGCCGGCCGTTGACGACGAACGCGGCGCCGGTGGTGATGGCGTCCAGGACCCATTGCAGGCTCGTGTGCAGGGCGCGCTGCCGGCCGGAGCGGAGCCGGGGACGGGCGAGGGCGTCGGAGCCCTCGGCGGCCTGGGCCAGATGGAGCAGGTGGGCGCGCTCCGCGTCGTCGAGCTGGAGGGCGCGGGCGACGGCTTCGAGCACGGCGGGTGAGACGCCGGCGAGGTTTCCGCGTTCGAGCTTGGCGTAGTACTCGACGCTGACGCCGGCCAGGGCCGCGACCTCGCTGCGGCGCAGCCCGGGGACGCGGCGCCGGGTGCCTGCCGGGAGCCCCGCCTGCGCTGGGGTGATCTTGGCTCGCCGCGAGGTGAGGAACTCGCGGACTTCGTCACGGTTGTCCACGGCACGACCGTACGGCCGAGCCCGGCGGTGTGGGGTGTACTGCCGGTACACCCTTCATCAGTGACTCGCTGCCCGCGCACTGGGCTGTTTCCCTGGATGTCGTGGCGGTGAGGTGACCCGCCCGGCAGGACACGGCGCCGCGGGCGCCGGCACACAGAAGGCAAGGAGACGCAGTCATGCGTGGAGTGATCATGTACACGGCAGGTGACGTCCGGGTGGAGGAGCGTCCTGACCCGAAGATCATCGAGCCCACCGACGCGATCATCCGGCTGACCGCGACCTGTATCTGCGGATCGGACCTGTGGCCCTACCGCGGGGTCGAGCCCGCCGACCACACGGCCATGGGCCACGAGTACGTGGGCGTCGTCGAGGCGGTCGGCGACGACGTGCGCAACGTCAAGGTCGGCGACTTCGTCGTCGGGTCGTTCGTCATCTCCGACAACACCTGCGAGATCTGCCGCTCGGGCTACCAGTCCGGCTGTGTGCACCGCGAATTCGTGGCGGGCACGATCGGCACCCAGGCCGAGAAGGCCCGCATCCCCCACGCGGACGGCACCCTCGTGCCCACGCCCGGGCAGCCGGACGAGGACCTGATCCCGTCGCTGCTGGCCGCCTCCGACGTGCTCGGCACCGGCTGGTACGGGGCCGTCGCCGCCGAGGCCGGCCCGGGCAGGACGGTCGCGGTCGTCGGCGACGGCGCGGTCGGCCTGATGGCCGTCCTGGCGGCCAAGCAGCTGGGCGCGGAGCGGATCATCGCCATGTCCCGCCACCCCGACCGGCAGGAGCTCGCCCGGTTCTACGGCGCGACCGACATCGTCGAGGAGCGCGGTGACGCGGGCGTGGCGAGGGTCAAGGAACTCACGGACGGGCTCGGCGCGCACTCGGTGGTCGAGGCCGTCGGCACCCAGGAGTCGACCATGCAGGCCATCAACTCCACCCGCCCCGGCGGCCGCCTCGGCTTCGTCGGCGTCAACTACGACGTCACGATCCCGGGCATCGACCTGTTCTTCGCGGGCATCCACGTGGAGGGCGGCCCCGCCCCGGTGCGCCGGTTCCTGCCCGAGCTGATCCAGCTCATCTGGGACCGCAAGATCGACCCCGGCAGGGTCTTCGACCTCGCTCTGCCGCTGGACGAGGCCGCGCAGGGATACAAGGTCATGGACGAGCGGCGCGCCACCAAGGTGCTCCTCACCCTCTGACGAGCTCCTGACGACGACAGGAGAGGGGACTGACATGGCATTGGTTCTGGTGACGGGCGCGGCCGGCGGACTCGGGCGCGGCACGGCGGACGCGCTGGCCGCCGAGGGGCACGACGTGGTCGTGCACGTCCGCAACCGGTTCCGGCTCGCCGACGCGGACGACACCGCCCGGTGGAGAGGTGTCGTCACCGGGGACCTGGCCGACCTGGACGAGATCCGCGATGTCGCCCGGCAGGCCGCCGGGTTCGGCCGTTTCGACGCCGTCATCCACAACGCCGGCGTCATGAACCGCCCGGAAGACGTCACCGTCAACACGGTCGCGCCCTACCTGCTGACGGCGCTGATGGACAAGCCGGCCCGGCTCGTCTACCTCAGCAGCTCCATGCACCAGACGGGCTCCACCGACCTGCGGCGGCTGGCCGTCGGATCCGCTTCCTACGACGACACCAAACTGTGGGTCACCGCCCTCGCGCTCGCCGTCGCCTCCCGCTGGGAAGGAACCTCCAGCCACGCGGTCGACCCCGGGTGGGTCCCGACCCGCATGGGGGGTCGCGGCGCGCCCGACGATCTGACCGCCGGGCACGAGACCCAGGCATGGCTCGCCACCCACGACGACGTGACCCCGAGCACCGGCGGCTACTGGTACCACCGGCAGACCCGGACACCACACCCCGCCACGCAGGACGAACAGTTCCAGGCTCAGCTCCTCCAAGCCCTGGAGAGGCACACGGGCGTAGCGCTCGACTGACCCCGCTACCCCTTCCGGGTCGGCCCGGCCTGCGGGGTGCCGTCGGCCGACGTGACCGTGGTGGCGGTGGTGCGGCCGTCCGGGGTGATCCGCAGGACGGGGATCGCCTTGTCCCGGGCGGCGCCGTCGTTGCCGAGGGCGATCCAGCCGCTCGCGCCCGGCAGCGGACCCTCCTGCCGCAGCCGGGCCAGCGTCCGGTGCACGTCGGTGACCGTCGGATCCGGCACCGCGGGGGTCACCCGCACCGCCCGCACCGCGGTGAGCAGGGCGTCGTGCATCATGACGGCCCTGCCGTCCTCCAGGTCGCTGTGCGGGAACACGGCGGCGAAAAGGCCGTCGCGGAAGGGTGCGACGAGGTCCCTGTCGAACGCGTCCGGTGCCGAGTCCCACGCCCCGGGATGCGCGAGGCCGGTGTAGAGGAGGTCGATTCGGCCCTTGCCGAGGACATCGGCCAGCTCCCCCGCGTCGAAGCCCGCCGTGTGTCTGATCATCATCGTGTCGTCGCCGGACATCACGGTGATCCGGTGATCCCGGCAGCGGCGCGCGGCGAGGACGGTCAGGAGCTGCGGCAGCGTGGTGCCGCGTCCGGCGAAGTAGACGACGTCGGGCTTGGCCTCGCACACGTCCGCCAGCGCGGCGCGGAAGTCGGTCGGGCCGGACCGCGACGAGTCGAACAGGGTGGGCTCCGCGCGGACGAGCCGGCCGGGCGGAATCCGGAGGCGGAACTGCTGGGCGAGGGTGCTGGTGTACTGGTCCCCGGGGGCGACGTCCTGCACGAACAGGATCCGGGAGCGGGCGAGCGCCCCGGCCGACACGTGCTGTACGGCGGCCGCCGCCTGGTCGGCGTTGGTGGGCGCGACCCGTGCCAGCCCGGGAACGGCAGACCAGGAGTCGGCGGTGAGGACCGAACCGAAGGCGGGCAGACCGCCGGCCGTCAGCTCCTCCACCATGTCCTGGCTGGCGGCGGTGCTGCCGCCCAGGCCGAGCGCCGCCACGATCCGCTGGGCACGCCGGGCCCCGAGCACCTGCCCGACCGTGTGGTTGCGCTGCTCGGCGGAGCCTCCGGTCTGCCCGAACAGCAGCCGGACCGGGGCGCCTTCGGCCGGTCCGGTGAGCCGCCCGTTGGTCCTGAGCTGGGCGAAGTAGGCACCCTCCAGATCGCGCCGCACCGCCTCCATCGAGGCGACGCCGTCGGAGGGGCGTCAGATGCACCATCGCGAGTTCCCCGAGGACCGGCTGCCCGTCCTGCTGAAGTGGCACGAGAGCGAGCCGGTCACCGAGTACGAGCTGCACCGCAACGCCGCCATCGCGGAGATCCAGCGCAACCGCAATCCGCCGATAGACCATCCGGAGTGGGCCCGCGAGATCGACTTCTCCGGGGTCTGGCCCTGAGAGGTCGGACGAAGCACGGCGGCCACCACAGGTCGTTCGCGCGGATGCAAGCTGCGGGACAGCCCCTGTCGGCCTATCGTCGAAGAGTAGATCGAGCAGGACATCCAGCTCCTGACATCCAGCTCGCTGTCGAGCGAGCTTGGCCCTTGGCCTTCATCTATCTCAGTGACCTCGCGATACAGGCAGGGAGGCACCGTGAGCATACGCATCCTGACGTGTACCAGATTGACGGATGGCCGGCCACAGCTGTGGGCGATGACGGGGACCGGCAACGTGGTCACCTCATGGCAGATCGGCGGGACCCAGGCCGACCCGAAATGGGTGGACTGGCAGACGTTCACCAAGCCTCCTGGAGCTGTCCGAACTCTGATGGGTGCTCCCCTGTTGGACGGGCGGCCGCAGCTCTGGGCCGTGACAACCGAGGTTGGCGTATTCACCATCTGCAAGGTGACCACGAACCCCGACGCGGCCTGGAGCAGTTGGACGAAGTTCACGGTCCCGTGAGGCCGCTTCGCCCGCCGCAGGCGTGCGGTGAGGGGGACATGCCCACAGTGGCACCGGCGCAGGATCCGCCCGGGACGGGTGGGTGAGGAATCCACGTGGGAGGAATGCGGTGCGCCTCATTCATGCCTACGCTACTCCGCCGATGCGGAGTCGGGCGACCGCAGCGGACGAACTGCAGACACGCAGCCGTTCAGTGCCGCGTGCGCAGGTGAAGCGCGGCCTCGGGAACCAGTACGTCGTCGGGATGCGCCGCGCACTCACTCAAGCGCCCGCTTCGTGCGGCGGCGCGCGTCCGGAAACGGACTTCCGCTGCGCGGAGTCCTCACGTCCGCCATCCGACATCGGAGAACCGCTGAGCCGTGACCTGTGCCTTGGTCTGGAGGGCGTGTTCGGCACCGACCTTGGCCACGTGCGGCTGCACGCGGGGCCTCAGGCCGATGCCGATGCCAGGAGACTGGACGCCGCCGCCTTCACCGCCGGTCGGGACATCTTCTTCCGTTCGGGCGCGTTCGCCCCCGCAACCAGGGAAGGGCTGCGCCTTCTTGCACACGAGGTGACGCACACCGTCCAGCTGCGGCGGACGGAGGGTGGCACCGACTCAGGCAGCGAGCATCGCCGGGACCCGGTGAGTGACCCCGGCGATCCTGCGGAGCGGGAGGCCGAGCTTGTCGCCGGCCAACTGGTGAACGGTGTCGCCCATCCGTCCCTCGCAGTGAGCGAGAAGACGCAGTCGGCCCCCGCCTCAACCGGCCTGGGGACCAAGGTGGCCGTCCTGCGCAGCCCAGCGACGGACAACATAAGCCGCCGTACGAGTTGGTACGGCGATCTGGATGAACGCATGCTCGGGCGCGATCTCTTGGACCGGGCGCGGGCCGGTGACTTCCCGTTCGTGCAGGAGGCCTTCGACGCCCTGGGGTCCTCCGACCGCGACGACGTGGCGTACGAGTTCTGTGTCGCGGCAACCTATGCGGAAATACAGGCGATGACCGCCAGCGCCGCCGGGCGCGCCGTCATCGACCGTCTTTTCGACGAGCTCACCACGGGAACCAAGGACGCCGATGAGCAGCGGGAGGCCGACCGTCTCCTGAAAGTCAAAGCAGCGCGCATGACGCCGGAGGAATTCGGCACTGCGATACGTACTGCGAAGATCTTCCCCTTCCGGCTGCCCGGCTTCACCGTCTACGACAGCGCTCCGATCAGCGCCGAGCGGAGGCCTGGCGGCCGTATCCGGGTGCACATGCCCACTCGTGTCCTTGGCACCGCGATGTTCCGGGCGGATACCGGGACTCTGCCCGCCGACACATTCATCAACGGAATTGAGTTGCCCGAGACCGAAATTGTCGGCGTCCGCATGTACGACCTCGGCGGGGCGGTCGTCTACCGCCCCGCGCTCTTCTTGTTGGAGCTCTCCAATGAGACGTCCACGACCGTGCTGTCCAAAATGGCGGAGGCCATCGGCATCGGACTCACCCTCGGCGCGGGTTCCCTCGTCGGACTCGGGGTCGAGGCGACCATGGCGGCGCGCGTCCTGTTGTGGGCGGACAGGGCCGCGTTCGTCCTCGGCACACTGACATCGGTCATCAAGGAACATCGCGGTGAGATCCTCGCCCACTTCGGCGACACCGGTCGGGAATTCCTGCGCTACGTCGACTTCGTGCAGAGCGCGACGGCCATTTACGGCTTCGCACGTGTCGCGCTGTCCCTGGGACAGCTCGTCAACGGGCTGCGGATCGCGTATGGAAACCTGCGCTCCGCTGCCAAGGCCACGAAAGAAGGCGGCACTGGCGGTGTCACGGGCGAGTTGACCCGCAGCACGGACGAATTGCTGCGTCAGGCGGACGGCATCCAGGGCGCCAAGGTGGCCGCGACCGCACCACCGACGACCGCACCACCGACGACGGCTCCCGCTCCGACACCCGTGCCCCCCGGTTTCGGCCCTGACGCCCGGGTGCCGCGGGCGGGGGCCCGGCGCGTCTACTCCCAGGGAGAGGCCCCGACCTGCGGACCTGTCGCTTGCGGCATGGTCGTCGATACGATGGGCCAGCCGCATGATTTGACGGAGTTGGTCAAAGTGGCCGGCCCGAAAGGTACACCGATGGAAGTCGTGCTGGATCTCATGCGCCGCCACCGGATCGACGCCGAGCTGCGCACAGGTCTGACGGTCGACGATCTGGCCCGAGCTACCAGTTCCCGGGCCGGCGGAAATCCCGCAATTGCAGTGCTCCGGGAACCGCCCGGCGCGAGCCACCCACTGCACGCGGTTGTCGTGGACGGCGTGACGGAGCGCTTGGGCCAACGGGTGGTGGCCGTCCGTAATCCTCAGAGGACGGGTACTCAGTATTTCGAGCTCGCCGACAAATTTGCGAAGGACTTCATCGGCCAGGCCATCACCGTCAACTACTCGTACTAGGCCAACGGGAACCACGCGGAGGAGAGCAGGGTGCGGCGCGAGCAGGATGTCATGTCGGTGTCGGAGGTTAGGGAGCAGATTGACCGGCTGGACGGCATGTCAGTGCAGGTCCGCGGCCTGCTCGTCGTGCTGGCCGAGGGCGCCTACCTCGTCCAATTGGGTGATCGGCCACCGGAGCCGACGGAGACGGTCTCTGTGTCGGCGGACCGCTTGTTCGTGGACGCGCCGGATCTGGTCGACCGCTTGTTCGCCGCGGTGCCGGTCTACGTGGGCGGCCCCTTCAGCTACCGCGACGAGGCGATCCTGGCCGGACGTGTCGTCCGCCGCTCGGACGGGGCACCCACGCTCACGGAGATCGGCGACGTGACAGTGGTGCGCCTGGGCAACCGATACGAGGTCAGCCTCGATCGCCAAGAGCCCTGACGCCGCGGTGACGCGTCGGTGACGTCATCGGGGAAGGGACATCGGAGTCGGCCTGCCAGGCCGCGTCCAAGGCCTCCGCGAGAGGAGATGACCCATGCCGACGCCGTCATATCCAGGCGTCTACGTCGAGGAGACTTCTGGTGGCGTGAGGCCACTCACCGTGGCGAGCACCTCCACCGCCGCATTCGTCGGACTGGCGGAGAGGGGTCCGGTGGCGGCCACCCGTGTCACCAACTGGACCGAGTTCCAGCGCCTCTACGGCTCGTTCTCCTCCGAGGGCTTGCTGGCCCACAGCGTGTTTCAGTACTTCAACAATGGCGGGCGCCAATGCTACGTCGTACGCGTCACCCGGGCGGAAGCACGGACCGCGAGCGTCTCGCTGCGGAACCGGGCGGAGCAGCCGGTACCCGGACTGACCTTTTCGGCCATGAGCCCCGGCGCCTGGGGCAATACCCTGGTCCTGTCGATCGAGGACGGAACCGAGGACCCTGGTAACACGTTCAAGGTGTCTGTCCGGCGGCAGACCGATCCGGCTGTGGTCGCGCCGGGCTTGGGAGCGACGGATCCCGTAGAGGAGTTCGACAACCTCACCACAGACCCGGGCGCTTCCAGATTCGTGGCCAGTGTCCTCGAGGCGGAGTCAGAATTCATCAGGGCGGTGCTCCTGGAAGAGAACACCGCGGTCCAGCGGGGCCTGCTCCGGGGCGGTGGCGCACCGGAGCTACCTCTAGAAACGCCTGTCACCTTCCAGATCAACGTGGACGGCGACGGATTCCAGGACGTGACACTGCCGGAAGAAGTCGGCACCGTTACCGCCCCGGAAGCAGCGGCGACCGCGATCCAGGACGCCGTGCGCACCCTCACCAGGAAGAAGGAGTCCACCGACGCCGCGGCGTTCACAGCGTTCACGTGTGAGGTAGAAGGGGAAGGTGAGGAGGTCCGGTTGGTGTTGCGGTCGGGCACGGCCGTCCCCACCTCGTCGGTACGCGTGCAGCCCGCGGAGTTCAACGGCGCGGCTGACGAACTCAAGCTGAGCCTCGCCGCCGGTGGACGGCCCGAGGACGGTTCGGCTCTGCGCCGGCCGGTGAAAGCCGACCTGGTGCAGATCGGCGACGCGGCGGTGCAAGGTGACGTCACGGCTGTCGCACCGGGCATCGACGGCACCACGGAAGTCCCCGAGGCGATGTTCGCGGAGGCCTTCGGTCGGCTGGACAACATCACCGACTTCAGCCTTCTGGCGGTACCGGGCGTCGGCACCCCGGCGATGATGAACGCGGGCATGGCCTACTGCGCCAACCGGCCTCTGCGCGACGTCTTTTACATCGGGGAAACGCGGCATGACGACATCACCCCTGAGCAGGCGGCTGTCTTCCGGAGAGGTCTCACCGCCCCCAACTCCTACGGGGCGCTGTACTTCCCTTGGGTGAAGGCTCTTGATCCCACCGGCAAATCGCGTGACCCGATCATGCTGCCGCCCTCCGGATACATCGCAGGGGTGTACGCGCGTATCGATGCCTCACGCGGTGTTTGGAAGGCACCCGCCGGCACCGAGGCGAGCCTCAACGGAGTCGTGGGCGTGGCGACGGAACTCAGCGACGTACAGCACGGCACCCTGAACCCGATCGACGTGGACGTTATCCGCCGCTTCCCCCAGGCCGGTGTGGTCGCCTTCGGTGCGCGCACGATCAGCTCGGATCCGCAGTGGCGGTATGTGCCGGTCCGCCGTACCGCGATCATGCTACGGGTCAGCATCTACTACGGCATCCAATGGGCTGTCTTCGAGCCCAACGATGAGCCATTGTGGTCCCAGCTACGGCTCAGTATCGGCTCGTTCATGACGACGCTCTACCGTCAGGGCGCGTTCCAAGGAGCCTCAGCCTCGCAGGCGTTCTTCGTCAAGTGTGACGACGAGACGACGACGCAGACGGACATCGACAACGGAGTGGTCAACGTCCTGGTGGGTTTCGCGCCTCTGAAGCCTGCTGAGTTCGTTGTCGTGAAGATCAGCCAGAAGGCGGGAATGGCGTCCGGCTGAGTGTGGCGCCCGGTGTGAGGAGATCGGCCGATGGCCAAGTTCACCGTCAACAGTACCCGGTTCGATCCGTACCTCGGGTACAGATTCAAGATCAAATGGGATAATCAGTACGTCGCCGCGCTCAGCAAGTGCAGTGCGTTGAAGCGAACCACGGAGGTCACGCCCTGGTACGAGGGTGGTGACGCGAGCGGGCCGCATCAGATCCCCGGAAAGACGAAATACGACGCCATCACTTTGGAGGCCGGTGTCACTCATGACACCGCCTTCGAGGAGTGGGCCAACAAGGTCAACAACTTTCAGGGCGACGCCGCGATGTCCCTGGCGACCTTTCGCAAGGACATCGCCATCGAGGTCTACAACCACCAAGGCCAGAAGGTGTTGGCGTACAACGTCTTCCGGTGCTGGGTTTCTGAGTATCAGGCACTGCCGCAACTGGACGCGTCAGCGAACGCCGTGATGATCACCACGATCAAGCTCGAGAACGAGGGCTGGGTGCGCGACACCTCGGTGACCGAGCCCACGGAGACTTAGGAGGCACGTGATGGACGGCGTGCTTCCAGGCGGATACTGGGGTGTCGACGGACGACTGCACCGGGATTTCGAACTGGCCGCGCTGACCGGGCGCGACGAGGAGTTGATGGCCCGGGCGGATGGGGTCGGGAGCGCCGCACTCGTCACCGAGGTGCTCAGCCGGTGCGTCCAGCGGCTGGGCGGAATCTCCCCGGTCACTCCCGAGGTGGCACGCGAGCTACTGGTCGCGGACCGGCACTTCCTGTTGCTGCGGCTGCGCAGTGCGGCCTTCGGGGACCAGGTGCGAGCGAGTCTGCTGTGTCCTTGGCCCGGCTGCGGCGAACGGGTCTCGCTCGAGTTCTCCCTTGCCGATGTGCCGGTCGTAGAGGCATCGCAACGCTCGTTCCTGCACACCGTCACTCTTTCCTCCGAAGCACTGGGTGAGAGTGACCCAGTGTCGGCAGACGTAACGTTCCGACTGCCCAACGGATCGGACCAAGAGGAACTGTCCGAGCTGCTCGCCCTCAACGAAGCAGAGGCTCTGACGCGTCTGCTGTCGCGTTGCATCCGGCGCATCGGTCCGTACGAGCCGCCCGGGGAACAGCGGATCGCGGACCTGTCCCCACGTGCCCGCTCAGAGATCGAAGAGTGCATGGAGCAGCTGGCTCCCAAGGTCGAGCAGACCGTGGAAGTCACGTGCGCCGCATGCACCCGCACGTTCCTCGTGCCTCTCGACATTCAGCGGTTCTTCTTCGGTGATCTGCGCACCGACGCCTCGCTCCTCTACAGGGAAGTGCACCATCTGGCGTTCCACTACCACTGGAGCGAGCGCGAAATCATGGAGATGACGAGGGACAAGCGGCGCACGTACATCAATGTGCTCACCGATGTGCTTGAGGTGCAGAACTGTGGCGCCTGACACTTACTTCGCTGCCCTGCTGGCCAACGGGGCTTGGCCCTTCCGCCACCGCGGTTGTGTGCGCGCCCTCCTGGGTATGCCGGACGACAGCGGACCTCCGCTCGTCGCCGACCCTCTCCCGGTCGGTGCTGGATTCACCTACCTGCGCTCCTGCGCCCCGGACGCTCCGCTCCGAACGCAGCCGGACGAGGGAGGCTCTCGGCATCAACGGCACACGCCGGGAGAGCCGAGCGCAGAGTCGTTCTCTTCACTCGTAGGACCACGGTGGACCCAGACCGAAGAGCCTTCGGCTGGCGTCCCTGACGATCTGGCCGTGGCGGTGGACGCCGATGACCGAGTCGCTGTGCGCGGACCGGTGGTAGAGGCCGACGCGGAAAGCCCGCGCGCCCCTCACCTCGCCGGTGCGGCGGACATCGCGGCACATGAGCCGCGCGAGGGTGACAAGCCGCCGGCAGCGCACCGTCCAGCAGCTCCACCCGTCCACCACATCATCGTGCCCGGAAAGACCACACGCCCCGACGCCGTAAGTGCTCGGCAGAGCACCAGCCGCCACGGCGGGCAAGCCCCCACGAAACATGGGGAATCAGCGATCGCCGTTCCCGAGCCGCTCCCCTCGACGACGAATTCACCACCGCGAGGCGGCGAGCAGCCGCACACCTCCGGGCCCGTATCGACACCCCGCTCGCAAGAGCCTTCGGCTGGCGTCCCTGACGATCTGGCCGTGGCGGTGGACGCCGATGACCGAGTCGCTGTGCGCGGACCGGTGGTAGAGGCCGACGCGGAAAGCCCGCGCGCCCCTCACCTCGCCGGTGCGGCGGACATCGCGGCACATGAGCCGCGCGAGGGTGACAAGCCGCCGGCAGCGCACCGTCCAGCAGCTCCACCCGTCCACCAGATCATCGTGCCCGGAACGACCACACGCCCCGACGCCGTAAGTGCTCGGCAGAGCACAAGCCGCCACGGCGGGCAAGCCCCACGAAACATGGGGAATCAGCGATCGCCGTTCCCGAGCCGCTCCCCTCGACGACGAATTCACCACCGCGAGGCGGCGAACAGCCGCACACCTCCGGGCCCGTATCGACACCCCGCTCGCACCGGTTGCTGGGGGGAAACGCAACCCCTGCGGGCTACCGCGGCTCTCCACCTACCGAAAGTCCGCCGCCTTCCCACTTCGCGCCCACGCCCAGCCCGTCGCGGACTGGGCAGCCTGCTGTGCCAGACGACGTACCCACCAGGGGGCACGTCATCCCCGAGGCACTCGCCTTCACCGAACGGGACGCCACCGAACGCGCTCGGCGAACAGAGCCGCCGGCTGCCATCTCCACCGTGCACGAGTCACCCGTCAAAACCGAGGACTCCGTGTCCGCCGGCGCCCACCTGGAGCCACGGCGGCCGACCGTGACAGCCCATGAGGCCGCGTTGCCTTTCTCCGCCATGGCGCTCACGAGGTCCTCCCGCTCCCCCGCACGGGTCGCCGATACCGCTGCCGAACCGGCCTTCCCTGCTGCGCTTGGCAGTGAGCCGTTCGACAGGGGCAGGGATTCCGCAGCGCCCGCCGATGAGCGTGTCAGGGCGGTCGCGTCCCTCGTTGCCGGGAGCCCGGCCCGGGGCTCAACGGAAGGCCGTGACCGGGAGCGGGCGGGGAAGGGCTCTCCTGCCAACCGGATGCCCACGACATCAGGGGAAGCGGTCCCCCAAGAGCGCCCGCCGTCCGCAAGTGCCGGGGACACCCCGTCCTGGATGGACAGGGCGGCGCCCTGGACCGCAGCAGTAGGGGAGTATGTCGCGCTCTCTCGGAATCCGGCTGGCGCGGCCGCCTTCTGGGAACGTCGGCACATCAACCGGTTCCGCATCGGGATCCTGCGATGAGCGCCTCGACCGCGATCGGCATGGTCAGTGCCTCGTTGCGCAACCTTCTCGTCGGCGAGATGCGACTGAACCCACCCGTCGACGTGACCATCCTGGCCCCGGACGAGCAGGGCAGCGGCCGTCGTATCAATCTCTTCCTCTACAAGGTGCGCGAGAACCCGTTCCTCAGGAACCAGGACTGGACCTTGCAGTCCGGTCCTCCGGACCGGCTGGCGGACGCGCCCCTGTCGCTGAACCTGTTCTATCTGCTGACACCGCACGCTCCCAACGACGACGTCAGCGGCAACACCGCGGCACATCAGATCCTGGGCGATGCCATGCGTGTTCTCCACGAGAACCCGGTCGTGCCGCGCGACCATCTCGACGCCGGCCTGGTGGACGCCCGCGAGCGCCTTCAAATCGCGGCCGGGACGCTGGAGAGCGAAGAGCTGACCGGCATGTGGACGACTTTCTCCCAACCGTTTCGCCTGTCCGTGCCCTACCAGGTGTCCACCGTGCAGCTCAGCCGCGTGCCCGAGGCCGAACGTCCGCTGCCCAAACGCGTACGCCGGATCGGGGTGTCCGGGTTCGAGGCTCCGTTCCAGCCACCCACCGTCACCGACATGACTCCGGCGCAGGGGCCGGCTGGCACCGTACTGACGTTCACCGGTTCGGCGCTGACGGGCCGACGGGCCGACGTGAGGGTCGGCGACGTCAGTGTGTCGGACGGCTTGACGTTGACCGGTGACACATTCAACGCTCCGCTCGCCGATGACCTGCGGCCCGGCTTCTACGAGGTCCGAGTGGACATCTCCCGTCTGTTCCGCCGCACCTTCCTGTTCGAGGTCACGCCATGACTCTTCAGCAGGAGCCGCCGGAAGCCGCACCCATGGCACCGCCCTACCGGAACAGCCACGAGCACCTCGCCGATGAGCTGCGCCGTCTCGATCTGCTCATCCGGCTGCGACTGGCCACGACGAGGCTGCGCAATGCGGTGGTTCCCGAAGAGCAGGCGGCACGCACTGTGTGCATCAGCGATGCGGAGGTCTGCTGGCTGCTGGACTCTGACGGAGACGGGCGGCCCGACGGCGCCGAAGCCGATGAGGCGGCGCTGGAAGAGTTGCGGAAGGCCCTGCGGCGGGCCAACGCAGAGATCAAGGCTCGATCGGAGCGCAGTGGCGCCCTGGGTGTCACCCTGCGGCTGCCCATGCTGGGCCGGCTCTTCAGCTTGACGCCTACAGAAGTGGATGCCGTCGTCGTCGCCCTGGCGCCGGAAGTGAGACGAAAGTACGACCGGTTGTACGCCTACCTCCAGGACGACATCACCCGTCAGCGGCCCAGTGTCGACCTGGTGCTGGAGTTGCTGTATCCGACAGAACCCGAGCGGTGGGCGGCCAGGCATCTGTTCACGGACGCGGCGCCTTTGCTGCGGTACGACATCCTCCGTCTGATCGACGATCCGCAGAGCCCGTCGGGGTCCACCGGACTGGCCCGGTTTCTGGCCCTGGACCCACGGATCTGTCAGTTCCTGCTAGGTTCCGACGCCTGCGATGCCCGGCTGGCGGGACTGGCCCGGCTGGAGCATCCTGCCAAGTCCCGTTCCGGACAACAGGAGACCGAAGCCCTCAGCGACGGCGGTCCGCTTCGGCTGGCGCAGCGGCACCTGTCCCAGGAGAAACGAGGGCAGCGGCCGCTTGTGTTTCACCTCTTCGGTCCGGCCGGTGCGGGCAAACGGGACCTGGCACGGGGGACGAGCCATCGACTGGGCATGCCGCTCCTCGATCTGGACCTGCGGACGCTGGGAGGCCGGGAGCAGGAGGCGGCCCTTGTTGTCCGTGCGGCTCTCAGGGAGGGGGTTCTCCAGTCGGCAGCAGTACTGCTGGCAGGGACGGACATGCTGCAACAGGGCGAGGCGGTGTCCATGCGCTACGTGCTCTCGGGTGCCATCGCCGACTTCGGCAGCCTCGTCTTCCTCACCGGCGAATCCGACGACGCGGTCGGTCTGGATCTCCCGGGGCAGGCCGTCCACCCCGTCGTCGTGCCCTTGCCGGACGTATCCACCAGTGCCGCGCGCTGGCGGCAGGCGCTGCAGGGACGCGTCACCGATCCTGAAGGCTGGGCGACAGAACTGGGGAGCCGGTTCCGGTTCACCCCCACCCGCGCACGGGCGGCGCTCGAACGGGCCGAGAACCAGCTCATGATGGATCCCCGGAGCGGGCCTCTCACTCTGTCCGATGTGTCCGCGGCCTGCCGCGAGCAGTCCCGCCAACGCCTCGGCAACCTCGCCGTCAAGGTGTCCCCACGCTCCCATTGGAAAGACCTGATCCTCCCCGAGGACCGGATGGCACACCTTCGTGAGATCTGCAGCCAGGCCAGGCATCAGCATCGTGTCCATGACGTCTGGGGATTCGGCGCGCGCCTCAGTCGCGGCAAAGGTCTCACTGTGCTGTTCAGCGGGCCACCCGGGACGGGCAAGACGATGGCGGCCGAAGTCCTGGCGCACGATCTCGACGTCGATCTGTACACCGTGGATCTGTCGAGAGTGGTCAGCAAGTACATCGGAGAGACGGAGAAGAACCTGGGACGGATTTTCTCCGAGGCCAGGGCCGCCGACGCCATCCTGTTCTTCGACGAAGCTGACGCGTTGTACGGCAAGCGTACCGAGGTATCGGACGCCCATGATCGCTATGCCAACATCGAGACCAGCTACCTCCTCCAGAGGATGGAGGAGTACGACGGCATGGTCATCCTGGCAAGCAATCTGCGCCAGAACATGGACGACGCATTCACCCGGCGGATCCGGTTCATCGTCGAGTTCCCGTTTCCGGAGGTGGAGAGCCGCCTGCGTATCTGGCAGGCCCTCTTCCCTCCTCAGGCGCCCGTCTCCCCGGACGTCGACTTCGCGGCACTGGCCCGTGAACTGGTGGTGACCGGCGGCAACATCAAGAACATCGTGCTGAACGCCGCGTTCCTGGCCGCGGCCGACGGCGGCGCGATCGGACGACAACACATTCTGCGGGGCGCCCGACGGGAGTTCGAGAAGATCGGCAAGCTGTGGGCCGAGCCGGCCGCCCCTGCCGGACACCCGGTCCACGGCCGAGAGGACCGGCCATGATGGCCTCACGAGCCGGCCGGGCGCAGGCCCCGGTGACGGAACCCACCGCGAAACGGCCGGCCTCGTGCCCGCCCGTCCCAGTGCGGCACGGACCAGCAACGCCCGTCCGCCCGTCGGCCATCCGGCGCAGGATGGGGAACACGTACCTCCAACGCGTCGTCGGCTGCTCGGGCGGGGCTCCGAAGCCGGAGGGCAAGGAAAGCTGCTGCGAGAACTGCCGACTGCCGGAGGCTCAGCGGGCCCCGGCGGTCGGCCCCCCGGCCGACGTCGTTGAGCAAGAGGCGGACCGGGTCGCCGGTTTGGTAGCCGCGCGGCCCGAACCGGTAGGCGGGCCGGACGCCGCTGGACATCCGCCTCCGGTGATCCGGCGCCTTTCCTCCGGGCCCGGCGCCGCAGACGGTGGGCAGCACGATGCACGACTGCCCACCGGTGGTCGGCCGTTGTCGAACCCCGTACTCGCTTTCATGGAACCGCGTTTCCGCCAGGACTTCGGTGATGTACGCGTGCACAGCGACCCCGACACCCATCGGCTGGCGGACCGTCTACAGGCGCGGGCGTTCACATCCGGCGTCCACATCTACCTCGGGGACGGGGAGAGCGAACACGACCACTGGCTGATGGCCCACGAACTGACCCACGTGGTGCAGCAGCGGGAAGGGGCTGCCGCGGATATCGTCAGGCGGGCGCCGGAGCCGGACACGGTGGAGATCGAGCGGCTGCTCAGTTACGGACTCCTGGACTGGGCGATCACCGACGACGATGCGGTACGCGCCCTGAACCTGGTGAAGGCGCTGCCCAGGTTCCAGCAGGCCGCGTTCTTCGCCAAACCCGTTCTCGCACAGCGACTGCGGGACAATCTGCCGAAGAACCGCGTGCCGGAGTGGGAAGCGCTGACGGCTGAAGCGGCCGGGCTACGGGCACCCGCGGCCATCGAGGAGGACATCGACCTCAAGCTCTCCTACAGCCTGGTCGATTGGGCTGTCTCCCCCCAGGAGGCCGTGGAGGTGCTGGAGCTGCTGAAAACGCTGTCCACACCCCGGCTCGCGACAACGCTGTACGCCATCGACTACGACAGACTGATGGCTGCCCTCCCCGCCGGGCGCAAGCTGGAACTCGCACAGCTCCGTGAGCGCGCACTGGGAGTCGGTGGTGCCCGGCAGACGGAGGAGGAGGAACATCCCGGCACCTTCCTGCGAGCCATCACCTTCCGGTCCGACCACGGGATGCTCACGGACAACGAGACTGACTGGACGAGCCGCGGCCAGCCGTACGGTGAGCCGGAGTGGTCCACCGACAGGGGCAAGGCGGTCAGCAGGCCCATCAGCCAGACCCGTGGCACCCGCGTGACCGCCGAGCTGGGCATGAACGTGCTTCCCGTGACCGCTCCGCCGGCGCCAGTCCGACTGACAGGCCGTAGCACGGAGCCCTCACTCAACTTCGAATACAGCGGCAGTCTGCGCGGAGGCCCGAATCAGACTCTGCTGCTCACCTCCGCCGCCGCGCTGCCCGACACCGTCACCGCCCTGGAGGACCGAAAGATCGTCTGGTCCGTGGACTGGCGGGGCTGGCGGCACGAGGTGGCGAGGAGCAAGCACACCGTGTACGTCACGGCAGGTACGCCGCTGGCTCCGGACGAGGTGACGCACAAGCGGATGAGTACCGCCGTGGCGGTCGTCGGGGCAGTGGCAGGGAGCGTGGGCCTCGATCCGCACCTGCTGGTGGCCGGTCTCATGCGTCGCTGGAGCCGATACAACCTGGACGTACCCCTGGGGAATCCATGGGAGCTGGCGGAGGACGAGCGCGGGGGCCAGTGCATCGCCATCACCAACCTCGTCCAGGCTCTGCTGTGGACCGTCGGGTCGCCGGGAACGGCTGTGTCCGTCGTCGTGTGGGCGAGGCCGGGCAACGCCCGGGTCCCTGTGGAGAGTCCATGGCCACATGGCGGCCTGCGCACGGTCGGCAGACATCCCAAGCACCCCACATGGATTCCCGGCCTCGTGGACGCCCACGGCTGTCCCAACTCCTTCGAGGCGGCCCTGCGGTTCGACCACGGTGGCGTGCGCCGGTACTACCCCGGCGGTGTCCGGGCGATCAGGGGCTTCACGACCCCGGAGGACGTCCTCTTCGTATTCTCGTGCTTCGCCTGGCTGACCCCGGTGGAACACAAGCTCTGGGTCGTCGAGGCGATCGAGACGACGTATCCCCGCGGCTGGTGCCAGCGGGGCCCGATGAGGTGTCAGTGATGAGCGACGGTTTCCCCAACAAACCCAAGATCCTTCGTGGCGCCTTCGTCGAGTTCGGTCTCAGCCTGCCGCCGCTGGTCGTGGTGTTCCAGTACAACCCGGTGCAGCTGACCCGGAGCCGCAGTCTTGCCTTCTCCTTCCCAGGCGGACCGGGGGACAGCCAGGAAGGCGGCTCGTCCGGAGCCGGCTCCAGACGTGATCTCCGGCAATACCACAGCAGATTCGACGATCTGATGCTGCTTCAGAAACAGCAGCAGGTCACGGTGCAGGAACAGGGCATCGGCTTCGACATCCGGCTCGATGCCACAGACAGACTCGACGACGGCGACACCATCACCGAGCAGTTCGGTATCGCGCCTCAACTCGCCACGCTGGAGCAGATGGTCCACCCGAAGTCGGAGAGCCTGCTCGGCGCGGCCGTCGACGTCCTGCTCGGGAAACCCAAGGGTTTCAGCTTCGCCCGCAGCCCTAATCCCCCGATGATTCTCTTCATCTTCGGCCGCAAGCGCGTCCTTCCGGTGAACATCAACTCGATGAACATCACCGAGACGGAATTCAGCACCGATCTCAATCCGCTGCGGGCCACGGTGGCGGTCAACCTGACCGTGATCGAAGGCAAGAGCGTTCCGTACCTGTACTCGAAAGCCATGTCGGAGGTGATGTCGGTGCTCAATCTGGCCAACATCACTGATATCGCCAATGTCGTCGTCCCGGGGTGATCGTGCATGTTCAGCAAGCAGTCCCGCTACCACGCCGTTCCCGATGTGGCCGAGTCCCGGCGGGACCGGCGATCGGTGGTCGGCAAGGATCTGCGCCTACTGCCGGACGTCACCGGCACCTTCACCCACACCATCGGGGACGGAGACCGGCTGGACCAGTTGGCGTTCCAGTACTACGGACAACCGCTGCACTACTGGCGCATCTGCGACGCGAACCCGGAATTCCTCTCCCCGCTCGCCCTGCTCGGCCAGGAGCCACTGGTCACCACCCACTACACAGTGGCCGTGCCGGAGGACGGCCCCTCGTGGGGGCAGGTACTCGCCACCCTGTCGGCCATGGTGGGTGTCCATGGTGTGACCGTACGGCACGACATCACGACGAAACGCGTCGTTGAGCTGATCGAAGGCGAGGAGGTGACCGTCGTGGCGGAGCACGCCGTCCCCGTCGTGACGGTGATGTACAACCGGGTCACCGTCGACGGCGACGACATCGCCGGGACGATCGAGAAGTCCGGCCTCACGGTCGCTTCCCGCTCCCAGACCGGGCGGACCGGCCGTCAGATCGTCATCCCAGTCGCGGCGCGTGGATAGGCCCGGCCATGAAGCACGACCATCTGCGCATCGAGGTCGACGGCTCCGAGATCGAGGAGCTGTATGCCGACCTGCTCAGCCTGGAGGTGGAGCTCGACGACGAACTAGCCGGGATGTTCCGCTTCGACTTGGCGCTGTTCGCGGGCGCTGACGGCACTTGGCCCTATCTCGATGACGCACGTTTCGCCGTCTGGCACAAAGTCGTTGTGACAGCGGGGCTGGAGGACGACTTACGGCAGCTGATCTCCGGATACATCACGCACGTCCGGACGGAATTCCACGACCGGCTCGACCAGTGTCGACTAAAAATCTGGGGGATGGACGCAAGTGTGCTCATGGACCGGGCCGACCGGCTGAAGGACTGGCCCAACAAGAAGGACAGTGACATCGCGGCCGAAGTGTTCGAGTCGTACGGTCTGACTCCCGAAGTCTCCGACACCGAGATCGTCCATGACGAGCTAGTCTCCACGATCATTCAGCGGGAGACGGACATCCAGCTCCTCAGAAGGCTGGCTCTGCGCAATGGCTTCGACTGCTTCGTGGAAGGGGAGACGGGTTACTTCCGGCCTCCCGCGACGGACACCGGTGTGCAGCCGGTCCTGGCGGTGCACTTCGGAGACGAGACCAATGTCGACCGCTTCCACATCGAGGTCAACGCCCTTGCCCCGGCGAGTGTGACCATGGCGCAAGTCGATCACGTGAACGGTGAAATCCTAAAGGCGCGGGCCGAAAGCGGCCGCCGACCCGCGCTCGGAGCCGACGGGGCCGGCTCTCTCGCCGCTCCGCGTGAGGAGGCCGGCCTGCTCTCTGTCGCCCGAACGGTGACGACAGGTATGCCGGAGATGGCCGCACTCTGTCAAGGGCTGTACGACCGCGGGGAGTGGTTCGTGACGGCAGAGGGCGAGGTCGCCGCGAACGACTACGGAACCGTCCTGTTGCCGCGCCGACCTGTGCTGATCAAGGGCATCGGCGAGACATACAGCGGCGTCTACTACGTCACCCACGTGACGCACCGGTTCACCGCCAACGGCTACACCCAGCTTTTCCGGGTGAAGCGCAACGCCTTGAAGCCCGAAGGTTCCGAAGATTTCTCAGGCGAGGGCGGCGGACTCCTCGCCGGCCTGACAGGAGGCATGTGATGGAATTGGAACGCACTGTGGCCAATCTGCTGGAGACGACGGAGCGACGCTTCTACGGCAAATACCGCGGACTCGTGGTGGACAACAAGGATCCGGCCCGGCTCGGCAGGCTCAGAGTCAGTGTGCCGAGTGTGCTCGGACCGGATGTGGTGACCGGCTGGGCCACTCCCTGTCTGCCGTACGGCGGAGCCGCGGACCAGGGATTTCTGTTCGTACCCGAACAGGACGCCGGTGTCTGGGTCGAGTTCGAGGAGGGCGACCTGGAGTTTCCGATCTGGGTGGGCACCTACTGGACCCGGCCCGGATCCGAGAGTCAACTGCCCAAGCCGCAAGCGGCTGACGGCAGCGATCAGCGCTCTGTGCAGGATCCGCCCACCCGGAAAATCATCAAGACCCGCAAAGGGCACACCATCCAGTTCGAGGACGCCGATGGCGAGGAGTCGATCCTGCTGCGCGAGGGGAACCAGGGGCACCGGATCACGATGGACAGCGAGGGCATCACCATCCTCGACAAGTGGAGCAACACCATCGTGTCCAACGCGTCGGGCCTCTCGCTGAGCGACACGACGGGCAACGCCATCCGCATGAGCAAGTCCGTCATGACCCTCAGCTCCGTCGTGCCCTTCTCCATTGACGCGTCGGGCCAGACGGTCACGATCGTCGCGGCCGGCATCGATCTCAGGAAGGGTTGAGCCGACATGGCCAAGTCGATCGTCGTCGAGAATGACCCGGTGACCGGCAAGGACAAGCACAATGTTTCCGGGTCAACCACGTCGAGTCCGCCCACCGCATACACCGGACTCGCGGAGTTCGTGTATTCCGGAGCCCTCACACAAGGTCTCAGCGATCTCCTGCGGATCAACGACACCCCGGTGGCCCTCATGACCAGCCGTAGCGCCCTCCCTCCAGTCGAAACGACGCCTCCCGGCGGCAGGCACTCCGGACCCATGGGCAGCAACTTCGTTCCGCCCGCTCCGCCGCCCCAGCCACTCACGCTGGTGATCACGGACGCAGGGCTGGGCGGAGGCACGCCGAGCACGACCGCAGGAAGCGCCCTGCTGACCGTCAACGGGGTCAGGGTGCTGTTGGACGGAGATCCGATTGACACATGCAGCGGGGTCGGCGCGCCGGCGGGCTCGAAGGTGTCCGCCACACTCCAGAACTTCGTCACGTGCTCGGCCTAGGAGGCACGGTGCCAACAGGCTTCGGCTTCCCGTTCCTCGTCGTCGACGAGACCGGCGGGGTGGGACAGCCGCGGGATGCCGACCAGGAGCTGCACGGAAAGATCGTCCAGGTGCTGTTCACCAAGCCGGGAGAGCGGGTGAACCTGCCCGCCTTCGGATGCGGGCTACTGGATCTCGTCTTCGATCCCAACAACTCGATCATGGCTGCGGCGGTCGAGTTCACCATCGGCCAGGCGCTGACCCGGTGGCTCGGGGACGAGCTGGTGGTGGCTGGGGTGGAGGTCAGGGCCGATGGTGAGGCGCAGACGGTGGAGCTCGCGTACATACGCCGTCGTGACCTCGCGCGGCGGGCGGTTCGGGTCACATTCCGATGACCCCGCTGAGCCGGACACGAGGGGGACGAAGCCGTCGACCGGAACCCTGGCACAGGAGTCATGGTGGAGATCACAGAGGCGGACGGGCAGCCGTACATCGACTACATGGCCCGCGACTACGAGAGTCTGCTGCGGGCGATGCGGCAGCTGATCCCGGAGAAGCTGCCCGAGTGGCGGGACTTCTCCAACGAGGCCGACCTCGGCAATGTCCTGCTCGAGCTGTTCGCCCACATGGGTGACATCCTCAGCTACTACCAGGACAGGGTGGCCAACGAGAGTTTCCTGGCGACCGCCCGTACCCGCCGCAGCGTAATCGAACATCTCCGGCTCATCGGATACGAACTGTCCACTGCCGCACCGGCCGCCGCCTCCTTGGCACTGAGCGTGCCTGAGTCGGTGACCGATGTCGTCGTCATCAATCGCGGAGACGCGTTCGCGACCAGCAGCCATCAGCACCGGCCCAGTGTCCGCTTCGAATATCTGGGCGAGGGACCGCTCAGCATCGACTTCAACAAGGTGCAGCCTCTCCCGGGTTCCGGACTGAGAGTGTTCGGCCCCGAGGGGGAGGGCATCCCCGTGCAGGAGGGGCGGCTGTTCCAGGGCGAGGTTCTGGGCCAGTCCGACGAGAGTCCCAATCAGCGGTTTCCCATCCCTCATCCCCGCGTGATCCTGCGTCCGCCCGGCACGACGCCCCAGGCCCTGGAGGACATGCGGATCGAAAGCCATGTGGCCGGCGAGATGACGGTGTGGACGCGACGGGACAGCCTGGCCTTCAGCCATGCGGGCCAGCCGGACTACATCGTGGAAGTCGACGACTTGGACCGAGCCACGGTCATCTTCGGGGACGGCACATTCGGAGCCATTCCGCCTGCCGGGGCTGAGATCAGGGCCACCTACCGAGCGGGCGGCGGCCAGGCTGGCAACGTCCCCTCCCACGCGATCACCACCATCATCCGTTCTCCCGCGCTGGCCCGACTCGGTGCCAAGGTCTTCAACCCCTCAGCGGCGACCGGCGGCGCCGACCGGGAGGACATCACACGAGCGGTCCGGCAGGCGCCGAGGGTGTTCCGCGCGATGCGGCGTGCCGTGACCGCCGCCGACTACGAGGCGCTCGCCCTCAGCTTTGGCGGCGTGGGAAAGGTACGCGCGGTGGCCTCCGACTGGAACCACGTGCATCTGTTCGTGGCACCGCAGGGGGGTGGCAACGTCAGCGACGTTCTGGAAGCAGGCCTGATCGGCTTCTTCGAGGACAGGAGGATGCTGAACCAGATCGTCGAAATCTGTGACGTCGACTATGTGCCCATCCATGTGACGGCCGAGGTGGGCGTCGAAAGCTTCTACGTGACCTCGGACGTCGAGACTGCTGTACAGCGGGTCTGCGCGGATCTCCTTTCCTTCGACCGAGTCGATTTCGGTGACACGGTCTACCTGAGCCGGTTCTACGACCGGATCCAGGACGTCCCGGGGGTGGTCTTCGTCAACATCACGGAATTCCGGCGGGGCGACCGGCCGGATCCGCCCATCGCGGAGAACGGAAGGATCGAGCTCGGCGTCAACGAGGTTCCCAAGGTGCCCGCGGCAGAGGCATACAGGCAAGGGCTCAAGTTGGATTTCGTCCAGCCGGGGAGGCGCCGACCGTGAGACTGCTGGACATTACCGCCACTGCCCATCCGGACGGCAACCGTATCGACCTTTCATGGCGCTATCCGCTACTCGCGGAGCCCCCGGCCGAGCCGGTCGGGGTAAGGGTGTGCCGCGGCCGGAACCGCTATCCGACTGCTCCCGACGACGGAGTGCTCGTCGCTCAGGGGATCGGTCTCCTACGGGCTTCAGACCAGCCGCTCCAGGGCGAGACCACCCACTACTACACGCTCTTCTCGTTCGCGGGCGATCCACCGGTGTTCCCCGACGACCCCCAGGACGACACACGCCACAACCGGGCAGCAGCGATGGCTCTGTCGCCGTACGACTTCGGAGGGCTGCTCTACTCCCTGTTGCCGGCTATCTACCACCGCTACGACGCGGAGAAGGGCCAGCTCCGTCGCTTCCTCGATCTGCCGGGCGCTGAACTCGACCGGCTCTACAACCACGTACGAGTCTCACTGGAGCTCATCGACCCCCTCGCGCGTCGACGGGCGTCTGCTGCCGCTGCTGGCACAGTGGATCGGCTGGCAGACGGACCGCAGGCTTCCCCTGGACAGCCAGCGCAATGAGATCCGGTTCGCGCCACGGATCTACCAGAGCACCGGCGGGGTCCACGCACTCGACGCCACAGTGGCCCGGATCACCCGATGGGCAAGCCGCACCAAGGAGTTCGTGCACAATGTGGCGCGCACCAATCAGCCGGAGCGCCTCAACCTGTGGTTCACCCTGCGCGACGCCCAGGGGACATGGTCGGGGCCGGCGCTCGCCTCGCTGAACTTCGCTCACGACGGACGGCCTGCGGTGGTGCCCCAGGAAGGGGATTCCGCGCTGTTCATCTACCACACCCGTCGTCTGCACGGCTGGGACATCTGGTCCAAGCACTTCTCGGAAGGAAAGTGGCAACCGAGTGAGCCGGTGGTCATCCGCCCAGGAGTCGACAAATTCCCCACGGCTGCGCGGCATGGTCAGGTCCTCCGGTTGTTCTGGCAGGGGCGCGACCCAGCCGAGCCGGCGGAACATCGCAGGTGGCGTGTGTGGTCTGCCGTCCGCACGGGCGAGCGCTGGTCCGAGCCCACTGTTTTCGGCGACGCCGATACTGACCGGCGGATGCCGGTCACGACGGCGGACGACGCGGGGGGGCTCTGGCTGTTCTGGCTGGAACACCTGAACGGTAGGTGGCAGCTCAGGTACAACCGACACGACGGTGACGACTGGCAGCTCGCCACCCCCGCCACCCTTCCGCCGGACGGTGAAGACGACCCTCGGGTCGAGGACGACCTCTTCCTCCTTTTCCATCCCGGTGCCGCAGCCGCAAGGTTGTGGCTGTTCTGGGCACGTCAGCAGGCCAGTGGCGAGGACCAGACACGCTGGCACATCCACTACCGGTCCAAGCAGGGGCTGGACCCGTCCGCTTCCGACTGGTCTCCCGTCAAACCGCTGGCGCGGGCAGCGGAGGATGACCACGACCGACAGCCGGCCGCTCTGGTGTCCGGAGAGCGTGGCATCGAACTGTTCTGGAGCTCCACGCGCGCGGGCGGCTGGACAATCTTCCGGAACACCCTGGACACGGGATCCGACACTTGGGGGGCCGCACAGCAGATTTTGGCCGGGCCCTACAACCTGCGGGCGCCCGTGGCTGTGGCCACCGGGACGGGTGCTCTGCTCGTCCACCGCTCAAACCGGAGCCTGGAATACGTCAGTACGGCGTTCAGCGCGACGCGCACACTCGACCACCGATACGCGGGGACCACCACCGCGGACACCCGCGCCAGGGATCGGCTCGCGCTGCGCGGACGCTTCGAGGACTTCCAGACGTACCTGTACGACAGCGGTCCCGCCGGAATCCTCACCGACAGCGGCCGCATCGCACGCGACACCGTAGGGCTGTACCTGAGTCCCCGCGATACGGAATCGCCAGAGGAGATCGCGGCCATCGTGTCCCGGCTGGCGGGGGTGCTCAACGAGTTCATGCCGGTGACGGCACGTCCCGTATACATCACGGAGTAGGCGGCTGTCAGCCTGGCAGCACAGGGAGAACATCATGGGAGACTACTCACAGTCACCACAGGAGTTTCTGCGGAAAAGCCGAGAAAAGGGCTACGTGGGAATCCACGTCGAGCAGGGCGTACCCATCCTCGATCGCGATCTGAATCTGCTCCAGGACTTGGTGGCCGCCACGATGCGGGAGGTCTTCACCCGATACATCGGCAACGGAACGGCCCACGGCAATGACGGCTTCGCCATCGAGGCTCTGCCGGCGCAGAACGGACAGAACAGGCAAGATTTCCGCATCTCCACGGGTGCTGAGGCCCCGGGGTCCTGCCTGGTGGGCGGGATCGAGGTGACCATCACACAGCCGATCAATTACAGCGCCCAGCACCTCCCCGAACTCACGACTCCGACCAGGAATCGAACGGACCTGGTCTATCTGGACGTGACACTGGTCGAAGAGGACGGAATCAACGATGCGGAACTGTTCAACAGCGACGACGTCGGTGTCCGCACCTCCGTGAGGCTGAAACCGACCTGGGTAGTACGGGTGGCGGAGGGTCAGGAGACCGTACCGGCACGGCCGGAGGGGCATTCCTACCACCCCCTCGCGCTGTTGGTGCGCCCCATGGGGAAAGACACGATCGAGCAGTCCGACATCCACGACCGGCGCACGCGCGGGCTGACGGTTTCGGATGTGGAATCCCGGCTGAGTCGCGTGGAACGAATGTTGGCCCTTCCCGCGTTCACCCCCGGAACTCCCGAGTTCGTGCCGAAATCGGGAGTGGTCAATCAGTCGGTGACGATCAACGGTAAGAACTTCGACGTGGGCACCGTGAAGGTCTTCTTCGGTGGTGAGGAGGCCGAGCTCGTGGCGGGGACGTCGGCGAGGCGGCTCGTGGCACGGGTGCCCGCCGGGCTGACACCGGGGGGCGCGCCCGTATCTGTCGAGGTTGCCGTCAGCAACGAGGTCGGAACGGCGACCGCCGCCACTCTGTTCAGGGTGGACGTCAATCCCTTGTTCGCTCCACCCGGAGGACAGTTCAGCCCGAATCACGGCATCCCACAAACCGAGGTCGTCCTCTCTGGCTTCAACTTCAATGCCAGTGACCTGAAAGTATTCTTCGGGGACAAACAAGCCGAAGTGGTGGGCGCGCCATCACCGACAGAAGTCAAGGTTCGGGTACCCGAGGGCCTTGTCATCGGCACCCAAAGCGTCGATGTGCACATCAAAGTCACCACCACCGCGGGCGAGGTCACCAGCGAAGATTTGTTCAAAGCGGAGCCCGTGGTTCCCAAACCGACGTTCGCGACAGTGCCGTTCACCCCCAAGCTGGGGCAAGTTGATCAGCCCGTCACACTCCACGGCACCAACTTCTCCGTCGGCGGCCTAAAGGTGTTCTTCGGCGACAAGGAAGCCCCCGTCGAGGTGCCACCCACACCGACCACGATCGCCACCCGGGTACCGGCCGGGCTGCAAGCGGGGCAGGTAGTGGTCAGAGTGCAGACGGCCGGCGGCGAAATCGACAGCAGCCCAAAAATGTTCACCGTTCAAGCCTAGGAGGGCGGCCATGTCATTCGCAGTTTTTCCCAATCCCCAGCTGGCGCCGCTGGCAGTGGCACCCGGAACCACCGCGTTCATCCCCTTCACCCAACTGACGGGACAATCTGACCCAGTAGGCACATACGTCAAAATGATGTACATGCGCGTGGCCATGTTCGGCGGCGTGAGCCCTCCGACCGTGCTCCTTAAGGCGGGCAACGGCACTGAGGTACGGCTCAGCTCGTTCACCACCGCGGTATCGCGCGGGCCCGAATCAGCCGACTACGTCGGTGATGCACGGCTCTTCGCCGACGCCGACAACGTCTTCCGCATTCGCATGGGCTTCGACCAGGACACCACCGAGCAGTGGCAACTGGGCATCAAGAATAACGACATCGCTAAGACCCGGGAATTCACCTGGGTCGTGGCCGAGTCGGAAGCCGAAACAGCGCAGCCGTGGATCGTTGTCTCTCCGCCCGACCTCGCATACCACGCACTCGTCGGGGACTCCCTCGAACACAGTGTTCAGGTGTCCAACAAGGGAACCGGTCCGCTGAAGATCACCTCGACGGCACCGGCCCTGCCGGCCGGTTTCGCGATCGGTTCCACCCTTCCGGTCACGATCCCACCCTCCCATTCGGAATGGCTGGCCCTGACCTTCAAGGCGCCGAAGAGTCCACCCCTGCCCAACGGAACGATCACCGCGACGGTCGCCCTCACCGCCACGCCACCGGACACCACGGCGTCGAACACGAACGGACACAACCAGGAGGTTTCCCTCACCGCCACGACCCAGCGGTTGGAAGTCGTCCTCCTGCTGGACGCCTCGGGCAGTATGACCTGGGACGCGGAGGGGGAATCGCTCCTGGAGGACCCGGCGGACTCCCGTTGGAGCGAGCTCTCCTCCGCCACGCGTCAGTTTCTCGATCTGCTGGCCCACTTCGGCCAAGGGCGCGGCAGATTCGGCATCGCGAGGTTCCCGGCTGAGGATCCTGACGACGTGACGACGTTCGACATCGTGCCGATGACGGACATCACCGATGTGGCCGGCATGGAGGATGCGCAGGAGACGTTCGCCGCCGTGGCACCCGACCCCGACAGCCCCACGCCCATGGGTGACGGTCTCGACCGAGTGCTCGCTCCGGCGACCACTTACTTCGACACCGGTGCCCTGAGCGTGGGCGCGAACCGCCGTTGGCTGATTCTGATGAGTGACGGTGCCCACAACTCGGGCACGCACGAGCCGCGGGAGTTCGTACGCCCTCCCATGGGTACTGCCCCGGCAGGATCCTCCCTGGCCGAGAAGCGGATCTCACTGTTCGCGGTCGGTTACGGCATCGAGGGCTTTACGGACGTCGACCACGTCACGCTGAAAGAGCTGTGCAGCGGCTCGTGGGGAGGCGGGCAGCAGCGGTTCGTCGACGAGGAGGAAACCACGGCCACGGCCCTCGCCGCCGCCCTGCGGGATGCGATCAAGTCCGGCCTCACTCCTACGGCCTCACCGAGGGACCCGCAGGGCACGGTGCTGGCGGGCTTCGGGGAGGTACGGCACGAGGTCCTGTTGACCCGTTTCGATCGGCGAGCGGCCCTGGTGCTGAACTGGAACACTCCCGATCCGGGCCGCCTTCGACTGGAGCTGCTCACTCCGTTGCAGGAACGCATCACTCCCGAAACGGCGGGCCAAGGCGCTTTCAGCGACGTCGTCTTCCGTGGTGACAGCCGCTCGCAGGTCTACCTGATCGGACCCGAATGCCTGAGTGCAGTGAGTCAGGACGACAACCAGCCGGCGAAAGCTCGCCACGGAACATGGACGCTCGTCATCACCGCGCCCAGTGATGACCCCGAAAATCCTGAGCCCAACGCGGGCTTTGTCGCCGAAAAGTACGTGTATGACACTCTCGTCGACTCCAGTCTGCACCTGTCGCTCGAATCGGACGAGACCAGCTACTTCGCCGGAGAACCCATCACCCTCTCCGCGAAGCTGACGGCCGGGGGCAAACCGGTCACAGGGGTATCGGTCTCCCTCTCGGCCACGGTACCCACCCGGTCGATGGCCAACTGGCTCGCGAACCTGGAGGTACCCGAGGAAGCCATGTTGCAGGCCGACGAGGAGATGACCGGCCTGGACGCCACACCTCTGCTGGTCAAGAAACGGGCCGCCAAGATCGCCGGTTTCCGCTTCGAGAACACACGCAACAAGATCACCCTGCCCATGAGCCAGGCGAACGGGATGGGTACCTACCAGGGGACGCTCACCGACACCTCGGTGCCGGAGCGCTACACCTTCTACGTGACCGCGACCGGAACCAGTGACGGAGTCGACTTCCGCCGGGAGGCCAAACTCGAGACATACGTGCTGGTCCGGCCGGAGCCTGATCACAGTGTCATGGACATCGAGCAGCTCGACCCGTTCGCCGTAGTGACCGTGACCCCACGTGACCGATTCGACAATGCTCTGATGATCGATCCCCAAGCGGTCGGCGGATTCGAGGTGGTGGGGTCCGACGTCGACTTCGGAGACATCTCCTCCCATCTCGACGGCACATACTCGGTGCGTGCACACTACGAGCCGGGCGCCAGGCCGTCCATCGGCGTCTCGTATGCCGGCATGCAGGTAATCAGACCCAAGACGCCCCTTCCCCTGGATGAACTCCTTTATCCAGACCGGGTGTTCGCCTTCGCGCCGGGGCCCATGAGCTCGTCCAACACACAAGGAATCCCCGAGGCGGCCCTGGGGACGGTCGTCCAGAAGGGCCCGGATCGTTTCGTCGCTCTCGGCGGTGGCGGCCAACTGGTCGTCGGCTTTGAAGAACATGTGGTGCTGGGTGGCTCCGACACGGACGTGACGGTCTTCGTCCGACCGGACAGCGATCTGCGTGCCTACCGGGTGGAGGTCTTTTCGCAGGAGGTTGAGGACTGGGTGAGTCTTGGCGAATCGAGCGGAGTCACCGAGTCGTTCGCGCTGCGCGCGGGCGGGGTCGAGTCAACCCCTGCCGTGCGGATTACGGATATCAGCGGGCGTACCAGGGATTCCCAGCTGAATCCGCTGGCGACTCCCGGCGTGAGCGTGCGTGGCATCGGCGTACGGCGGACGAGCAGGGGCCTGCCCATGGGCATGGAGCGGTTGCCCGACTGGCTGTCCCGGATGTGGCGGGGCGTGGACTGATGGCACACCTCAAGCACGGTCGGGATGGTTGCCTGCCCGGCCGCCCCCCCCCGGCCGGGCAGGCCCCGCCCCGGCTGGTCGTTCCCTACCGCCGTGTCACCGCTGGTGCCCCGAGGGGAGCATGGACCTAAAATTCGCCGACGGTTCCATGCCCAGTTCGTCGCGGATCAGCCTGCTGAAGGCCTCGTAGTGCCGGAATGCCTCTACCACGTTGTTCTCTGCCAGGTACACCGCCGTCACGGCTCGGTGCGCGCTTTCCCTCAGGGGGGCCATGGCCACACAACTCAGAGCGGCCTCCAGGGCCAGACAATGGCGCCCGCGATCTGCCAGCAGCGCACTCAAGGACTCGAGGGCGTGCATGCGTAGCTGGCGCAGCCGCTCCCGCTGGCTCAGCACCCATTCTTCATCCCATCCGGGCAACAAGTCATCGAAGGACAGCAGTTCGAGCGGCAGGTCGTCACCAAACGCATCTGGGGTGTTCACCACCAGCATGGCGGTCCGGGTGAAGGCGTGAACATCGACCGTGACGTCGTCCGCCAGTGTGAGGACGTCACCACGGCTCTCGACAACGGGAGCCCGATCGCGGTGCAGACGCCAGAGCGCAGTGCGCAGACTTCCCAGTGCGTGCTCCTCGCTGACATCCGGCCACAACGTGCCTGCCAAGACGGTGCGCGTGGCACCCCTTTGAAGGCCCAGATAGGCGAGAATGCGCTGACCGTTCGGTGGAACCCTGATCGTGCCGGTGACGGAGCACTCGAGCTGGAAGGTACCGAGTAGACGCATACAGGGGGGCAGCACTGCGTGTCCCTACCTCGTTCGTCGGTGCGCTTTGGGCGGCTACGAATTCTTCGTCTCCCCCTCGGTGGAAGGATATGCCTCTGCTGTACGCACTTGATCTGCCTCCGCCTGCTCTGCCGGGGATCACTCCCACCGGGTGATCATCATGGTGCAAACGGCCGCTTCTTCTGCGCTCGGTTTCAAGCCGGAACGGCTGGAGGTGCTGTACCTCTTGACCAGTTGCAGCGCAGGATCACGGCCCTCGAACAGCACGTCGCTGACCTCCCGGACCAGCCCGACGAATGCAGCCAAGAAGTCGATGCCGCGGGCCGTCAATCGGGAACTCGCCCGCCACCTCAACCAGGCAACGGTGATCCTCACTGCCCACGGTGTGTCTCAGCCGGAGTGCGCAGACACGGTCGTGGATGTCGGCCGCGGGTTCGTCTCATTGAATGCGCTGGGCGATCCCGGTCGCCCTGCCCATCAGCCGTTCGAGCGGCCCCCTTTGGAAGAAGCGGGACCAAACGGTGGCGAGGACGGTGACGGACGCGATGAAGCCGAGCAGGATGTACAGGGGCGGGACGGTCGCTTCCGCGGTGTCCAGGAGCCAGATGGCGACGATGTGGTAGACGTACGCCGTCAGCGACACCGAGCCGACCGCGATGACGGGCCCGGCCAGGCGGCGCAGCCGGGGGAAGGCGTCCATGGCGGTCAGGCACACGGTGATCACCAGGATCGCCACACCCGTGTTGCCCACGATGGACAGGGTCGCCTCGCTGTGCGGGGAGGCGACCAGCATCCCGGCGGGGGTGCCGCCGAAAATGCCGTCGCTGCCGGGTGATGCGGACGACATGCCCTGCCCCCATGCGGTTTTCCGGAGGGCTTCGGCGGCGCCGGGTACGAGGCGCAGCGCCAGCCAGGAGCCACCGTAGCCGGTGAGGGCGAGCGGGCCACGGCGCGGCGCGAGCACAAGCAGGCCGCGGGACGTCCGACTTTCGCCCACTGGCTTGCCCAGGGGCGCCGGTGGGTACGGGAGCTGGTTCGCGACCAGGCCCGCCGAAGGCTGGTCGCCGGCCCGATCCTCGCCCTGCTGCCGTGGCCTGGTGGTCCCAGGCCGATTATGCCAAGGAAGCGTTCGGATGGTGGACTGTCTTCGCCCTCGGGTTCGCCGGTGCCTGGGAGCTCACGACCGCGTTCATCGGCTGGATGTACCACCAGGCGCGGCAGCAGGGCGACGCTGGCACCATCTACCGGGTCATGACGTGGGTGTTCGCATCCGGTGCGGCCGCGATGAACTACGCCCACCACTGCGGGCCCGGCGGCCGGCCGACGCAGGCCTCCGTCGCCTTTGCGACCATGGCACGGCCGAAGATCGGCCTGATCCCCTGGGTCCGGTTCGGAGTCCCCGGTTTCCGCCTTCCGGGCGTACGGCCTCCCTCATCACACCTGTGGGTGACGTGGCGCAGGAGCTGACGCGCGGCGAGGCGCCGACCGGGCTTCCGGCTCGGCGCCTCGCGTTCACCAGGGCTACTTCGCCGCCAGCGGCGTGACGGCGAGCCGGTCGATCACCGGTGCGTACGGGGACCGCTGGTCGTACTGGTTGTAGGTGTCGCCGTTGAAGTCGGGGAGTTCCTCGGCGGTGAAGGTGAGCCGGTTCGTGCCCTTCTTCAGGGTGACCGGGACGGTCAGGTCCCAGAAGTTGTTGAAGTGGAAGGTGGTCGGGAACAGCACCCGGCGGGCCGGTCCGCCGTTGACGGAGAGGTCGGCGTGGCGGGCGATCGGGTCGGGGTTGTAGTGGGTGGCGGGTGCCTGCTCGGCGTTGGAGTAGCGGATGGTCAGCGCGTGCCGCCCGGCCCTGGCGGCCACCACGTCGACGGTGAGGGCGTTGGCCTTGCCGTCGCCGATGTCCGTGACGGCCTTGCCGTTCGTGGCGAAGGGGTAGGCGCCGGTGACCTTCGCCGCGCCGGTGAGCGTGCCGTTCTCGGCCTGGTAGACGGTGGGCACCAGGGTGCCCTTCGACGGGGCGACCCGCAGCCGGTCGAGGACCAGCTCGCGTGCTGTGCCGGTGACGGTGATCTTGTTGATGCCGCCGGACAGGAACAGCCGGACCGTGTCCGTGCCCTTCCCGGCCCCGCCGGCCTTGGGCAGGTCGAGCTGCTCGCCGTTGAGTGCCAGGCTCGCGTGTCCGCCGCCCAAGTGGTCGACCGACACGGTCGATTCACCGTCGGCGGGGGAGTGGACCCAGAAGGTCGCGGAGGCGCCCTTCGGCAGCGGAACCGCGCCCGGCCCCGAGGCACCGCGGTACGTGTAGCGCGGCTCGGTGCCGGTGAGGGTGGCGTACTCGGCCTCGTAGATCGCCGGCGCGGTCACCTTCTCGTCGCGCAGGGACAGGTCGATCTTGTCGATGATGGCGTCACCCTTGGTGACCCCGAGGTCGGGGTCCTGGGCGGCCAGCGTGATCCGGTGCTTGCCCGCGGTCAGCTTCACCGTCGTGTCGGTGTGGCCCCAGACCACCCACTTGTAGCCCAGCGGCAGCCTCAGTTCCTGCGGCTCCTTGCCGTCGACCCGCAGGAAGACGTTGGTCGGGCCCTGCTCCTTCACCAGGTCGTACAGGTTGTAGGAGTTGGCGAAGACGCTCAGGTCGTACGTGCCGTCCTGCGGGACCTCGACGTCGAAGGCGAGGACCCCGTCGGAGCCGGTGCGCAGACCGCCCACGTTGTAGGCGCCCGACGTGGCGAACTTGCCGACGTCGGAAGGCGTGCCCTCGGGGCCGTTCCTGGAGTAGCCCTTGCCGGTGTAGGTGGCGTTCTCCGCCTCGTAGGTCTGACGCCAGCTGACCGAAGGCGCGGCCGGCTTCGCGCCGTTGCCGCCGGGGGAGAGGATGACCTGGTAGGCGGACATCTCGTTCATGCCGGTCATCGGCAGCGTCACCGAGCCGTCCGCGCCGACCGTCAGCTCCTGGTCCGCGAGCCGCAACGGCTGGGCGGAGTCGCCGACCTGACCGGACCAGGGGATCTCCTGCACGGTGGCGCGCACGGTCTTCCCGAACAGCTTCGGGTCGATGTGGTCGAAGACGACGTCGGCGTCGCCGCTCTTGCCGCCGAAGAGGGCCCGGGACTGCCTCTTGTCCTCATCGAGGGTCGCCACGCCCTGGAGGGTGTACTGCTGGTTGGGGTGCGGGGCGGTCACCTCGACCGTGTGGCCGGACATCTGCCCGTAGGCGTTGAACAGCCACCACTGGCCGTTGCCCTTGTTGGCCTCCACGGCCGAGTCGTTGAGGTTGCCGTCGATGTTCCAGTACGCCAGGTCGGCGTCGATCTTCGACTCCTCGATGGCGGAGACCCACTGGACGACCTGGCCGGGCACGGACAGGTGGTAGTTGTGCCCGTACTCGTTGACGTTGATCGGCAGCGGGCCGACGCCGACGTCCTTCTCCATCTGCCGGTACTTCGCCACGCTGGTGCGGACCGCGGCGGGTGACGACAGCTCGTGCCAGGTCATCACGTCCGGCACCACGTCGTTGGCCTTGGCGTACTGCAGGAAGCCCTTGACCTGGTTGTAGAGGACGCTGGTGTTGGGGCCGGCGATGCGGGCGTCCGGGTCGAGGCCCTTGATGAGGTGGTACACCTCCTTCCAGGCCGCGAAGTAGTGCTGCGGGTCGTTCAGCCAGGAGACCTTGTTGTAGCTCCACTCACCGGTCCCGAACATGTTCCCTTCGGGCTCGTTGAACGGCACGTAGACGACGTGATCCTTGTACTTCCCCATGGTCAGGACCTGCTGGACCTGCTTCTTGATCTTCGCCTTGAAGTCCGCGAGCCGCTCGGGGCCGTTGGCGCCGGGCCACTGGTACGGGAAGCCGCGGTAGATGTCGGTCATGTAGATGTAGACGTCCTTGCCGCCCGAGTCCACGAACGGCGGCAGCATCTCCAGCGCGTCCGCTCCCGGGTGCTGCGGACCGTCCTGCGCCTTCGTCGACACCGTGCGCAGGTGCATGCCCTCGATGAGGTTGCGGCTCGGCACGCCGTCGCCGTACACGCCGTACAGCGAGCCGGCGGCGCCGCCGTGGAAGGCGCCGGTGTCGGTGGCGAGGTCGATGACGAGCCGTTCCCGCTCCGCGGCCCCGGCGGTGCCCGCGGACGGGCCGGCCAGGAGCGTGGCGAGGGCGGCCGTCGCGACGGCTCCGGCCACAGTCGTTCTGCTTCGTCGCACTGAGGTCTCCGTGGGTTCCGTACTGCTTCGGACGCTGAATCGGACACTGAAGGAGTCGAACCGGTTCGACTCATCGCTGGCAAACAAGCTGCGACCCGTCCGTCGTCCCTTGCGGCGCACAGGGCCGACCGCTCGTCGAACCGGTTCGCAGGAAGCTAGCACCGGCGAAATCTCCCAGCAATACCCCTGTCGCAAGGCAAGAAGTGCTGTGCGGGGTGTTGACAGCCGTCGGGGCAGTTCTTAGCTTCACTTCACGCGAACCGGTTCGACACTCGCCGGTTCGACAGCCCACGCAAGGAGTTGCCCGTGAACATCGGTGAGATCGCCCGGCGGGCCGGTGTCTCGCGGAGCACCGTGTCGTACGCGCTGAGCGGCAAGCGTCCGGTGTCGGACGAGACACGCCGGAAGATCCAGGACGTCATCGACGAGCTGGGCTACCGGCCCAACGCCAGCGCACGCGCCCTGGCCAACGGCCGGACCAGCACGATCGGCCTGGTCTTCCCGCCCGCCGGGAACCACTACACCGGCATGCAGCTGGACTTCATCGGCAGTGTCGTCGAAGCCGCCGCGGCCCACGACTACGACGTGCTGCTGTCCCCGAGCGGCGTGGACAGCGACCGCTCGTTCCAGCGACTGCTGGGGGAGCGGCGGGTCGACGGCGCGATCCTGATGGAGATCAGACTGGAGGACGACCGGGCCGACCATCTGGCCGCGCTGGACTTCCCCGCCGTCGCCATCGGCCGCACCGCGCACCCGGAGAGCGGCTGGTGGGTCGGCCTGGACCACACCGCGCTGGCGGCGGCGTGCGTCCACCACCTCGCGGACCTCGGACATCGCCGGGTCGCCTTCGTCAACCGTCCGGAGCAGCTCCTGCGGGCGGGGTACGAGTCCGCGCACCGGGGACTGGACGGCTTCACCAAGGCGGCGGCCGAGCGCGGGCTGACGGTGCGGACGTACTGCTGCGGGGACGACGCCGCGTCCGGCCAGGCATGCCTGGAACAGATCCTGCACGACGATCCGGCGACGACGGCCCTGGTCACGCTGAACGAGGCCGCCCTGGGCGGCCTCTACCGAGGGCTCTCCCAGGCGGGCCGTCATGTGCCGCGGGACTTCTCCGTCACGGGAGTCGTCGCCGGCCGGTGGGCGGAGACGGTGACCCCGCAGCTCACCGCGGCGGACGTACCGGCCGAGGAGATGGGCCGCCGCGCCGTCGACCTGCTCATCGAACGGCTCGACCATCCCGGCGCGCCGCCTCGGCACCACCTTCTCGCACCGCCCATCTCGCTGCGGGCGAGCACCGGACCCGCCGGCGGTACGCCCTCCGCCTGACCTCCGCCTGACCCTCGACCCCTCCTCGGACTCTTCTCACTTCACCAGGCACGCCGCCGACGTTCCGCGTGCCCGCACACCCCTCGTCACCCCGCCCACGGCACCCGTATGCCAAGAACGAAGGACCCGCCATGCACAGCTCCTCCAGACGGCTCTTCGCCGCCGTGGCCCTGTCGACAGCCGTCGCCGTCGTCGGCACCGCCTGTTCCTCCGGCGCGGGCAGCACCGACGCCAAGGACGCCGACAGCGGCACCTACACGATCTGGGACCCGTACCCGCAGTTCGCCAAGGGCTCGGCCTGGACGAAGCTGCTGGACAAGTGCGGCACCCAGGCCGGCGTGAAGATCCAGCGGACCGGCTTCGACACCAGCGACCTGGCCAACAAGACGCTGCTCGCGGCCCAGCAGGGCAACTCCCCGGACGTCCTGATCGTCGACAATCCGGTCGTCTCGACCCTGGCCGAGGCGGGCGTGCTCACCACGACCGACGAGAACAAGCTGGACACCTCCAAGGTGGACCCCAACCTGCTCGCGGCCGGCCAGTCGGGCGGCAAGACCTACGGCACACCCATCGGCGCCAACACCCTCGCCCTCTACTACAACAAGAAGGTGCTGAAGGAGGCCGGGGTGGACATCGCCTCGGTCAAGGACTGGACGTCGCTGACGGCGGCGCTGGAGAAGGTCGAGAAGGCGGGCAAGAAGGGCATCACGTTCTCGGCGATCGGCACCGAGGAGGGCAGCTTCCAGTTCCTGCCCTGGTTCTGGGGCTCCGGCGCTCAGCTCAGTGAACTCGACTCGGACGAGGCCGTCTCCGCGCTGTCGCTGTGGCAGGACTGGCTGAAGAAGGGCTACGCCCCCAACTCGGTCATCAACAACACCCAGACGACCAGCTGGCAGGAGTTCGCCGGCGGCGACTACGCCTTCGCCGAGAACGGCACCTGGCAGCTCGCGAACGCCGAGAAGGCCGGCTTCGAGTACGGCGTCCTGCCGATCCCGGGCGCCGGCGGGGGCCACGCCGCCGCCCCGACCGGCGGCGAGTTCGTCACCCTCCCGGTCCAGGACGACACCGGCCGGTACACCACCTCGCAGAAGCTGGCGACCTGCCTGACCAGCTCCCAGAACCTGTACGACACCGACACCACCCTGTCCTACGTGGCCCCCACCGGTGAGGTCCAGGACAAGCAGGTGGCGGCGAACCCCGCGCTGAAGCCCTGGGTCGACGCGGTCAAGTCGGCCAAGGGACGCACCAGCGGCGACCTCGGCACCAAGTACCCCAAGATCTCGGAGCAGTTGTGGAAGGCGGTCCAGTCCGCGCTCAGCGGGGCGAAGTCCCCGAAGGACGCTCTCACTTCGGCGCAGTCCGCAGTCAAGTGACGTGGGCCCGATGAAGCAGACGACCTTTCCACCGGCCCGCCGGCCGGCGCTCGACCGGGACGGCGGGGCGGCCACCGCCGCCCGCCCCCGGCCGGCCCCGCGCCACGACGCCGCCCGGCCTCCCAGCAGTGGGCCGCCTGGGCCTTCCTCACCCCCGTCACCCTCTACCTCGTCCTCTTCTACGCCTATCCCCTCTACCGCAACCTCGACCTGAGCCTGCGCGACTACACGGTCCGCTCCTTCGTCCAGGGCAACGCGCCCTTCACGGGCCTGGAGAACTACGGGAAGGTCCTCGACGACCCGACCTTCGCGCCGGCCCTGCTCCACACCGTGGTGTTCACCGCCGTGTGCCTGGTCTTCCAGTACGCCATCGGCCTGGCCCTCGCGGTCTTCTTCCACCAGAACTTCCGGCTCTCGGCGACCCTGCGAGCCCTGTTCCTGGTGCCGTGGCTGCTCCCGCTGATCGTGTCGGCCTCCACCTGGTCGTGGATGCTCAACAGCGACTCCGGCATCGTCAACGCCCTGCTGAGCGCCGTCGGAATCGGCCCGGTGAACTGGCTGACCTCACCGTCCTGGTCGCTGACCTCGGTGATCATCGCGAACATCTGGATCGGCGTCCCCTTCAACCTGGTCGTGCTCCACAGCGGCCTCCAGTCCATTCCCGCAAGCCTGTACGAGGCCGCCGCCCTGGACGGGGCGAACGCCTGGCACCGCTTCTGGCGCATCACCTTCCCGCTGCTGCGCCCGGTGTCCGCGATCACCCTGCTCCTGGGCCTCGTCTACACACTCAAGGTCTTCGACATCATCTGGATCATGACCAAGGGCGGCCCGGCGGACTCGTCCACCACCTTCGCCACCTGGTCCTACCAGCTCGGCTTCGGCAATCTCCTGCCCGCCTTCGGCCCCGGAGCGGCCGTCGGGAACCTGCTCGTCGTCGCGGCCCTGGTGTTCGGCCTCGTCTACATCCGGGTCCAGCGAAAGCAGGCGCTGTCATGAACCGAAGCACCAGCCGCACGTGGTGGAAGACGGTCATCGGTCTGCTGCTGACCGGGATCATGCTCTTCCCGGTCTACTGGATGCTCAACGTCTCCCTCACCCGCGACCAGGACATGCGCAAGAGCCCGCCGGACCTGCTGCCGCTGCACGGCACCCTGGCCGGCTACCGCACCGTCCTGGACGAGCAGTTGCCCTACCTCGCGACCAGCCTGGTCATCGGCCTGGGCACGGTCGTCCTGACCGTGGCACTGGCCGCCCCCGCCGGCTACGCCCTGGCCAAACTGCGCCCGCGCGGCGGCGGTCTGCTCGGCTTCCTCTTCCTGGTCGCCCAGATGATCCCCGGCATCATCATGGCGATGGGGTTCTACGCGATCTACCTCCAGCTCGGCCTGCTCCGGTCCGTGCCCGGCCTGATCGTCGCCGACTCCACCCTGGCCGTCCCGTTCGCGGTGCTCATCTTCACGGCGTTCATGTCCGGCATCCCCGGCGAACTGCTCCAGGCGGCGACGATGGACGGCGCCGGGCCCTTGACGACCTTCCGTGCCGTCGTCCTGCCGATGAGCCGCAACGCCGTCGTCACGGTGTCGCTGTTCGCGTTCCTGTGGTCGTGGTCCGACTTCGTCTTCGCCGGCACCCTCGTCAACGGCGGTGCCCACGAGCCGATCACCCTGGGCATCTACCACTACATCGGCAACAACAACCAGGAGTGGAACGCCATCATGGCGACCGCCGTCGTGGCCTCGCTGCCCGCCGCGGTGATCCTCGTCCTGGCCCAGCGCTACGTCGCCGCCGGCGTGACCGCCGGTGCCGTCAAGGACTGACCTCCCGCTGACCTTCCCCTCCGCCGACGATCCCTGCTCGAGAAACGAGTCACGCCTTCATGACCGCCGCCCCGTCGTCCGGACCGGCCTTCTCGGTCCACGACATCCCGTTCAGCACGTTCGGATCCTGGTTCGGCATCTCACCCGTGGTGGCGGAGAAGACGTACGCCGACGACCTCCACCTCGTCTCGCACCAGAACGGCATGCACGCCGTCCTCCGCCTCGTCCCCCTGGACCCGGCGACGGGCGAGCGCACCGGGACCCGTGTCGAGGCGACTCCGGGACTGCTCAGCTGGGTCGGCCAGGCCGGGCGCATCGACCTCACCTACGAGTCGCCGGACACCGTACGCCTGCGGGGGAGCGGACTGGGCCTCGGCGTCCGTGCGGCCGCGCAGGTCCTGACGCCGTTCAGCGGGACGTACTTCTTCCACGACCCGGCGGCGGACGCGCACGTGTTCACGTCGTACGAGACGGGACGCCGCTACCGCGTCACCGTCCTGTCCGGCCGTATCGCCCACACCGACGGAGCCCAGGCCCTGGGCGGCGGCGACCGCGGCCTCGCCCTGGCCGCGGCGGCAGACGGCGGGTGGGAGATCGCCGTCGAGGAACTCGACACCGCTCGCCCGCCGTACGCGTCCCCGGCCGCCTTCGACGAGATCGTGGCGGCGGCCCGCGGATCCTTCGCGGACTTCGCCGACGCGGTGGCTCCCTGGCGCTCGTCCGCGACCCCGGCCGCCGAACTCGCCGCCTACGTCCTCTGGTCGGCGACCGTACGGCCGACCGGACTCGTCACCCGGCCTGCCGTTCTCATGTCCAAGCACTGGATGGACAAGGTGTGGAGCTGGGACCACTGCTTCAACGCCCTGGCCCTGGCTCCGGGCCGTCCCGAACTGGCCGTGGACCAGTTCGCCCTGCCCTTCGACCACCAGGACGGCAGCGGAGCCCTGCCCGACTCCGTCACCCACTCCGAGGTCCTCCACAACTTCGTCAAACCGCCCATCCACGGCTGGACGTCGGGCCTTCTGCGCCGCCGGCTGCCGGTGCCTCCCAGCCGGGCGGAACTGGCCCAGACATACGCCCGGCTGGCACGCTGGAGCGACTTCTGGCTCACCGAACGACGCGCACCCGGCGCCGCCCTGCCCCACTACCAGCACGGCAACGACAGCGGCTGGGACAACGCCACCACCTTCGACCCCGAGCGGGTGGTCGTCACCGCCGACCTGGCCGCCTTCCTCGTCCTCCAGCTCCACGAACTCGCTGAACTAGCCGCGGAGTTGGACAAGCCGGACGAGGCGAGCCGGTGGACGCGCACGGCCCGCGAGATCCAGTCGGTGCTGCTGGACGAGCTCTGGACCGGCGAACGGTTCGTCGCCCGGGGAGCCGCCACCGGGCACACGTGGAGCAGCTCCAGCCTTCTCGACCTGATGCCCATCGTGCTGGGCGAGCACCTGCCCGGCGAGATCGGCAGCGCGCTGGCCGATCACATCAAGGCCCATCTGACCCCGTACGGTCTCGCCACCGAACTGCCCACCTCACCGCACTACCTCTCCGACGGCTACTGGCGCGGACCGGTCTGGGCCCCCGCCACCGTCCTCATCGAGGACGGCCTGCGCCGCGCCGGCCACGACCGGCTCGCCGACGACATCAGCGCCCGCTTCCGCGCCCTGTGCGAGACCCACGGCTTCGCCGAGAACTTCGACGCCCTCACGGGCACGGGTCTGCGCGACCGCGCCTACACCTGGACCGCCGCGAGCTACCTCCTCCTCGCCGAAGCACACGCACACCGGGGCAGCCACTGACCGTGCGTCACCGCAGCGGATGCAGCGCCGTCAACTCGGCAGCCCGACGGCCCGTGACCATCGACTCCGCCAGCAGCTTGCCGCTGAGGGGGCCCAGGGCGATGCCCCACATGCCGTGTCCGCCGCAGACGTGGACCCGGGGCGAGCGGGTCGGGCCGACCAGGGGCAGGCCGTCCGCCGTGCATGGCCTCGGGCCTGCCCACTCGTCGGTGCGACGGCTGAGGTCGGCCGAAGGGAGCAGATCACGGACGGAGTTGACGATCGCCTCGATGCGGCGGGGATCCGCGGGGCGGTCGGGCGCCGTGAACTCCATCATTCCCGCCACCCGCACCCGGTCCCCGAGCGGTGTGCAGACCACCCGCCGTTCGGCGAAGTAGGTGGGCCGGGTGGGCAGCCCCGCCGGAGGGAGCGAGAAGCTGTAGCCGCGTCCGGACTGCACCGGCACGCGCACCCCGAAGGGCGCGGCCAGGCGGCCGAGCCAGGCGCCGGGGGCGAGGACGGCCGCGTCGGCCCGCACGGACGCGCCGTCCGGGGCGAGGGCGACGACCCCGGTGCCCAGGTCCCGTACGCGGGTGACCTCCAGGCCGGTGACGATCTTTCCGCCCCGGTCGCGGACCGCGTCGGCCAGCGCGGCGACGAAGGCCCCGGGGTCGAGGTGACGCTGGCCGTGCAGTCGTACGGCCGCGTCGACGCGCGGCGAGAGGGCGGGTTCCCAGGCGCGTGCCTCGGCCCCCGTGAGCAGGTCGTAGTCGACCTCCTGCCCCGCCGCGCGCACCGCGTCCAGCTCCGCCACGAGCGGGGCACGGCCGGCCGCGGAGGTGAAGGCGAGCAGGCACGCCTCGCCCGAGCGCGTCGGCTCGGTGATCCCGCCCCGGGCCAGCTCGTCGTACGCCGACAGCGCCTGGCGGTTGAGCGCGGCGAGTGCCGCCATCGCCACCTGCCAGCGCTGGTGGGTGCAGTTCCGGGTGAACGCCAGCAGGAAGCGGGCCAGCCGCGGATCCGGGCGGGGCGGGATGTAGAGCGGGGAAGCGGGGGAGAGGAGCGTGCGCAACCCCAGCTTCAGGGCGGCCGGTTCGGGCAGCGGCACGGTCAGGGCGGGGGACAGCCAGCCCGCGTTGCCCCAGGACGCGCCGGCCGCGACGCCCCGCCGGTCGACGACGGTGACTTCGACGCCGCCCTCTTGGAGGAACCAGGCAGTTGCCAGTCCCGCCATGCCCGCACCCACCACCACGACACTGCGCGGGCTCATGACCGGCCGCCTTCCGCCGTTTCCGTGCTCACCGCGACGTCCGGCCGCCGTTCCCCGAACCGCGTCGCCTGCTCGAACGCGTGCCCCGCCCTCAGCACGGCCGCGTCGCCCCGGTGCGGCCCGACCACCTGGAGCCCGACCGGCAGCCCGCCGGGGGTGAAGCCGGCCGGGACCGACAGGGCCGGGCAGCCGGTCATGGTGATCAGGCTGGCCGAGCGCATCCAGTCCAGGTACGTCTCCATGGCGATGCCGTCCACCGACGCCGGGTAAGGGAGACGGACGTCGAAGGGCGCGACCTGACTCACCGGCAGCAGCAGGACGTCGTACCTCCCGAAGAACTCGCGCACCCGGTGGAAGAGCGCGGCCTGGAGCAGTTGGGCGCGGCCCAGGTCCGGGCCGGTGAGCTTGCGGCCCTCCTCGATGTTCCAGACGACGTCCGGGGCCATGCGGTGCCGGTGCTCGTCCAGCAGGGGCCCGTGGGCGAGCTCCATCTGCCAGGCGCGCTGGACGTGGAACGCCTCGTCGGCGCCGGACAGGTCGGGGCAGGCCTCCTCGACCTCGCAGCCCAGCGCGGCGAACACCTCCACCGCGCCCCGCACCACGTCCCGGACCTCCGCCTCGACGGGCACGCTCCCGCCGAGGTCGGGCGACCAGGCGACCCGCCAGCCGCGCACATCGCCGTCGAGCCGGCCCGAGAAGAGGGAGCCCGGCGTCTCCAGGGCGAGCGGGCTGCGCGGGTCCGGCCCGGCCAGCACCGACAGCGTCAGGGCGACGTCCTGCACGGTCCGCGCCATGGGTCCCTTGACCGACAGCTGCCCCCACGGGGCCTTGTCGGGCCAGGAGGGGACCCGGCCGGGGGAGGGGCGCAGGCCGACCACGTTGTTGAAGGACGCCGGGTTGCGCAGCGAGCCGCCGGTGTCGCTGCCGTCGGCGATCGGCTGCATGCCACAGGCGAGGGCGGCCCCGGCTCCGCCGCTGCTGCCGCCCGCGCTGCGCGAGAGGTCGTAAGGGTTGCGGGTCGCGCCGAAGACGGGGTTGACGGTGTGCGAACCCATGCCGAGTTCGGGCACGTTGGTCTTGCCGAGCGTGATGGCCCCGGCCCGCTTGAGACGCTCGACGACCAGGTGGTCCCGGGCCGGGACGTGGTCGGCGAGGACGGGGGAGCCGTACGTCGTGCGGATGCCCGCGGTGTCGTGGAGGTCCTTGTGGGCGACGGGCAGCCCGTGCAGCGGCCCCAACTCGGCCTGTGACACAGCCCGTTCGTCCGCCTCGGCCGCCGCCTCGAGCGCTCGGTCGGCGACCAGGGTGACGATCGCGTTCACCGACGGGTTCACCCGGTCGATCCGTTCGAGATGGGCGGTGACGACCTCGCGGGCGGAGATCTCACGGCGCCGCAGGGCCGCGGCGAGCTCGGTCGCGGTGGCGAAGCACAGGTCGGCGGGGTTCACAGTCCTCCCAGGGTTTCCTTGAGCTGTACGACGGCGAGCACCCCGAACAGGACGAAGGAGCCCGACAGCAGCACGTTCGACAGGGTCTTGTTGCGGTACGGCGGCTGCAGACCGCGCCGGTTGAGAAGGACCAGCAGCGCCCCGGACAGCAGCGGCAGGACGAGGGAGCCCACGGCGGCGTAGGTGAGCAGCAGGGGGACCGGCTTCCCGGCGAAGGTCACCGCCACGGACGTGGCCGCGCAGTAGAGCACGAACAGGCGGAACGGGCGGCTGCGCTGGCCCATGTGCCGCTCGGCCTCGTCGTCCGGCACCCCGCGCAGGGTGCGCAGCGAGTCGGCCAGCAGGTAGCACAGGGCGTTGAAGCCGCCGACCAGGGCGCTCAGGGTGACGAGGAAGAAGGTGCCCAGGAACAGCACCCGGGCCGCCGACCCCAGGTCCGCGCCGAGCGGTTCGGCCAGCGCGGCGAGTCCGTCGTTGCCGGTGATCGTCCGGCCGCTGCCGTACAGCAGACCGGTGCCCACGATCGAGGTGCACACCACGAACAGGAACGTGACCGTGTAGCTCATCGCCGTGTCGGCCCGCATGACGGGCAGCCAGCTCGCGTGCCGCCAGCGCTTCTCCCGCACCCAGTAGCTGTACGAGGCCACTCCGGCCGTGCCGCCCACCCCGCCGACCAGCGCCAGCACGGTGATCACGTCGCCCTCCGGCAGGCGCGGCCGCAGCGAGGACACCAGTCCGGACGGGTCGTCCATGGTCACCAGCGTGACCACGGCCAGCACGACCATGCCGACGAACTTGGCCAGCATGAACCCGCTCATCACCCGCTCGAACAGCGAGTACCGGCCCACGTACACGATCCCGGCCGACGCCAGCGCGATCACCAGGGCCAGTGGTCTCACCGGCAGCGCGGGGAACAGCGTCGACAGCGCGAGCGACGCCACCGAGCTCAGGGCCGCCCCGTACAGCAACCCGATGACCAGGACGAAACCGAAGAAGGCGTACGGGAGCCAGCGGGCGGCCGAACGCAGGCTCGCGATCACCGTCAGGCCGGTCGCCAGATACAGGCGTCCCACGGCTTCGGTCAGCGCGTACTTGAGCACGACGCCGATGAGGATCGCCCACAGCAGGGCCATGCCGTAGCCGGCGGCGCCCGCCAGCGACGTCACCATGTCGCCGGCGCCCACGCTGGCCGCCGCGAGGACCAGCCCGGCCCGAGGACGGCCAGCCGCCCGCGCCGGGTGGCGGGGGCGGGGAAGGACTCGGGGACGGGGCAGCCGTCGGTGGATGAGGGGGACTTCCGGGTGTCGCGGTCACGTCGGCCACCTCCGGAGATAGGGAAAGCGTGGTCCGGCTTCCGGCAGAGTCGGCCAGGCCGACGGATGGGAACAAGATTCCCTGGGAAATCGACGGAATCAGCCATACGCTCAGGCCGATGGACGCACCGCACACCGGCTTCGTGGCCGATTCGCTGGACCGGCGCATCATCAGCGCGCTGCAGATCGACGGCCGCGCCTCGTGGCACGCCATCGCGACGGCGCTCGGCGAACCGGAACGGACCGTCGTCCGGCGGGGCACCCGGCTGCTGGACTCCGGGCTGGTACGGATCGGCGCCATGGCGGTGCGCGGGCGCAGCACGGTGATCGGAGTGCGCTGCGCACCCGGCCAGGCCCGTGTGGTCGCCACCGCGCTGGCGCGCCGGCCCGACTGTGCCTTCGCCCACGTCCTGACCGGGACCTGGGACTGCGTCGCGGAGGTGCAGTGCCCGCGCGACCGTCTCGCCGGTCTCGTCATGGACGAGCTCCCGGGTCTGCCGGGGGTCGTACGGACGCTGACGCTCCCGGTGCTGCGGCACGTGCGGACGATTCGCGAGTGGCACGCGGGTCTGCTCACCGAGGCCGAGATCACCGCCCTCACCGCCGGGACGGGGCCGCCTCGGCGTCGGCGGACGTGTCACCCGCGTTCGACGGTGCCGGGGAACTCTCCCGCGCCGACCGGCTGCTGGTGAACGCCCTGGCCGAGGACGGGCGGTGCACGTTCGACGAACTGGCCCGCGTGTCCGGGGTGTCCGAGGCCACTGCCCGGCGCCGGCTGGGCGCCCTGCGCAGGGCGGGACGGGTCCGCGTCCGTGCGGTGATCGAACCGGTGCTGCTCGGGCTGCCGGTGGAGGCGGTGCTGTGGGTGCGGACGGTGCCGTCGGAGGTCGACGCGGTGACGGCGGGGCTCGCCGCGTCCCCGCACGTCCGGTACGTCAGCTTCGTCACCGGTGAACGCCAGCTGCTGGTCCTGACCGCGTTTCCGGACGAAGCGGCGCTCCACGACTTCGTCACGCGTTCGCCGTGGTTGCGCGAGGCGGTGTCGGTGGATGTGTCGATGGTCCTCGGCTCGCTGAAGAGGGGCGGGATGCTCGCGCCGTGGCTGCGTGACTGACGTCCTGTTCAGACCGGGCGAACGGGGCTGAGTCCTCCTCGATACATCGGAGGGCTCATCCACATGGACCGCGTTCATGTCATTGACAGGTGCATGAACGCTGCTTAGGTTCCCCGATACACCCGATGTATCGATGATCCGTCAGGTCTGGAGGACACGATGACCTCACAGCCGGAGCAACGTTCGAAGGTGGCCCGCAGAGCCGTACTCGGCACCGCCCTCTCGGGCGCCGCGGCGGCGGCCCTGCCCGGCACGGCCCAAGCCCAGGAACCCACCGGGACGGTGCCGTCCGACGCCGGCGGCGGCAGACGCCCCTGGAAGCTCCGCGACACCATGACCACCGACAGCGCCTGGTCGACGTTCCTGCGCGGCCAGGACCTGCTGTGGACCAGGCTGCCCACCCGCTGGTACGAGGGCCCCTTCCTCGGCGACGGGCTGCTCGGCAGCATGATCTACCGGGAGCCGGACGCCAACCAGGTCCGCTTCACCGTCCAGCACGGCCGGGTGCAGGACCACCGCCCCGAGTTCGGGAGCGGCTGGGGCACCTGCCGGCTGCCCGTGGGGCACCTCACGCTCGAACCGGCCGGCACCATCACCGCCGTCGACTGGCGGCTGAGCCTGTGGAACGCCGAACTCACCGGCACCGTCACCACCACCGCGGGCAAGCTCACCCTCTCCGCCCTCATCCACGACGAGGTGCTCGCCGTCCGGGTGCGGGCCACCGGCGGCGAGCGCGCCGTCTGGACCTTCCACCCCGAGGAGGCCATCAGCCCCCGGAAGATCCAGGAGCCCCCGCCCGCCGACTACATCCCCAACCCGCCCTGGACAACGAAGACCGCCGCCGACGGCACCGAGCAGGTGCTCCAGCCGCTCACCGGCGCCCAGACCGCCACCGCCTACCGGCGCGACGGCGACGAACTGCTGCTCAGCGTCGGGCACAGCGCCCCCTCCACCACCGCGGCCGAGGCCGACTCGCTGCGCAACCTGCGGCGCGCCGGGTCCTACGGCACCCTCCGGCGACGGCACACGCGCTGGTGGCACGCCTTCTACCAGAAGAGCTTCGTCTCGTTCCCCGACCAGCGGCTCCAGAGCTTCCACTGGATCCAGCTCTACAAGGTCGCCTCCGCCAGCCGGGCCGGCGGCCCCGTCATGGCCACCTCCGGGCCGTGGCTGGAGCCCACCCCCTGGCCCGCGGTCTGGTGGAACCTCAACGTCCAGCTGGAGTACTGGCTCATCCACGGCTCCAACCACCTGGAACTCGACGCGCTCGCCACCACCCTGCGCCAGAACCAGGAACAGCTCATCGCGAACGTGCCCACCGCCTACCGGGCCGACAGCTCGGGCGTCGGCCGCAGCTCCGACATGTTCGCCAACCGGGGAGTGGGCAGGCCCGGCAGCGGCACCGAGGCCGGCAACCTCACCTGGGCGCTGCACAACGTGTGGCTGTCCTACAGACACTCCATGGACAAGGCGCTCCTGCGCGACACGGTCTTCCCCGTCCTGCGCCGGGCCGTCAACTACTACCTGCACTTCCTCACCCCGGGCAGCGACGGCAAGCTGCACCTGCCGAGCACGCTCTCGCCCGAGTACCCCGTCGTACCGCCGCAGGACACCAACTACGACCTGGCCCTGATCCGCTGGGCCTGCCAGACGCTCATCGAGTCCGCCGAAGTCCTCGGCATCGACGACGACCTGGCCCCGCGCTGGCGGGAGGTGCTGGCCAAGCTCACGCCCTACCCGGTCGACGACAACGGCTTCATGATCGGCGCCGACACGCCGTACGAGCGGTCCCACCGGCACTACTCGCATCTGCTGATGGTGTACCCGCTGTACCTCGTCAACTGGGACCAGCCCGAGAGCCGCGACCTGATCACCACGTCGGTGGAGCACTGGCACGCGCTGACCGGCGCCCACCGCGGCTACAGCTACACCGGCGCCGCCTCGATCTACGCGATGACCGGCGACGGTGACACGGCGATCGGCTACTTACGGAGGTTCTTCGACACCTCCACCCGCTACCCCTGCCAGGCCAACACCCACTACACCGAGGCCGGCCCGGTCATCGAGACGCCGCTGTCCGCCTCGCAGTCCCTGCACGACATGTTCTGCCAGAGCTGGGGCGGAGTGATCCGCGTCTTCCCGGCCGTCCCGACCGCATGGGCGGACGTCACCCTGCACGACTTCCGCACCCAGGGCGCCTTCCTGGTCAGCGCCGTCCGCAAGAAGGGGGCCACCCGGTTCATCCGGATCAAGAGCCTGGCCGGCGAGCCGCTCAAACTCCGGCACGGCCTCACCGGCACCCTCACCGTGCTGCTCGACGACGGCACCCCGGCCCGCACCCGCGACCTGGGCGGCGGCACCCTCGCCATCGACCTGCCCAAGGGCCGCGAGGTGCTCGTCCACTCCGGATCGCGCCCCGACCTCGTCATCGCGCCCGTCGCCGTCGGCGAACCGGGCCCGGCTTGGGGACTGCCGTAACCGCCACACACCTCGGAGGGTTCACATGGCTGTTCCGATCAGAACCGTGGTCGCCGCGCTGTGCACCGCACTGGCGGCCACCCTCCTCACCACCGCTCCCGCCGGAGCCGAGCAGCGGGAGCGCGCCTGGACGGTGACCGTCGCCGCGGACGCCCCCCGCGTACGCATAGCCCTGGACGACGCCACCGGCACACTGAGCCTGTCGGTGACCCGTGGCGGCCGTACGGTCATCGAGCCGTCGCCGGTCGGCATCGTCACCGAACGGGCCGACTTCTCCAAGGATCTGCGCTTCCTGCGCGGCAAGAACCGGACGGTCGAGGAGCGCTACCGCACCAGGTCGGGCAAGCGGCTGGACCGCCGGGTCCGCATGAACGAGACCCGCCTGTCCTTCGCCACCCCCGCGGGCGCCCGGCTCGACCTGCTGGTCCGCGCCGCCGCCGACGGCGTCGCCTACCGCTACGTCCTGCCCGCCGGACACGGCGACGTGCTCGGCGAGACCTCCGCCTTCACCCTGCCCCCGGACGCAGGCGCCTGGCTGGGCACCTACCGGCCCGACAACGAGGGCCAGTTCACCGAGTACACCGCCGCCACGGCCCCCACCGGCGCGTACTCGCCCCAGGCGCTGTTCGCGACCGACGGCGGGTACACCCTGCTCGCCGAGTCCGACCTCACCGGCGCCTACTCCGGAGCCCGGCTCGCCCACGACAAGGGCACCGGCACCTACCGCGTCGAACTGGCCGACGACCGGGTCAAGACCGACGGCCCCCTGACCACCCCCTGGCGCGCCATGGTCACCGGCGACCTGGCCACCGTCACCCGGTCCACCTTCACCGACGACCTCGCTCCCGCCTCCAAGGTCGCCGACCCGTCCTGGATCAGGCCCGGGACCGTGCTGTGGACCTGGCTCGCCGGCGGCCGCCCGGCCGGGCAGAGTCTCGCCGCGCAGAAGGCCTACGTCGACTACGCCGCCGAGCGGAACTGGCCCTACGAGGCCGTCGACGCGGGCTGGTATTTCAAGGCCGACGAGTGGGACGTCACCGACCCCGACTGGCAGACCAACAGCTGGATGCCGGAGCTCGTGGACCACGCCCGCGCCAAGGGCGTCGGGATCATCGTCTGGATCCACCAGCGCGAGCTCGACACATCCGAGGAACGCGCACAGTGGCTGCCCACTCTGGAGCGGTGGGGCGTCAAGGGAGTCAAGATCGACTTCATGGACTCCGAGGCGCAGGCCACCCTCCAGTGGTACGACGCCATCCTCCGGGAGACGGCCGCCCACCACCTCATGGTGAACTTCCACGGCTCGACCGTCCCCAAGGGCATCCAGCGCACCTGGCCCCACGTCATGACCCTGGAGGGCGTCGCCGGCGAGGAGAAGCGCACCAACACCGCCGCCCACCTCACCACCCTGCCCTTCACCCGCAACGTCATCGGCTCCATGGACTTCACCCCCGGCGCCTTCCATCGCGTCGGCCTGCGCCCCAACTCCGACGCGGCCGAGGTCGGGCTCACCGTCGCCTACGAGTCGGGCCTCCAGATGTTCGCGGGCACCCCCGATTCGTACGACGCCCGGCCGCTCGCCCGGGACTACTTCGACCAGGTCCCCGCCGCGTGGAACGACACCCGGCTGCTCGCCGGCCGGCCCGGCCGGGAAGCCGTGCTCGCCCGCCGCAGCGGAGACCGCTGGTTCCTGGGCGGGGTGTACGCCGGCCCCGCCCGCAGGGCGGAGGTGCCGCTGACCATCGGCGCGGGACGCTGGCTGGTCGAAACGATCCAGGACGGCGCCGACGGGCTCGTCAGGAACCGTCAGGTGCTGCGCGGCGGCGACACGTTCGCCGTGGACGTGGTCGCGAACGGCGGCTTCGCCGGGATCGCCTGTCCCTGGCGCCCGGGTGTCACCACCTGCCACCGCTGAGCCAGTTCACGTGCCTGAACACCGAGTTGGAGGGATCAGCATGAGTGTTTCCCGGCGTACCGTGCTGGCCACAGCGGCCGGCGCCACGGCGTTATGCGCTTCCCCTGCACCTGCCGCAGCCGCGGACACGAGCGCCGGCCGCGTGCCGGCGCCCACCCTGCGCAAGCTCCGCGCGGCGGCCGACTACGCCGTCGAGAAGGTCGCCGCCGTCGCGCCGGACGTGACCGCCTTCCCCGTCGGCACGAAGTTCGAGAAGTGGGTCTACTCGCAGAACGGCGACTGGGTCGGCGGATTCTGGCCGGGCACGCTGTGGATGGCGTGGCTCCACAGCAAGGACGAGGCCTTCCGCACGCATGCCCTGGACTCGGCGCGGAAGCTGGCCCCTCGCCAGTACGACACCGGCACGCACGACCTCGGCTTCCTCTTCTACCCGTCCTGGGTCACCGCCTGGCGGCTGACCGGCGATGAAGCCTGGCGGACCGGCGCCCTGCGGGCGGCCGACTCCCTCATCCAGCGGTACAACCCGCGGGGGCGCTTCATCAGGGCGTGGGGCCCGCTGAACGATCCGAAGAACGCCGGCCGCGTCATCATCGACACGATGATGAACCTCGACCTGCTGGCGTTCGCGAGCCGGCAGACGGGGGACGACAGGTACCTGGACATCGCCGTGGAACACGCGAAGACCACCCGGCGGGTCTTCCCCCGCCCGGACGGATCGACGCCGCACGTCTACGACTTCGACCCGGACAGCGGCGCGCCCGTCGGACCGAACACCGTGCAGGGGTACAGCCCCACGTCCTGCTGGGCGCGCGGGCAGGCGTGGGGACTGTACGGCTTCACCACCATGTACCGGAGGACCGGGAACCGGGACTTCCTGACCACCGCCCGCGCACTCGCGGACTACGCGGTCGGAGCACTCACCCCGGACCACGTCCCGGTGTGGGACTACCGCGCGCCGCAGCAGCCCCACGACATCAAGGACGCGTCGGCCGGAGCGATCACCGCCTGCGGGCTGCTGGACCTGGCCGCGGCCACCGGCAGGCACGCCTACCGTGAGGTGGCGCTACGGCTGCTCACCGCACTCTCGGAGACGTGCCTGACGAAGAACTCGGCCCGCGCGGAAGCCGTGGTGGCCCGCTGCACCCGCAACCGTCCGGCCGAGGACGGCATCGAGATCTCCCTCCCGTATGCCGACTACTACCTGCTGGAAGGCATCCTGCGGGTGCTCCAGCCGCAGGACGTCGACCGGGCGATCGACCTCTCCACGGTCTGACGGGCAGGGAGTGCCGTCAACCTGCGATGGAGTCCAGCTGTTCCGCCGCCGGGCGCAGGAGCCACAGGTCGCCGCCCGGCGGCTCCTCCAGCGACCGCACGGCCCGCTGCGCCCGCCTGTCCCCGGCATCGGCCGCCGCGTGCACGACGTCGGTCGCCGCGTACCGGCGGAACTGAAGCTCCGGATGCGGCCAGGCGGCCGTTCCCGTCGCGGCGGGCAGGAGGAAGCCGACCGCCTTGAACAGGCTCTCCTTCTCCGGCCCCTGATAGGCCCACAGGTCCACGCCGGCGTTCCGGCCGATGGCCGCCAGCCGCGCATGGGCGACCAGGGTGAACGTCGAGTAGTGCCAGCTCCTGGTCCGGGTCAGCTCCTGGGGCTGGCTGCCGTCGGCCGCGATCTGCGGTGCGATGCGTTTGTGCCGGGCGTCGAGGACCGTTCGGCGGGCCAGTTCCCGGTCACCGGTCGCGTAGGCGAGGCCGGCGAGCAGCAGGTCGTAGAAGGTCCCGTGGTTGTTCGTGGCGGCGGCCTCCTGCTTGCCGAAGTCGCTGTTCCTGAGCCAGTCGAGGAAATCGGTGTTCCACCGGGCCATGCCCCTGCGGTCCTTCGCGGTCCAGCCCGGGGCGCCGCTCTCCAGGAGGGCGAGCGCGTCGAGGACGCTGGTGTAGGACTGCGAGAAGTCGATGATGCCGATGGCGCGACCGTCGTACTTGCACGGGATGAACTGCGCGTGGTTCAGGTTCGGGTTCATCCTCGTGGCCGGATCGAGGAACCAGGTGCGCAGCACCTGCCCGGCCTTCTCGGCGTAGCGCGCTTCCCCGGTGTAGTACCAGGCGAGGGAGAGGTCGTAGGCGGAGTCGAAGGTCTTCTCGACGTCCTGGCGGTCGGTGCCGGAGTCGACCTCGGGGTTGCGCTCGCCGTCGCGTTGCACGTACGGGCAGCCCCACGGATTGTCCGGGGCCGGGGCCTTGGTGGGCCACCAGTACGGAGCCTGACTGAGGTAGTCGTGGAGATCTCCGCTCGGGGCGGGCCGGGGTTTGTTCACGACGGTCCAGGGCCCCTGGTCCAGCCATCTGTCGGCGCGCCCCCGCAGCACCTCGACGGCGCGCCGGAGTCGGGGATCTCCGTGATCCAGCCGGACCTTGGTCCGGTGCAGACGGGTGCCGTCCAGTACGGCGGTGTGCGGGGTCCGGTACGTGTGCTGGGCCTCCGCGCGGGCCGAGGCGGTGGGGGCGGCCCCCGTGATGAGCGCGGCGAGAACCACCAGCAGGACGCCTAATCGAGGTCTTGTCCTCATGATCCACTCCCTTCGAGTTCATGACCGTGAACGCCGTTCAAGTGGAGGGGTGGACATGAGCATGTCACGACAGCATCGAGGGGAAAAGAGGCGGTGAGAGATCGCCATCCGGCCGACGCCGGCCGCCCGGCCCGTACTCAGGTCTCGTACCGCGGTGTCCACTGCGTCTTGGCGATCGCCTCGCGCAGTTCCGCTTCCGTCGCCCGCGGGGCCACCCCGTCTTCGACGGCGGCGAGGGCCGCGGCCAGTGCGATCTCGCGGGCGGACTCGCGCATCCCGCTCAGGGGCGGCAGCAGCGGCACGGGACCGTCGTCGCCATGCGCCGCCCGTACCGCGCAGTCGGCGACGGCCCGGGCGGCGGCCACCATCATGCGGTCGGTGACGCGCGTGGCCCGGCTCGCCGTCACCGCGAGGCCCATGGCCGGGAAGACGTACACGTTGTTCGACTGGGCCACCGGCACCTGGTTCCCGTCCACCGTCAGTGGCGGAAAGGGTGAGCCGGTGGCGATCAGCGCCCGGCCGCCGGTCCAGCGGGTGAGGTCCGCCGGCTCGGCCTCGGAGTGGGAGGTGGGGTTGGAGAGCGGGAAGATGACGGGCCGTTCGCAGGTCGAGCCCATCTGCCGCACGATCTCCTCGGTGAACGCGCCGTGAGCCGTCGACAGCCCGATGAGCGCCGTCGGCTCGACACGGCGCACCACCTCGGCGAGGCCGGTGCCGTCCCAGCCGGTCACCTCGTCGTCGTCGCGCGCGAACACCCGCTGCTGCGGCGTCAGTTCCGTACGCGAGCGCACCAACAGGCCGTCGACGTCCAGGATCCAGAACCGTGCCGTGGCCTCGTCCTCGGACAGGCCCTCCTCGACCATGGCGGTCCGGATCATGTCGGCGACACCGATGGCGGCCGACCCCGCGCCCAGAATCACCAGGCGCTGCTCGGACAGCGGAGTGCCGGACACGTTCGCAGCGGTGGACAGGGCGCCGAGCGTGACGGCCGCCGTGCCCTGGATGTCGTCGTTGAAGGTGAGCAGCCGGTCCCGGTAGCGCGAGAGGATGGGATGGGCGTGGGCGGTGGCGAAGTCCTCCCACTGGAGCAGCGTGCCGGGCAGCTCCGCCTCGACCGCCGAGACGAACGCCTCGATCATCTCGTCGTAGTCGGGGCCGGTCAGCCTGCGGGCGCGCCGACCGAGGTAGCGCGGGTTGCCGAGCAGGTCCTCGTTGTCGGTGCCGACGTCCAGCAGGATCGGCAGGGTGCGGGCGGGGTGGATGCCGCCGATCGCCGTGTAGAGGCTGAGCTTGCCGATCGGGATACCCATCCCGCCCACGCCCTGGTCGCCCAGGCCGAGGATGCGCTGCCCGTCGGTGACGACGATGACGTCCACGTCCTTGTCGCGGTGCGGGCGGTTGCGCAGGATGTCCCGGAAACGGTGCCGGTCCTCCCACGTCAGGAACAGTCCGCGCGGCCGCCGGTAGATCTCGCTGAAACGCTGACAGGCCTCACCCACCGTCGGCGTGTAGACGACCGGCAGCAACTCCTCCAGATACTCGGTGACCAGACGGTAGAACAGCACCTCGTTGGTGTCCTGGAGCTGGCGCAGGTAGATGTGCCGGTTGAGGGGCTTGTCGTAGCCGTGGAACGCCTCGTAGGCGCGGGCGACCTGCTCGTCCAGGGTCTCCACGGCGGGCGGCAGCAGCCCGTCGAGGCCGAGCTCGGCGCGCTCCTGCCGGCTGAAGGCGGTGCCCTTGTTGACCAGCGGGTCGGCCAGGGTCGTGACGCCGGGGCCGGTGGTCGTGCGGGGGTGCTGGGTCTTCGGCTGGTTCATGGGGTGACGCCTTCCCCGGACTCGCCCGTTCGTGCAGGTGACTTGCGCTGTTCGGCCGAACGGTCTGCCGGTCCCCGGTTCACCGATGAGTTCCGGCGCGTCGCCCGGTCTACATCTCCGTAAGGCGTACCGAGCCCAACACCGAGCAGGAGAAGGCGACATGAGCGTGACGACCCCTCAGACACAGGCCCGCACCGAGTCCCGGCACACCACCGGCTTCCTTTCCACGCGCCCCGTATGGCTGGTCGGCGTCCTGGCGACGCTCGCCGGTGCCGTCGTCACGGAGGCGTTCGCACTCGTCACCCGGGCCGCGGGCGTCCCGATGGAGGCGGCCAGCCCCGGCGCCCGGGAGGCCGCGGAGATCCCCGTCGGCGGCTTCGGCGGCGGCGTGGTGTTCTGGTCGGTCGCCGGGATCGTCCTGGCGGTGGTGCTCGCCCGCTGGGCGAAGCGGCCCGCCCGCACGTTCACCGTGACCACCGTCGTCCTCACCGCACTGTCCCTCGCCGGCCCGGCCGTCGCCCCGCACACGGCCACGTCCACCCAGATCGTCCTCGCCGCGTCGCATGTGGTGGCCGCCGCGGTGATCATCCCCCTGGTGGCACGTCGGCTGTCCCTCGTGCGGAGGTGACGCCCTCGACTCCCACGCTCCCGACACCGGCCCGTCGCGCTCACCGCGGACGGGCCGTCGTCGTGCACCACGCGACAGCCCCGAACGGCCCAATCGCACTGCGCCGTAGGAGGCGACCGTGGATGAGCGGTGTGACCGTGGTGGAAGGGATGCGCGTGCACCCCTGAATGCGTGTGCACACCTGGACGAGGAGACGCGATGGCGGAGGGACAGGCTGAGGGCGGCACGGCGTGCGCTGCCACGAGAGGCGGCGAGGATCCGCCCCGCGACCGGTCCCCGGACGCCTTCGAGCAGGTGAGCGCCGTCGCCGACGCCGTCCTCTACGAGGGCTACCTCCTCTATCCCTACCGCCGGTCCTCGGCCAAGAACCGCGTCCGCTGGCAGTTCGGGGTCCTGTTCCCGCGGGACTGGGTGGAGGCGGACGGCCCCGTGGCCCCCGGTGTCTCCGGCTCCGCCGACTCCTGGTACCAGCAGACCGAGTGCCTGCTGCGGATCCGGCGGCCCGGCAGCGCGTCCGTACGTGTGCGGATCCGTCACCTCCAGATGCAGCGCAAGCAGGTGGAGGAGACCCGGGACGGCCGTCAGCACGCCGTCGAGTCGCTGCGCACCGCCGACGGCACGACGCATCTGACCTTTGACGAGGCCGTGCCGTGTGAACACGAGGTCGAGGTCCCGCTCGACGAGCTTCTTCAGGGCGGACGCACCGTTCCCGTGGTGGTGCCGGCCGGCGTGGACGTCGAGCCGCTGCCCGCCGGGCGGGTGGTGCGACACCGCGAGGAGGTACGGGCCGACGTCACCGTCACCGCCGAGCGACTGGCGGACGACCTCTGCCGGCTCCGTGTGCGCACCACGAACACCGGATCCGCACCAGAGTCGCGGACCGCTCGTGACGAGGCGCTGCGGCGCGCCCTCATCGCCACCCACACCCTCATCGGCGGCGACGGCGTGGAGTTCGTCTCGCTGATCGATCCGCCGGCGGACCTGAGCGCACTCGCCCGCTCCTGCCGGAACGAGTTCACCTTCCCCGTCCTCGGCGGCGACGACGGCCACGTCCTGCTCTCCGCACCGATCATCCTGCCCGACCACCCCCGGGTGGCCCCCGAGAGCCCGGGCGACCTGCACGACGCCGCCGAGATCGACGAGATCCTCACGCTGCGCACGATGCTGCTGACCGACGAGGAGAAGCGCGAGGCGCGGGCCACCGACCCGAGGGCGGCCGCGATCCTCGACCGCGTCGACACGATGCCGCAGGAGGTCTTCGAACGCCTGCACGGCGCCGTCCGCTCCCTGACGCCGGCCGCCCCCGTGACTGCCGACCCCGGGACCCCGGCGCCTGCGGCTGCCGCGCCCGTGACGCCCGTGCTTGCAGCTTCGGCGGCCGGGGCTGCCGCGCCCGTGACGTCCGCGCTTGTGACCCCGGCGCCCGGGGTTCCCGACCCCGTGACGCCCGCGCCCGTGACACCCGATGCCGGGGGGCTCCCCGCCCCCTGTGACCCCCGA
>KE354282.1 GCA_000415505.1 Streptomyces afghaniensis 772
CCGTGCTCGTCGGCGGCGTCCCGCTGGGCGGCGGCAGCCGCGTCCGGCTTCGCCCCCGGGGACGCGGCGCCGACGCCCAGGACATGTTCCTGGCCGGTCGCACCGCCGAGGTCGCCGCCGTCTTCCACGACGTGGACGGCAGCGTGCACCTGGCCGTCACCCTCGACGACGACCCCGCGTCCGAACTGCACACCTGGTACGGCCGCTTCCACTACTTCCGGCCCGACGAGCTCGAACCCCTCGGGCCCGCCGGATCCCCGGACGAGCCGTCGGCACCGGCTCCCGCCGCAGCCCCCTCGCGGCACACGACCGACTCCGAGACCCCCGCAGCGGAGGCCGAGTGACATGACAACGCACAGCAGCACCACCGAAGTCAGCAAGGAACCCGACCGGTCCGAGGACCGGCAGGGCTTCGACGAGATCACCATCCTCTGGATCTCCGAGGGCATGAGCTGTGACGGCGACACCGTCTCCCTCACGGCCGCCGATCAGCCCTCCATCGAGGACCTGGTGCTCGGACTGATCCCGGGCCTGCCCAAGGTGAACCTCGTCAACAAGGTGCTCTCCCCGAGCCTGGGCGGCGAGGACTTCCTCGCCCCCTACCGGGCGGCCGTACGCGGCGAACTGGGCCCGTTCATCCTCGTCATCGAGGGCTCGGTCCCCAACCAGAACATCATCGAGGGCGACGGCTACTGGACGTCCTTCGGCAACGACCCGGAGACCGGCGAGCCGCAGCCCCTGAACTGGTGGATCGACCAACTGGCCCCCAAGGCCTGGGCGGTGGTCGCCGCCGGCACCTGCGCCACCTTCGGCGGCATCCACGCCATGTCCGGCAACCCGACCGGCTGCATGGGCCTGGCCGACTACCTGGGCTGGGACTTCACCTCCCAGGGCGGCCTGCCGATCGTCAACGTGCCCGGCTGCCCGATCCAGCCCGAGAACTTCATGGAGACCCTGGTCTGGGTCCTCTACCACGCGGCCGGCTCCGCGCCCCCGCCGCCGCTGGACCACATGCTGCGCCCGCAGTGGCTGTTCGGGAAGACGGTCCACGAGGGCTGCGACCGCGGCTCGTACTACGAGCAGGCCAGCTTCGCCAAGGACTACAACTCTCCCAAGTGCCTGGTCAAGACGGGCTGCTGGGGTCCGGTCGTCAACTGCAACGTACCCAAGCGCGGCTGGATGGCCGGCATCGGCGGCTGCCCCAACGTCGGCGGCATCTGCATCGGCTGCACGATGCCCGGCTTCCCCGACGCGTTCATGCCGTTCATGGACGAACCCCCCGGCGGAACCCTGTCCTCCCTGGTCATCAAGCCGTACGGGGCCGTCATCCGCCGCCTGCGCGGCATGACCAACGAGCTGGTCAACCACGAGCCCAGGTGGCGCCACAACAAGCGCAAGCTGACCAGCGGCTACGACCCGCGCTGGCGCCCCTGATGCCGGGCGAGAAGCCCTCCACCACCCACCCCCACACCACCGACAGCGAGGGGCAGTACCGCAGATGACCACCACCGAGGCCCGGCCCACCGAGCGCAAACCACCCCAGCTCGTGGACATGTCCTGGGATCCCATCACCCGGATCATCGGGAACCTGGGCATCTACACGAAGATCGACTTCGCCAACCGGGAAGTCGTGGAATGCCACAGCACCTCGTCGCTCTTCCGCGGCTACTCGGTGTTCATGAAGGGCAAGGACCCGCGCGACGCGGGCTTCATCACGTCCCGGATCTGCGGCATCTGCGGCGACAACCACACCACCTGCTCCGACTACGCCCAGCAGATGGCCTACGGCGTCAAGCCGCCCCCGCTGGCCGAGCACATCGTCAACCTCGGCGAAGCCGCCGAGTACATGTTCGACCACACGATCTTCCAGGACAACCTGGTCTTCGTGGACTTCTGCGAGGCGATGGTCAAGGCCACCAACCCCGGTGTGCTGGCCCGCGCCGAACGCACCGCGGCGCCCCGCGGCGACATTCACGGCTACCGCACGATCGCCGACATCATGAAGGCCTTCAACCCCTTCGAAGGTGAGGTCTACAAGGAGGCCCTGAAGGTCAGCCGGGTCACCCGCGAGATGTTCTGCCTGATGGAGGGGCGGCACGTCCACCCGTCCACGCTGTACCCGGGCGGCGTCGGCACGATGCCGCAGCCGACCGCCTTCACCGACTACCTCAGCCGCCTCATGCGGGTCATCGACTTCGTGAAGAAGGCCGTCGCCATGAACGACGACGTCTTCGACTTCTTCTACGAGGCACTGCCCGGCTACGAGGAGGTCGGCCGCCGCCGCGTCCTGCTGGGCTGCTGGGGCGCCTTCCAGGACCCCAAGGTCGTCGACTACCGCTACGAGTCGATGAACACCTGGGGCAAGGCGATGTACGTCACCCCGGGCATCGTCGTCGACGGCGAACTGGTCACCAACAACCTCGTCGACATCAACCTCGGCCTGCGGATCATGCTGGGCAGCTCGTACTACGAGGACTGGGTCAACGAGGATCCCTTCGTCACCCACGACCCGCTCGGCAACCCCGTCGACATGCGCCACCCCTGGAACCAGACCACCGTCCCGGTGCCGCAGAAGCGCGACTTCGACGACAAGTACAGCTGGGTGATGAGCCCCCGCTGGTACGACCAGCGCACCGGCGACCACCTCGCCCTGGACACCGGCGGAGGCCCGCTGGCCCGCCTGTGGACGACCGCGCTGAGCGGCCTGGTCGACACCCCGTACGTCAAGTCCACCGGCCACAGCGTGCGCATCTCCCTGCCCAAGGGCGAGTCCCTGCCGGAGACGACCCTGGAGTGGCGCATCCCGCGGTGGAGCAACACCATCGAACGCGACCGCGCCCGGCCGTACTTCGTCGCCTACGCCGCCGCCATGGCCCTGCAGTTCCTCGAAGAGGCCATGGGGATGGTGCGCGCGGGCGAGACCAAGGTGTTCGAGAACTACGAGGTCCCCGATGAGGCGATCGGCTGCGGCTTCCACGAGGCGGTGCGCGGCGTCCTCTCCCACCACCTGGTGATCAAGGACAAGAAGATCGCCAACTACCACCCGTACCCGCCCACCCCGTGGAACGCCAGCCCCCGTGACATGTACGGCACCCCCGGCCCGTACGAGGACGCCGTCCAGGGTCAGCCCATCTTCGAGGAGAACGGTCCGGACGACTTCAAGGGCGTCGACATCATGCGCACGGTCCGCAGCTTCGACCCCTGCCTGCCGTGCGGCGTTCACATGTACGTCGGCAAGGGCAAGACGCTCACCACCCTGCACTCGCCGACGTACGGGGCGAACCATGGCTGAGGCCGTGGGCACGCGGCTGGCCGACCCGGACGTCGAGGCCCGGCTCGCCCGGCTCGACGAGGTACTGGAAGGCCTCGAACCCCTGCCCGGCGCGGCCACGGAGGCGGTCCGGCTGCTGACCGAAATCTACGGCGAGGCGCTGGCCCGCGTCCTGGACCAGGCGGACGAACAGCTCGCGGAACGCCTGGCTGACGACGAGCTGCTGGGCCACCTGCTGGTGCTGCACGACATCCACCCCGAGCCCCCCGAGCGCCGGGCGGCCCGCGCGGTCGAACGGCTGCGGCCCGCCGTACGGGAACGGGGCGGGGACGTGGAATGGGCCGGTGTGGAAGGCGAGATCGGCCGGGTGCGTCTGAAGACGGGCGGCGGCTGCGGCTCCGGCTGCGGCGGTGGAGGCTCCGAGGTCACCGACGCGGTCCGGGAGGCGGTGCTCGCCGTCGCTCCCGAGCTGGCGGCGGTGGAGCCCCTGCCGAGCACACCGGCTCCCGCGTTCGTACCCCTGACCACACTGACGCGCCGAGGCGCACGGTGACCACCGACGGGGCACTCGCCCGCCTCATCCGCTCCTCGGCCGACCGCACGACGGCGGCCGGGGCGGAGGGGTGCGACCTGTGCGCCGCGCCCGTCGCCGACGAGCACGCCCACCTCTACGACACCGGGCAGGAGGAGGTGCGCTGCGTCTGCGGCCCCTGCTCGGTGCTGTTCGCCGGTGCCGGGGCGGGCGACGGGCACTACCGGCTCGTGCCCCGGCGCCGGGTCCGGCTGCCCAAGGTCGACACGGCCGTGCTGGGCGTACCCGTCGGCCTGGTCTTCTTCGTGCCCCGGACGGACGGCACGGTCACCGCGCAGGGCCCGAGCCCGGCGGGGGCCATGCGGTGGGAGGTGGACGCGACGGCCTGGCAGGAGCTGGCCGGGACGTGTCCGCAGCTCGCCGGCGTGCAACCCGACGTGGAGGCCCTGCTGGTGAACACCGTCCACGGCCTCGACCACCACTGGATCGTGCCGGTCGACGACTGCTACCGGATGGTCGCCCTCGTACGCCGGGAGTGGCGCGGCCTGTCCGGCGGAGGCCAGGTCTGGCCGGCCGTCGAGCGGTTCTTCGAGGACCTCACCGAGCGGCCATGAACACGCACTCCGCAAGCCGGAGGCGAGGAAGGAGAACACCCATGGGCAGCATCAGAGTGGGCCGTGCCCAGGCGAAGCCCGACACGCCCGGACACGTCGCCGGCATGCACCAGGGCAACAAGGGACGGTACGACGAGCAGAAGGGACACCACGAGGACGGCACCGCGGACGCGCGCCGCTCCACGGGGATCCACTGGAAGCGGCATGACACCCTCGCCGAGACCATGCCGAACATCTCGCCGGGATGAGAGCCGTGATGAGAGAGCAGGGAGTCGCCGCAATGAAGGTCCGACGAGTACGCAGACCCGTCACGCGCAGGCGAGGCGGGATGAGCGGACAGCGGGTGCTGAAGGCCGAGGTCGCCCTGGTGGGCGGTGTGGCCCTGGCACTGTTGTGCTGGGAGATTCCCAGCCTGAGGCGGGAGATGCGGCTCTGGCGGATGGCCGGCGGTTTCCGCGCCGGGCACCGCTACCCGTGAGCCGGCCGTGCACGAACTGTCCATCGCGACCGCGATCATCGAGCGGGCCGACGAGCTGGCCCGGGCGGACGGGACGGACACCGTCTCGGCGGTGACCGTCCGGGTCGGCGAGCTGGCGGGCGTCGTCCCCGACGCCCTGGACTTCGCCTTCGAGGTGGCCCGCGACGGCACAGCCCTGGCCGGGGCCCGGCTCGTGGTCGAGCAGGTCCCCGCGCAGGCCTGGTGCGGTCCGTGCGCCGAGGAGTTCCCGGTGGGCATGCCCCCGTTCTTCTGGTGCCCGCGCTGCGACCAGCCCTCCAGCGACCTGCGCAGCGGCCGGGAACTGGAGATCACAGGGATCGAGCCGTCACCGGCCCCGGCATAGCGTGAGCGGGCCCCGCCGAGCAGCTCGGCGGGGCCCACCCACGTCCGGAGCGGATCAGCAGATACGCGGCAACTGCTCGCCGAGCGGCAGATCCACCACCCGCGTGCCGCCGAGGCCGGTGGCGGCCACGACCATGCCCGGATGATCGGCGACGCACTCGCCGATCAGCGTGGCCCCGGCACCCTGCGGGTGGTCGCGCATCGCCGCGAGGACCTCGTCCGCCGCCGAGCGGGGCACGAAGGCGACGAGCCGGCCCTCGTTGGCGACGTAGAGAGGGTCGATCCCGAGGAACCCGCAGGCGTTCGCCACCGCGTCCGGCACCGGAACGGCACGCTCCTGAAGCCGGACCCCGGTCCCCGAGGCACGGGCGATCTCGTTGAGGGACGCCGCCAGGCCGCCCCTGGTGGGGTCGCGCAGCACATGGATGTCGGAGGTGACGGCCAGCATCGACGCCACCAGATCCGCTAGGGGCGCGGTGTCGCTGGCGACCTCGACCCCGAACTCCAGCCCTTCCCGCACACTCATGATCGCCACCCCGTGCAGGCCGATCGGCCCGCTGACGATCACGGCGTCCCCGGGTCGCGCACGCTGGGGCCGGATGTCCACCCCGTCCGGGACGAGCCCGACACCGGCGGTGGTGACGTACACACCATCGCCGTGCCCGGACTCCACCACCTTGGTGTCACCCGTGGCGATGGTGACCCCCGCTGTCTCGGCCGCCGCGCCCATCGCGCGGGCGATCCGCTCCACGACGGTCAGCTCGACGCCTTCCTCCAGCACGAACGCGGCGGAGAGATACGCGGGCCGCGCACCGCTCATCGCCAGGTCGTTGACGGTGCCGTTGACCGCGAGGTCGCCCAGGCTGCCGCCGGGGAAGAACAGCGGCCGGACGACGTAGGAGTCGGTGGAGAAGGCCAGTCGCGCGCCGCCGAGTTCGAGGACGGCCGAGTCGGCGAGACCGGCGAGGGTGGCGTTGCCGTAGGCGGGGGTGAAGACCTGCTCCATCAGTTCCGCCGACAGGGCTCCGCCACCGCCGTGTCCCATCACCACGACACCCTGGTCGCGCAGCGGGGCGGGGCAGGTCCAGTTGGCCGGGTCGACCACTTCGGCGAGTTGCTCAGGCAACGGGAGCCACCCCTTCCTGCGTGGCCCGGCCGGCCGGCGGCGTCGGGGCGTTCATCCGGCGGTACAGGTAATAGGCCGCGCAGGCGCCCTCGCTGGAGACCATGGTGGCGCCGAGCGGGGTGCGCGGGGTGCAGGTGGTGCCGAACGCGGCGCACTCCGTCGGCTTGATCAGCCCCTGGAGCACCTCACCGCTGCGGCACTCCGCGGGTTCCTCCGTACGGATCCCGGTGACGTCGAAGCGGTGCTCGGCGTCGTACGCCCGGAATGCGTCGCGCAGCCGCCAGCCACTGGCCGGGATCCGCCCGATGCCGCGCCAGGACCGGTCGGTGACCTCGAACACCTCCTCGATCATGCGCACGGCGGCCGGATTGCCCTCCTCGCGCACGGCGCGCGGATACGCGTTCTCCACCCGGTGTTCGCCACGCTCCAGCTGGCGGACCGCCCGGCGGATGCCCTCCAGGATGTCCAGCGGCTCGAACCCGGTCACCACCATCGGCACACCGAACCGCTCGGCCAGCTCCGGGTACTCCGCCGTGCCCATCACGCTGCACACGTGCCCGGCGGCCAGGAAACCCTGCACCCGGCAGGCCGGGGCCGTCATGATCGCCTCGACGGCCGGGGGCACCCGCACATGCGACACCAGCAGGCTGAAGTTGCTCAGACCCAGCCTGCGCGCCTGGTGCACGGCCATCGCGTTGGCCGGGGCCGTGGTCTCGAAGCCGATCGCGAAGAACACCACCTCCCGGTCGGGGTGGCGGCGGGCCAGCTCCAGGGCGTCGAGCGGTGAGTAGACCACACGGACGTCGCCGCCCTCGCCCTTGACCCGGAACAGGTCGCGGCCGGTGCCCGGCACCCGGAGCATGTCGCCGAAGGAACAGAAGATCACCCCGGGCCGTGAGGCGATCTCCAGCGCCTTGTCGATGACCTCCAGCGGTGTGACGCAAACGGGGCAGCCGGGGCCGTGGATCAACTCCACCTGCTCGGGAAGCAGTTGGTCGATGCCGTGCCGGATGATCGAGTGGGTCTGCCCGCCGCACACCTCCATCAGGGCCCACGGCCGGGTCGCGGTGGCCCGGATCTCGTCCAGCAGCCGCCGGGCCAGCTCCGGGTCGTTGAACTCGTCGATGTACTTCACGCCGTTCCCGCCTCCTTCGCCGCCTGCTCCCAGGCGTCGCCGAACTCCTCCTCCAACAGCCCCAGTTCCTCGAACAGCTTCAGCGAGGCCAGGGCCGACTCCTCGTCCAGGCGCTGGAGCGCGAAGCCGACGTGCACGATGACGTACTCGCCCACCCGCACCTCGGGCACGTACTCCAGACACGCCTGTTTCTGCACTCCGCCGAAGTCGATCAGCCCGGTGAGCGGATCCGCGCTGTCGTCGATGGCCACGACCTTGCCGGGCACTGCCAAACACATGGGTCACTCCTCCTGTCGTAGGTGCGCCGCGACCACCAGCTGGCCGAGGGCCAATCCGCCGTCGTTCGGGGGGACTTCGCCGTGGCGGAGCACCGCGAATCCGTCGCCGGTCAGGAGTCGCGTGCACTCCTCGTCCAGCAGCGCGTTGGCGAAGACCCCGCCGCTGAGGGCGACGGTGGCCAGGCCGGTGTCCCGGCGTACACGCCGGCAGATCTCCGCGACGGCCCGCGCCACACCGCGATGGAAGCGGGCGGCGAGCACGGGGGCGGGGTGCCCCGCCGCAGATCGGCGACCAGTGCGCTGAGCACGGGCGCCGGGTCGAGATCGCCGGCGAAGGCGTACGCCGAGGTCTCGGCGTCCCAGGCCGCAGCGGCCGCGGCCTCCAGCTCCAGGGCGGCCTGGGCCTCGTACCCCGCGCGATGGCACACGCCGACGAGCGACGACACCGCGTCGAAGAGCCGGCCCATGCTGGAGGTCGCCACACAGGCCAGGCCGCGCTCCAACTGCCTGTGAAGCAGCGCAAGTTCATCGGATGCGCAGGCCTTTACGCAGGGCAGGGTCGCGTCCCACGGCAGCCCCGCGGCCCACAGCCGGGCCAGCGCCAGGCGGCAGGGGTTGGCCACGCCCGCGTCGCCGCCGGGCAGCGGGGCGGGGGCCAGGTGGGCGTAGCGCCGGAAGCCGCGGTAGTCGGCGAGCAGGATCTCGCCGCCCCAGACGGTGCCGTCGTCGCCGTAGCCGGTGCCGTCGAAGGCGACGCCGATCACGGGTGCGGTGCCGTCGAGGCCGTGCTCGGCCATCGTGGAGGCGATGTGCGCGTGGTGGTGCTGGACCAGCACCGGGGCGTGCCCGGCCAGTCGGGCGGCCCACCTCGCCGAGTGGTATCCGGGGTGCCGGTCCGCGGCGACGACTTCGGGGGCGACGCCGGTCAGGCACCGCATGTGAGCCTCCGCCCGCCGGGCCGCCTCCAGGGTGGTCAGATCGCCCATGTCGCCGATGTGCGGGCCGAACCAGGCGTGGTCGCCCTCGCCGAGGCACAGGGCGTTCTTCAGATCGCCGCCCACGGCGAGCGCGGGCCGCACCGGGACCGGCAGCCGCAACGGGCGGGGCACATACCCCCGGGACCGGCGCAGCACCTGCTCGGTGCCGTCGGGGCGCACCCGCAGCAGGGAGTCGTCACAGGGCGAGGCGATGGGCCGGTCGTGGGTGAGCCACGCGTCGGCCAGCCCGGCGAGCCGGACCAGTGCCTCGTCGTCGTCCGTGACGATCGGTTCGCCGGAACGGTTGCCGCTGGTCATGACCAGCACGCGCGGTCCCGGCGGATCGCCGGGCAGGCCGAACAGCAGGGTGTGCAGGGGCGTGTAGGGCAGCATGACGCCGAGGTGGGGGCTGCCGGGACACACGCCGGGCGCGAGGCCCGCCCGGCCCGCCCGTCGGCGGAGCAGGACGATGGGGCGCCGGGGGCTGGCGAGGGCGGCCAGTTCGGGCGCGGAGAGCACGGCGATCCGCCGGACGGTGTCCAGGTCCGCGCACATCACCGCGAACGGCTTGCCGCCGCGTGCCTTGCGGCTGCGCAGCGTCTCGACGGCCCGCGCGTCGGACGCGTCGCACGCCAGGTGGTAGCCGCCGAGGCCCTTGACGGCGACGATCCGCCCGGCGGCCAGCAGTGCACGTGCCGTCACCAGGGGGTCGGCGTCCCGCGCCGGGCCGACATCGCTGCCGGCGGCGGGCACCAAGCGCAGCCGCGGACCGCAGCCGGGGCAGGCCACGGGCTGGGCGTGGAAGCGGCGGTCGAGGGGATCGCCGTACTCCCGGGCGCAGTCGGAGCACATCGGGAAGCCGGTCATGGTGGTGACCGCCCGGTCGTACGGCATGCCCGTGGCGATGGTGAAGCGGGGCCCGCAGTGGGTGCAGGTGACGAACGGGTGCCGGTGCCGGCGGCCGGCCGGATCGGCCAGGTCCCGCAGACAGTCCGCGCAGGTCGCCGTGTCGGGCGGGAGATGGGTGCGCCGGGGGAGTCGTCGGTGGCACGGATGGCGAAGCTGTCGTCGGCGCCGCTGACGGGGAGGTCCTCGACCCCGGCGTCCGTGACGGCGGCCAACGGCGGAGGCTCGGTCGCCAGCCGGTCGCAGAAGTCGGCGACACGGTCCGGCGGGCCCTCCACCTCGATGAGGACCCCGTTCGCCGTGTTGCTCACGAATCCCGTGAGCGAGAGACCGGTGGCCAGGCGGTGCACGAAGGGGCGGAACCCCACGCCCTGTACGGTGCCGCGCACGGTGACGCGGCGGCGCACCGCCTGTGTGACGGGCGCTGTCACGGGACGAGGCCGGCTTCGGCGTCCTCATGGGTGTGGGTGTGCGGGCGGGGCGCCAGCGGAGGCCGGTGCGCCGGGGCCCCGTCCCGTACGGCGAGCACCCGCTCCAGAAGAGCGTCGACGCCGGCGCCGGTGCGGGCGCAGGACCGCAGCACCTCCACCCCGGGATTGACCCGCTGGACATGAGTGTCGAAGGCCGTCTCGTCGAACCCGGCGGGTCCGGCCAGGTCCGTCTTGGTCAGCACCACCAGATGGGCGGACCCGAAGGCCGTGGGGTACTTCAGCGGCTTGTCCTCGCCCTCCGTCACCGCCATCAGTACGATCCGCAGGCTCTCACCGAGGTCGTAGGCCGCGGGGCAGACCAGGTTGCCGACGTTCTCCACGAACAGCAGAGAGGTGGCCTCAGGCAGCCAGCTCTCCACATGGCCGCGCAACTGCCGCGCCTCCAGATGGCACAGCCCGTCCGTCAGCAGCTGCTTCACCGGGGCTCCCGAACGGGCCAGCCGGTCGGCGTCGTTCTCGGTCGCCAGGTCGGCGGTGAGCGCGGCCACCGGAAGGTCCCGCTCCACCGCCCTGGCGAGCACCCGCCCGAGCAGCTCCGTCTTGCCGCTGCCCGGGCTGGACAGCAGATTGACCACGCTCACCCCGCGCCGGGTCAGCTCGTCGCGCAGGCCCGCGGCCAGACCGTCGTTCTTCGCCAGCACGGCCTGAGTGACCTCGTCCACGGAATCGCACATGGGCGCCGCTCCTCGCGGTCGGTGGGGAAACTCGTCCGCTCCCGATCCTCGGCGCCGTCGCTCACGGTGCCCGGCAGCCCGGCGGGGACAGGACGGGGGATTCGTCCGGGCGGCTCAACGGGGGCGTGGCCGCGGGGTCCGCCAGCAGCACCGGAACCATGGCGTGCAGGGCCGTGACGGCCCGCCCCACCGCTTCGCGCACCGTCGCGCTGACACCCGGGGCGATGTCCTCGCCGGCGGGTGCCCGCAGCTCCGGCTCGCAGGCCAGGACGAGGACGCGCGGGAGCGGTTCGTCACCCAGGTGGGCGGCCAGGGCGAGGACCTTCGCCGGGTCCATGCCGTGCGCCTCGGGCAGGGCGCCGGCCGTGGCGCGGCCGGGCAGGTCCGGCTCGATCAGCGACAGGGTGCCCGGCTCGTGTCCCCGTGCGGCCGCGTCGACCAGGACGGCCGTGTCGTAGCCGTCGAGCAGCGCGTACGCCAGGTCCAGGCCGCGGATGCCGAAGTCCCGTACCCGCACCTCGGGCGGCAGCGGACGCTGCTCCAGGGCGCGGATCACCTCGGGGCCGAAGGCGTCGTCCGCGAGGAAGATGTTGCCGACGCCCGCCACGAGCAGCCGTGCACTCATCCCGCGCCTCCGTGGGCCAGCGGCCGGGCCGAGCCGGTCGGGTTCTTGCGCACGAAGGCGGACCGCAGCTCGTGGTAGGGGGCCTGCGGATCGAAGAAGACGGCGCGCATGCGGGCGAGTTCGCTCCGCCGGTATTCGGCGAGGGGGCGCTGGAGCTCGTCCGCGTGCCGTGCCGTGGCTTTGGCGGTGATCCGGCGTGCCAGATCCGGGTCGCCGGCCACCTCGGCAGCCAGGCGCTCGACCTCCCCGGTGAACTCCTGGGAAGGGACCGGCACCAGACGATCCACCAGCCCGATCCGCTCGGCCGTCGCGGCGCTCACCGGCAAGGCCTCGCTCGTCAGCCGCTCGGCCGTCTCGGCGCCCACACGGCGCGGCAGCGAGTACGTCCAGTACTCCGATCCGTACAGGCCCATGTTCCGGTAGTGCGGGTTGAGGACGCTGCCCGTGCGGCACCAGACCTCGTCGGCGGCCAGGGCCAGCATGACACCGCCGGCCGCCGCGTTGCCGCCGAGCGCCGCCACCACCAGCCGGTCGGTGGTGCGCAGCACGGCCTCGACCAGGTCGTTCATGGCGACGAGGTTGGTCCAGGACTCGCCCGCCGGGTCGCTCGACGCCTCGATGACGTTGAGGTGGATGCCGTTGGAGAAGAAGTCCCGGGCGCCGCCGAGCACCAGCACCGAGGTGGAGCGGGTGAGCGCGTACCGGTAGGCGGCGAGCAGCCTGCGGCAGTGGTTGGTGCTCATCGCCCCGCTCGGGAACGAGAAGAACAGGAAGCCGATGTCGTCCCGCTGCCGGTAGCGGATGTCGGACCACGTGGTGCGGTTCGGCGGCAGTTCGAGCGGGACGGCGATCTCCGGCAGCCAGTACGGGCGGTCGTTCGAACCCGGCATGCCCGGGCCGCTGCCGGGCGGGGCCGGGAAGGAGGCGAGGACCGAGGCCGCCGGGCGGCGGAAGGGAGCCGGGTCGCCGGAGTTCTTGCGGGGGCGCAGTTCCGGGATCCACACCGCGCCGTCCCGGGTGGCCCGGCAGAGAGCGCCGGACCGGGTCGCGAGCAGCTCTCCCGGCTGTCCGCGCAGCCGGTCCTCGGGATGCCCGCCGTGCAGGAACACCTCCCGGCCGCAGAGTTCGTCCAGGACGCCCGGCTGCGAGTCGGCCCCGCGGAGCTTGCGCAGCACCGTCGCCGTGCTGTCGTTCTCCCAGTCGATCCGCCGCTGCTCCTGGCGGAAGAAGTCCCGCCACACCACACGGGTCCCGGGATCGCTCTGCGGCCGTGGCTTGAACGATCCGTCGGCGTACCGCCGCACGGCCAGCAGCACGGCGGCCACGGCGGCGTCGGACACCTCGCCCCGGTACACGTCGCCCTTGCCGGCCGGGGGCACCGGGAAGGACCCGTCCGCCCAGATGTCCCCGGCGTCCATCGCCGCCTCGGCCTGGAGCACCGTCACGCCCCACTCGGACGCCTCCTCGGCGATCGCCCAGTCCAGCGAGGACGGGCCCCGGTCGCCGGGCGGCCCCGGGTGTACGACCAGACAGGTGTGCTCCTGCCACACGTCCTCCGGCAGGGCCGACTTGAGCATCGGGGCGACGATCAGTTCCGGGCGCACCTCGCGTACGGCGGCCCGGACGGCGTCGGGCCCGTGGGAGGCGAGGACGACGTCCACGCGGTGCCCGTGGTCCGACAGTTCCGCGTACACACGCTGGGAAAGGCTGTTGAACGCGCTGGCGACGAGCAAGATGTCCATGACATCGCATGGTCGCCGGTCAGGGGAGGCCCGAGAAGGACCACGGCGGCGTTTCGCCGGTCTTCCCGGGCCCCTTGCTCCATCCGGATCGCCCGCTGTCCGTTCTCGACGGCCGGGCAGGCTTCTGGCCGGTGGGCTAGGCTGTGCGGCCATGAATACCGGGACGGCATCGCGCCACACACGGATCGGTGACCCGGTGCTCCTCTGAGCGCCGTACGGGCCGGTGCGGGCCCGCTGTTCGACCGAGGACCATGTGCTGCTGCGCGGGCTCCACCTCCGTCGTGTTGATCACAGACCGACACATCAACCACGACAGGAGAATTCATGCCCACCGAGATGCTGCAGATTCCCACCACGGACGGCCGGGCCGACGCCTTCGCCGCCTTCCCCGACCACGGCGAGCGGCACCCTGGGGTGCTGATGTACGCGGACGGCTTCGGTATCCGCCCCGTGCTGCGGGAGATGGCACGCGAACTGGCCGGGCACGGGTACTACGTGCTCGTCCCCAACCCCTTCTACCGGCACGGCGCGGCACCGGTGATCGACCTGCCCGAGCACATCGGAGAAGAGGTCAGGCCCGCGCTCATGGCCCAGGTGATGCCCTTGATCGAGGAGCACACCGCCGAACGTGTCCTGAGCGACGCCGACGCCTACCTGAGGTTCCTCACCACCCGGCCCGAGGTCGGCGCCGGACCGGTCGCGGTGACCGGCTACTGCATAGGCGGCCTCCTCGCGACCCGCACCGCCGCGGCGCACCCCGGCCAAGTGGCCGCCGTCGCCGCATTCCACGGCCCCGTCGGCGCGGACGGGCCCGAAGCCCTCGCCGGGATCACCGCCCAGGTCCACTTCGGCCACGCCGAAAGCGACCTGACACCCGAGGCCCTCGGCGAGCTGAACCAGGCCCTGGACGCCGCCGGTGTCCGCTACACCTCCGAGATCTACCCCGGCACCGTCCACGGCTTCACCATGTCCGACACCGACGCCTTCGACCCCGCCGGCCTGCAGCGCCACTGGGACCGCCTGCTCCCCCTCTTCGACCGCGCCCTGGCCGACAGCTGAGGCTCCGGTGACGGACTGAGCGCACGCCCCGCTTCTTGACGCGGCCCGTTTCACTGCGTACGCATGACTGCGCAGTCCGGCAGGACATCAGGACCCAGGGAGAGACGCATGACGCGAGGGGCAGGACGGGCCGGCGGCACCGCGCCGCGCAGCGTGGACGTGGCCCGGCTGGCCGGCGTCTCGCAGAAGACGGTGTCGAGGGTCCTCAACGGGGAGCGGTACGTCTCCGACGAGGTGCGCCGGCGGGTGCTGGAAGCGGCCGGGGAACTCGGCTACCGGCTGAACAGCGCGGCCAGGGCACTGGCCTCCGGGCGGACCCGCTCCATCGGCGTGGTCACGCTCGGGACCGCCCTCTACGGGCCCGCCTCGCTCCTGATCGGCGTCGAGCGGGCCGCGCGGGACGCGGGATACGCGCTGCGGGTGGTCAACACCCTGGAAGGCGACCCGGGAGGTGTCGTCGGCGCCGTGGAGTCGCTGCTGGAGCAGGGCGTGGACGGCATCGTCGTCTCCGAGCCCATCGACGAGGGAACGGTCTCCCTCAGTGTCGACGTGCCGGTTCTCGTCCTCGGAGCGCCGGTGGTGTTCGGCGGCACCCGGACCGTCGCCGCGGGTGTCGGCGCCGAACTCCTCGCCCGCACGGCCACCGAACACCTGCTGGACCTCGGCCACAGGACGGTCCACCACCTCGCGGGCCCCGAACGGTGGTTCGCCGCCCGGGACCGCCGGGAGGGCTGGCGCAGCGCCCTCACCGCGCGGGGCACGGAGCAGCCGGCCGTGCTCGTCGGCGACTGGTCGGCCGCGTCGGGCCACGAGGCGGGCCGCGCCCTCGCCGCCGACGGTGACGTCACCGCCGTGTTCGCCGCCAACGACGACATGGCCATCGGTGTGATCCGCGCCCTGACGGAGGCCGGGCGGCGCGTGCCGGACGACGTCAGCGTGGTCGGCTTCGACGACGTCCCCGTCGCCGCGTACGTGACCCCACCGCTGACCACGGTGCGCCAGCCGTTCGACGCCGTGGCGCGAGAGGGACTCCGGCTCCTGGTGCAGGCCATCGAGCAGCCGGACACGCAACTGCCACCGGCGAACGACCCCCCGGTCGAACTCGTGGTCCGCGCCTCGACCGCGCCTCCTGCGCCCCGGTAGCCGCCGGGCGGCAGCCGGCGTCGGTCGGGGCGGCGGCCGTCTCGTCCCTGCCCTGCCCGCGCCGTACCCTGGTCCTATGGGTGCGCAAGAAGGCCCTACGCTCATCAGCTCCGTCCAGCGGGCCATGCGGCTGCTGGAGGCGGTGAGCGCGCACCAGAACGGCGCGCCGGCCAAGCAACTGGCGCGTGAGACCGGCCTGCCTCTGGCCACCGCCTATCACCTGCTGCGGACACTGGTGCACGACGGCTACGTGCGGAAGCTGGACGACGGTGGGTTCGTCCTCGGCGACAAGCTGCACAACCTCCAGACCACGGGCCGTGCGCAGGCGCTGCTCAGCCGCGTCCGGCCCACGCTCGCCGCGCTGCGGGACGAGCTCGCGACCCCCGCCTATCTCACCTTCTACGAGGAGGGTGAGATCCGGGTCGCCGAGATCGTCGACGGTCCCGGGACGCCCCGCGTCGATCTCTGGGTGGGCTTCGAGGACGCGGGACACGCGACCGCCCTCGGCAAGTCCGTGCTCAGGGAACTGGACGAGGAGGCCCGCAAGGACTACCTCTCCCGCCACCACCTCGCCGACCTCACCCCGCGGACGATCACCAGCCCCCCGGAACTGCTCCGGCGGCTGGCCACCTCACCCCTGGCCCCGGCCGTCACGGACCTGGAGGAGTACGCCCTCGGCACGGTGTGCGTCGCCGTCCCGGTCTACAGCGGGGACACACTCGGCTCCCTCGGCGTCTCACTGCCCGCGAGCCGGCTCTCCCGACTGCCGGAGATCAGCAATCGCCTGCTCCCGACCGCGAGCCGCGTGACCCGCAGCCTCTCGCTCACTATCTGAAAATCCGCTCCTTGCCGGTGCCCCAGCTCACCCCGTTTTCTGGATGAAACAGACATTTCCGGGGCGCTTCCCCAGCCCGGCGCCCCACTCACAGGCGAGGACCACGGATACCGACATGAGCCACCCCCGAGACCTTGGTGACGACCACTGGGCCGTACGGCCGTTCAGCAACCGAGTGGCCGGTGCCGGGAACTCGGCGCGCAGACGTCTCGTCGCGCAGCTGGCCGCCGGTACGCCCGTCCTGCCGGTACTGATCGTCACCGTCATCGTGCTCGTCGACCTCGCCGGCGGAGCCGGGATGATCTGGCTGCCCCTGCTGGCGGCCGGTCCCGCCCTCGCTGCCACGACCAACGGCCCGCGCGGAGTCCTCTGGGTAGGCCTGCTCGCCGTCGTGTCCTGCCTGACTCTCGGCATCCAGGACGGTATGCCGGACCGGGAACTGGCCGCCGTGCTGTCGGCCCTGACGGCCGTCACCCTCGCGAGCGGCCTGGCCGGCGTGCTGCGGGTGCGCCGGGAGCGGGTGCTCGCGGCCGTCCGTTCGGTCGCGGAGACCGCCCAGCACGCGCTGCTCAAGCCCGTGCCGTCGACCGTCGGACCGTTCCAGGCGGCCGTCCGCTACAGCGCCGCGGCGGCCGAGGCCCGCATCGGCGGGGACCTCTACGCCCTGATACCCACACCGCACGGGGTGCGGCTGATCGTCGGGGATGTGCGGGGCAAGGGGCTGCCCGCCGTGGGGACGGCCGCGCTGGTGCTCGGTGTCTTCCGCGAGGCCGCCCACGACGAGCCCGACCTCCTCGCCGTGGTCGACAGGATCGAGCGGAGTCTGGCGCGCAACCTCGGTCACGACGACTTCGTCACCGCCGTGGTCGCCGGATACCCGCGCGACGGGCACCTGGAGGTGGTGAACTGCGGGCACGCGCCGCCGCTGCTGGTGCGCTCCTGCGGGAGCGTCACACCGGTGGAGCCCGCTCATCCGTCCCCGCCCCTCGGGCTGCGCGCCCTCGCCGGTCACGGGCCCAGCCTCCATGAGCTCCCCTTCACCGACGGCGACCAGCTGCTGCTCTACACCGACGGGGTCACCGAAGCCCGGGACCACGGGCGGGCCTTCTATCAGCTCGCCGAAGGACTGGAGCGGCACGTGTCCCACGAGCCGTCCCGCACCCTCGGCGCGCTCCACGACGAACTGCTGGCCCATGTCGGCGGCCGGCTGCACGACGACGCGGCCCTGCTCCTGATCCGCAAACCGGCAGCGTCCGAAACCGGCACGCCGGAGAGGGTGACCGCTGCCGAGGCGCGGAGCTGCCTGTGAGGGCAGGATCACCGCTCGCCGCGCAGGTCCTTGACCCGGCGGAGCTTGCCGAGGGAGCGCTCCAGGGTCTCCGGTTCGACGATCGACACGTCGACGGTCACGCCGACTCCGTCCTTGACGCCCTTGGCGATCGCGCGGGCGGCGGCGTCGCGCAGGCCGGCGGGCGTGCCGGGGCGGGTTTCGACGCGGACGGTCATGTGGTCCATCCGGTCGCGCCGGGACAGCTCGATCTGGAAGTGCGGGGCGACGCCGGGCGTGCGCAGGACGATCTCCTCGATCTGGCTGGGGAAGACGTTCACCCCACGCAGGATGATCATGTCGTCGCAACGGCCGGTGATCTTCTCGATGCGGCGGAAGGCGGGCCGGGCCGTGCCGGGCAGCAGCCGGGTCAGGTCGCGGGTGCGGTAGCGGACGACCGGCAGGGCTTCCTTGGTGAGGGAGGTGAAGACCAGTTCGCCCTCCTCGCCGTCGGGCAGCACCTCGCCGGTGAGCGGGTCGACGACCTCGGGGTAGAAGTGGTCCTCCCACACGTGCAGGCCGTCCTTGGTCTCCACGCACTCCTGGGCCACGCCGGGGCCGATGACCTCGGACAGGCCGTATATGTCGACGGCGTGGAGGTCCATCCGCTCCTCGATCTCGCGGCGCATCTCCTCCGTCCACGGCTCGGCACCGAAGATCCCGACCTTCAGTGAGGTGGAGCGGGGTTCGACGCCCTGACGCTCGAACTCGTCGAGGAGGGTGAGCATGTAGGACGGGGTGACCATGATGATCTCGGGCTGGAAGTCCTGCATGATCTGCACCTGGCGTGCGGTCATGCCTCCTGAGGCGGGGATGACGGTGCACCCGGCCCGCTCGGCCCCGTAGTGTGCGCCGAGGCCGCCGGTGAACAGGCCGTAGCCGTAGGAGTTGTGCACCTTGTGCCCGGGGCGCCCGCCGGCGGCGCGGATCGAGCGGGCGACCAGGTCGGCCCACATGGACAGGTCGTTCTCCGTGTAGCCGACGACCGTGGGGCGGCCGGTGGTGCCGCTGGAGGCGTGGACGCGGCGGACCTGGTCCATGGGGACGGCGAACATGCCGAACGGATAGGTGTCGCGCAGATCCGCCTTGGTCGTGAAGGGGAAGCGCGACAGGTCCGCCAAGGTCCGGCAGTCGTCGGGCGTGACACCGGCCTGGTCGAACTTCTTCCGGTACGTCTTCACGTTGTCGTAGGCGTGGCGCAGGCTCCGGCGCAGCCGGTCGAGCTGGAGCTCGCGCAGTCCCTCGCGCGTCAGGCGTTCAGCGTCATCCAGCAGGTCGTGAGGGAGAGGTTCGCCCCGCCGCTGTCCAGCCGCCGTGTCAGCTGTACGTCTCACTTCACGCACCACCTTGTAACCCGACCGACCATTCGGTTAGCTTCGGCGCTGCCAAGTAATCCAGCCGCCTCGAGGCCTGTCAAGGATCAGGGGCTTACCAAGGCGCGCGGGGTCGTTCTATGATGGACCGAACGAATGGTCGGTTGGGAAGTGGGACGGATGGACACGACACACTCCAGCCCCGCGGGGTCGGGCGGCACCGAGCCGGTTCTCCAGGAGCACTTCGACGCGACGATCGCGCGGGACCGGCGGATCGAGCCGCGAGACTGGATGCCGGAGGGCTACCGGAAGACACTCGTCCGGCAGATCGCGCAGCACGCGCACTCGGAGATCATCGGCATGCAGCCGGAGGGCGAGTGGATCACGCGCGCGCCATCGCTGCGCCGCAAGGCCATTCTGTTCGCGAAGGTCCAGGACGAGGCCGGGCACGGGCTCTATCTGTACTCGGCGGCGGAGACGCTGGGCGCCGACCGCGCGGATCTGACCGAGCGGCTGATCGAGGGCCGCCAGAAGTACTCGTCGATCTTCAACTACCCCACGCTGTCCTTCGCGGACGTCGGGGTGATCGGCTGGTTCGTGGACGGGGCGGCGATCTGCAACCAGGTGCCGCTGTGCCGGTCGTCGTACGGGCCGTATGCGCGGGCGATGGTGCGGATCTGCAAGGAGGAGTCGTTCCATCAGCGGCAGGGCTACGAGCTGCTGATGACGATGATGCGCGGCACCGAGGAGCAGCGGGAGATGGTGCAGGACGCGGTGGACCGCTGGTGGTGGCCGTCGCTGATGATGTTCGGCCCGCCGGACGACGCCTCGCCCAACTCGGCGCAGTCGATGGCCTGGAAGATCAAGCGGCACAGCAACGACGAGCTGCGTCAGCGGTTCGTCGACATGACCGTCCCGCAGGCCGAGAAGCTCGGGGTGACGCTGCCCGACCCGGAGCTGCGCTGGAACGAGGAGCGCGGGCACCACGACTTCGGCACCCCGGACTGGGACGAGCTGATGCGGGTCATCAAGGGCGACGGCCCGTGCAACGCCCAGCGGATGGAGCGGCGCCGGACGGCCCACGAGGAGGGCGCCTGGGTGCGTGAGGCGGCCACCGCACACGCGGCCAAGCAGGCCGTACGCGCGGAGAAGGGAGCGGTGGCATGACCGACGGGAAGCAGAACTGGCCGCTGTACGAGGTGTTCGTGCGCGGCAAGCGCGGGCTGAACCACGTCCACGTGGGCTCGCTGCACGCCGCCGACGACCGCATGGCGCTCACGCACGCCCGTGACCTGTACACGCGGCGCAACGAGGGCGTGAGCATCTGGGTGGTGCGCTCCGAGCACATCGCCGCCTCGACCCGCGACGAGAAGGACCCGTTCTTCGAGCCCAGCGCGGACAAGGTCTACCGGCATCCGACCTTCTACGACATCCCCGACGACGTCCCGCACATCTGAGGAGAGGGCATGAGCGACGACCACGTCTACATGACCCTCGCCGAGGGACACGAGGACGACACCCGCTGGGCGTACGGCACCGGCTTCGAGGACCCCCTGCACGGCGTCGACACCGCCGTCCCCGACGGTGTGGACGCCGGGGAACTGGCCGACCTCTGCGTCACCCTGGCCGACGACGCCCTGGTCTCCGCCCAGCGGCTGGCCGAGTGGACCACCCGGGCGCCCGAGCTGGAGGAGGAGGTGGCGCTGGCCAACATCGGGCTCGATCTGCTCGGCCAGGCCCGCCTGCTGTACTCCCGCGCGGGCCAGGTCGACGGGACCGGGCGCGGCGAGGACGCCTACGCCTACTTCCGTGACGCCGGCGAGTTCCGCAACGTACGCCTGGCCGAAGTGCCCAACGGCGACTTCGCGTTCTCGATCGTGCGGCTGCTCGTGTTCGCAAGCTGGCGCCTCGCGCACTTCGAGCGGCTCACCGCCCACCGCGACCCGGTGCTCGCGGCGATCGCCGCCAAGGGTGTGAAGGAACTGGCCTACCACCGGCAGTACGCGGCCGAGTGGGTGGTCCGGCTGGGCGACGGCACCGAGGAATCCCACCGCCGGACACGCAAGGCGCTGGAGCAGGTGGCGCCCTACCTGGGCGAGTTGTTCACGGCGTTCGACGCGCGGGACGAGGTAGTCGCCGTCCTGCGCCAGGTCACCGAGGCGGCCGGGCTGCCCATGCCCGTCTACCGGCCGCTGCCAGGCTCGGGCCGCACCGGGGAGCACACCGAGCATCTCGCCCCGCTGCTGGCCGAGTTGCAGGGCGTGGCCCGCGCCCACCCGGAGGCGACATGGTGACGACGACCCTGGACGTGCGACGGGCCCGGCGCGTTGCCGAGCAGGTGCCCGACCCCGAACTGCCCATGCTCACGCTCGCCGACCTCGGAGTGCTGCGCGAGGTGTCCCTGGACTCGGACGGGACGGTGGTCGCGAGCCTGACCCCGACCTATTCGGGCTGCCCGGCCATGGCGGAGATGCGCGCCGGCGTGGCCGCCCGGCTCAAGGACGCCGGCTACGCGCGCGTGGAGATCCGCACCGTCCTCGACCCGCCGTGGACCAGCGACTGGATCACGCCGCAAGGCCGCCGCAAGCTCGCCGAACACGGCATCGCCCCGCCGGGGCCNCGCCCGCGCGCGCCGCCGGACCGGTCCCGCTCGTGCTGGCGCCGATCCGCCGCTCCGTGGCCTGCCCCCGCTGCGGCAGCGCGGACACCGAGGAGACCTCCCGCTTCGCCGCCACGTCCTGCAAGGCGCTGTGGCGCTGCCTCGCCTGCCGCGAGCCGTTCGAGTACGTCAAGGAGATCTGATGGAGGACCTGATGCAGCCGGCCCCGCCCGGCGCCGCGCCCGCGAGCCCGCCGGCGTCCGGTCTTCCACCCCCTGCGGGTCTCCGCCGTGCAGCCGCTGTGCGAGGACGCGGTGGCCGTCAGTTTCGACATCCCGGCCGAGCTGGCCGAGGAGTTCGCCTTCGCGCCCGGCCAGTCGCTCACCCTGCGGCGCGAGGTCGACGGCCGCGACGAGCGCCGCTCGTACTCGATCTGCTCACCCGCCGGCACGGCACCGCGCATCGGTGTCCGGGTCGTACCCGGCGGCCTGTTCTCCTCCTGGCTGGTGCACGAGGTGCGCCCCGGCGACACCGTCGAGGTGATGGCCCCCACCGGCGCCTTCACGCCCGACCTCACCACCCCCGGCCACCACGTGCTCATCGCGGCCGGCTCCGGCATCACGCCCATGGTCTCCATCGCCGAGTCCGTCCTGGCCACCGACGACCGCTCGACCGTCACCCTTCTCTACGGCAACCGCCGCACCGGCACGGTGATGTTCGCCGACGACCTGGCCGACCTGAAGGACCTCTACCCGACGCGGTTCCAGCTCGCCCACGTCCTCTCCCGTGAGCCCCGCGAGGCCGAGGTGCTCTCCGGCCGTCTCGACGCCGCCCGGCTGTCGGCACTCGTCGACGCGCTGGTCGACGTGGAGTCCGCCGACCACTGGTGGCTGTGCGGGCCGCACGGCATGGTCCGCGCCGCCCAAGAGGTCCTGTCCGGCCTCGGTGTGCCGGGCGACCGCGTCCACCAGGAGCTGTTCTACGCCGACGACGAACCCGTACGCGAGGTCCACCACGCCGAGGCAGGCCCCTCCGGCCCGGTCAGCCAGGTCACCGTCACTCTCGACGGCCGCTCCACCACCTCCGCCCTGCCCCGCGAGC
>KE354283.1 GCA_000415505.1 Streptomyces afghaniensis 772
ATGACCCGGACAGTGGCGCGGACCCTCCAGACCCTATGCGCGGCTACCGCTTGACGGCCTTCAGCACCACGAACTTCGGGTCGCTCGCCACCAGCCGGCTGTTGCCGAACAGCTTGCGCAGCTTGACGTGGTAGCCCAGATGCCGGTTGCCGATCACCCACAGCTCACCGCCCGGCCGCAGCGCACGCCGTGCCCCGGAGGACATCCGCCAGGCCGTGGCGTCCGTCGTCGCCTGATGGGAGTGGAACGGCGGATTGTTCAGGACCAGATCGACACTGCCGGACGGCACACCCGCCAGCCCGTCTCCGACCCGGAACTCGGCGTGCCCCGGCACCCCGTTCGCCTTGTACGTCGCCTCCGCCGAGGCCACGGCCTGGAACGACTCGTCCACGAACAGCACCTCGGCCGCCGGATCGGCCAGCGCCACCGCCGTACCGACCACGCCGTTGCCGCACCCCAGGTCCACCACCCGCCGGCCGCCCCCGCCGCTCGGCAGATGCTCCAGGAAGAACCGGGTGCCGATGTCGAGCCGGTCGGCACAGAAGACACCCGCGTGGTTCACGACGGTGCGCCCCGACGCCGGCCCGATGCCCTCCGGGAGCGTGTAGACGTACGGCCACGGACTGGCGGGCCGCTCCAGCGCGGGATCCGGCGTGCAGAAGATCAGCCGGGCCTTCTTCTCGGCGAGCGAGGTGCGGGTCGGGCCGAGGATCCGCTCGAACAGCCGCAGCGTCGAGGTGTGGATCTCCTTCACCATGCCCGTGCCCACGACGACCGTCCCCGCGTGCACCGCCGGAGCCAGCCGCAGCAACTGGTCCTCCAGCAGCGCCAGGCTCTTCGGTACCCGCACGAGCAGAACGTCGACACGGCCGGGCGGCGGATCCTGCGTGGTGAGCAGCCGGACCGCGCCGGGCTCGACACCGTGCCGCGCGAGGTTGGCCCGGGTCGCCTCCTGGGTCAGGTGGGAGTCCGTGATCTGCGCCGGGCGGTGCTCCGCGAGCGCCGTGACCAGGGCACCCCAGCGGTCCCCGACGACCACGACCGTGCCCGACAGCGGAATCCCTTCCTGCGCCAGATACCTCAGCAGGTACTCGTCGGAGGCGTCCCAGGCGCGCAGCCTGTCGCGCGGGTTCTCGGGGAAACGGGTCAGCGCGAGCTCGCCCCAGGGCGTCGTCATACGGTCGTTCATCGTGCGTCCAGGCTAGTGCCCCCGGCCGAGCCGCAGCTCAGCCGAGGTCGGCGAGGATGGGAGGCATGGACGGCGAACTGTTCCCCCGAGCCCGTACGCAGGTGGCGCCCGGCGCGGTGCACATGCCGGACTGGCTGGACGCCGAGCGCCAGAGCGAGCTGCTGGAGGCCTGCCGCGCGTGGGCGCGCCCACCGGCCGGCCTGCGCACGGTCCGCACCCCCGGCGGCACCATGACCGCCCGGCAGGTCTGCCTCGGCCGGCACTGGTACCCGTACGGCTACGCCGGCACGGTCGTCGACGGCGACGGCGCCCCGGTGAAACCGTTCCCGGAGTGGCTGGGCGACCTGGGCCGCCGGGCGGTGCGCGACACACTCGGCGGACCGGCGCCGGCGTACGACATCGCCCTGATCAACTTCTACGACGCCGACGCCCGGATGGGCATGCACCGCGACAGCGACGAGAAGTCGGACGCGCCGGTGGTGTCGCTGAGCCTCGGCGACACCTGCGTGTTCCGCTTCGGCAACACCGAGACCCGCACCCGGCCCTGGACCGACGTCGAGCTGCGCAGCGGCGACCTGTTCGTCTTCGGCGGCCCGTCCCGGCTCGCCTACCACGGGGTCCCCCGGGTACACGGAGGCACGGCACCGGCCGGTCTTGGCCTGACCGGACGGCTCAACATCACGCTCCGGGTCAGCGGCCTGTAAGGGCCGCGGCCCTACGGATCATGGGAGACTCGCCCTCATGAGCGGGAAGGCGGACCCCCGGCCGGCGGGGGATGGGAGCACCTCGACGAGGACGCGGCTGGACCGGGGGCGCGGAGCCCTCGGGCCCGCGCTGGAGCTCGTGCACACCGAACGCGCGCCGACCCGGGCCGTGCTCACCGCCGAACTCGGGGTGACACGGGCGACGGCCGGAGCGGTCGCCGCCGAACTGGAGGCGCTCGGGCTGATCCGGGTCGACGCCCGGCCCGGCGCGGCAGCGGGCTCGCAGGGCCGGCCCTCGCACAAGCTGGCCATCGCCGAGGACGGGCCCGTCGCGCTCGCCGCGCAGGTGCACGCCGACGGGTTCCGGGCGGCGCTGGTCGGGCTGGGCGGCCGGATCGTGGCCACCGCGCCGGGCTGCGAGGTCGTCGACGCCGACCCGGCGAAAGTGCTCGCCTCCGTCGTCACGGCGGGCGCCGAGCTGCTGCGGGAGACCGGACGCCGGTGCGTGGGCGCGGGACTCGCCGTACCGTCCGCGGTCGCCGAACCCGAAGGCCTGGCGCTCAACCCGCTGCACCTGGCCTGGCCCGCGGGCGCGCCCGTCAGGGACATCTTCGCCGAGCAGGTGCGCGCGGCCGGCCTCGACGGACCGGCGTTCGCCGCGAACGACGTCAACCTCGCCGCGCTCGCCGAGCACCGGCACGGCGCCGGGCGCGGTGCCCGCGATCTGCTGTGCGTGGCCACCGGCCACCGGGGCGTCGGCGGCGCACTCGTCCTCGACGGCCGCCTGCACCGGGGCAGTTCGGGCCTCGCGCTGGAGGTCGGCCACCTCACCGTGCACCCCGAGGGCCGCCCCTGCCACTGCGGCAGCCGCGGCTGCCTGGACGTGGAGACCGATCCACTGGCCTTCCTCACGGCGGCGGGCCGCGAACCCGGCCCCGAGGTGTCCCTGCTCCAGCAGTCCATCGACCTCGTCCGCCACCACTACGACGACCCGGGTGTGCGTACCGCCACCGAGACCCTCATCGACCGGCTCGGCCTCGGACTCGCCGGTCTCGTCAACATCCTCAACCCGGACCGCATCATCCTCGGCGGCCTGCACCGCACCCTCTCGACGCCGACCCCGACCGCCTCCGCGCCGTCGTGGCCGACCGCAGCCTGTGGGGCCAGAGCGGCGGCGTCCCCATCCTGCCGTGCACCCTCGACCACAACAGCCTGGTCGGCGCCGCGGAACTGGCGTGGCAGCCGGTGCTGGACGATCCGCTCGGGGCGCTCACGTAGGCAGTGTGACCGATGGCGTCTCTCAACTCCCTCCCGTAATCGTGGGGCAGCACACCACCGGCCGGCGCGCGCTCGCACTTATTTGACCGACCGTTCTGGATACGCCTATGGTCTTCGGTGTGGCCAGGACCAAGGAATTCGATCCGGACGCCGCACTGCAGTCGGCCCTTGAGCTGTTCTGGCGGTGCGGCTACGAAGCGACGTCGATGAGTGACCTCGTCGAGCACCTCGGCATCGGTCGGGCCAGCATCTACGCAACCTTCGGCAGTAAGCACGAGCTGTACCTGAAAGCCATGGACCGGTACGCCGAGATGCGCGACCCGCTTCTCCTGGCCGAGCTGTCCCAGCCGGGCCCCGCACTGCCCGCGGTGCGGGCGGTGGTGCGCCGCTTCGCCGCTGAGGCCGCATCCCCGGAAGGCCGGCTGAACGGCTGCTTCGTCACCAATACCGCAGCCGAGTTGGCCCCGCACGATCCCGCGGCGGCCCGCCGGGTCGAGATCAGCTGGGAGCACGTCGAGACCCCACTGCACTCCGCGCTCGTACGCGCCCAGGCTCAGGGTGAGATGCCCGAGGACCGTGATCCGCGCGCGCTGGCTCGCATGCTGTTCGTCCTGCTGCAGGGTCTGCGCGTCGTCGGCAAGGCGTCGAACGACCCCGCCCGGGTGCGGGACGCGGCCGAGCAGGCGCTGGCCCTGCTGGACTGAACGACACCCGCCGCAGCACCGGGCGGCCTTCGGCGTGCCAAATACTGGACTGATCGGTCAAAAATCAGGGGGGAGCATGACCGCCACGGACGCCGCAGCCGCTGCCGCCACACAGCAGCGGTGCGTCTTCGTCCTCCTCGGCAGCGTCCAGACCACGCTGATCTTCACGCTTGCCTCGATCGCCGTACCGCTGCCCGCCATCGGGCACGAATTCGGCCTGCAGCGCGCCGACTTGATCCTGCTCAGCGCCGCCTACGGGTTGACCTTTGCCGGACTGCTGCTCTTCGGCGGACGCCTCGCCGACCGCTACGGCGGGCGGCGCGCCCTCACCGCGGGCCTCGTCCTCTTTGCCGCCGCTCTGACCGTCGCCCCGCTCGCCCCCGGCACCGGGACTCTGCTCGCCGCGCGCTTCGCGCAGGGCGCGGGGGCGGCTCTGATCGCGCCCGCCGCCATGGCCGTGCTGCGCGCCGCCTTGCCCTCCGCCGCCGCATACAGCGGGGCGATGGCCACCTGGGGCGGGCTCTCGGTACTCGGCGCGACCGCGGGCAACCTGCTCTCCGGCGTCATCTCGGCGCTGTGGTCCTGGCGTTGCATCTTCGCCGTACCGCTCGTGGTGGCCCTCGCGGCCCTCGCCCTCACGCCCCGGTTACTGCCGGACACCATGCCGAGCCGGGGCAGGACTCTCGACCTGCCGGGTGCTCTTCTCGCCACCACCGGGATCACCCTGGCCAGTTACGGGCTCGTCGTCACCGACACCCGCCCCTGGTGGTCGGCCGGCGTGCTCGTGCCACTGCTCGCCGGGGCCGCGCTGCTGGTCGGGTTCCGGTATGCCGAGCGCCGCGCCCGCGACCCACTGCTGCCGCCCCGCTTCCTGCTCGACCGGCGGCGCGTCCTCGCCCTCGCTGCCATCGCACTGAGCGCCTGCGCAACCTCGATGACCTTCGTGGTCCTCTCACTCCACCTCCAGCAGGTGCGCGACTGGTCACCGCTGCGGACCTCGGCGGCGTTCTTACCGTTCGCTGTTGCGCTGATCGTCTCGGGCCGCGCGGCAGGACATCTCATCGGCCGGCACGGGGTCCGAACCGTCACAGTCGCCGGGCTCGCCGTCGGCGCGGCCGGGCTCGCCCTCCTCGCGCTCACCGGTACCGACGCACACATCCCGTACGGGTCTGGACTGTTGCCGGGCCTCGTGCTGCTGCCGGCCGGCACGGCGGCCGTCTTCGCAGGAGCCGCCGTACTCACCACGGAAGGGGTGCCGCAGCACCAGACCGGGCTCGCGGGCGGCGTGCTGAACACGGCGATGGAATCCGGTCCGACGGTCCTGTTCGCGATCCTGCTCACGCTCGGCGGCGATGCCTCCTCCCTGGCCTCGACCGGGGTTGCTCTCGCCGCCGTCGCCCTCCTGACCCACCGCACCAAGTAACCCATCGTTCAAGGGAGTCATCGAAATGAACCGCTTCACCGGCAAGACCGTCCTCGTCACCGGCGCAGGCTCCGGCCTCGGCCGGGCGATGGCGCTCGCGTTCGCCGCCGAGGGCGCATCCGTGGTCGTCGCCGGGCGCACCGCGGCCTCCCTGGACGAGACGGCCGGTCTCATCGAGGCCGTCGGCGGCGCGGCCACCGCCGTCACCGCCGATGTCACCGACTCCGACCAGCTCCAAAGCCTTGTGTGCGAGAGCGTTACCCGCTTCGGCGGGCTGGACATCGCGGTCAACAACGCCGGGATACTCCGCGGCACCGTGCCCGTCGGAGAGGTGAGCGAGAAGGACTGGGACGCGGTGCTGCGGACCAATGTCACCGGGGTCTGGCTGGCCATGAAGCACGAGATCGCGCACATGAAGGAGAACGGCGGTGGCACCATCGTCAATATCTCCTCCAACCTGGGAGCACACCGGCGCATCCCCAACGCCGCCGCGTACATCGCGTCGAAGGCGGCGGTCTCCGCGCTGACCCGGGCCGCCGCACTCGACCACATCCACCAGGGCATCCGCATCAACGCGGTCAGCCCCGGTGCCTCGGCCGCTCCCATGTCGCTGCGGCCCGGCGAGACCGAGGCCGACCGTGCCCGGCGCATGAAGACGGAGAACCCGCTCGGCCGGGTCGCGGAGGCCGAAGAAGTGGCGGCCGCGGTGCTCTATCTCGCCTCGCCCGCGGCCGGTGCGGTGGTCGGCGCCGACCTGGTCATCGACAGTGGATCCTCGGCCTGAGGGTCCGTGGCGTGGCGGGGCACGCTCGAAGGCGTGGCATCTCCGAGGACCGGATCGGCCGCCCCGCCGCCGAACTGGTCCGGCAGACCGAATCCGGTGCCCGACGGGCATCGGGCACGGCTGGAAGGGCTTGCCCGCGCCGCTTCCGGGAAGGCTCGCGCCTGAGCGGGCAGGCTGGACCGCAGGCGGCTCGCCCGCACCGTACGAACGAGGAAGTTGACGTCATGACCGACAAGCTCACCGTGAGCGTCCTGGGCACCGGCATCATGGGCGCCGCGATGGCCCGCAACCTGGCGCGCGCCGGGCACACCGTCCACGCCTGGAACCGCACCCGTGCCAAGGCCGAGCCGCTGGCCGCCGAGGGCGTGCACATCGCCGACACCCCCGCGCAGGCGGTCCGGGACACCGACGTCGTCCTCACCATGCTCTACGACGGCCCCGCCGCCCTGGACACGATGCGGGAGGCGGCCCCCGCCCTGCGCCCGGGCGCCGCCTGGGTGCAGTCAACGACCGCCGGCGTCGAGGCCATCGGCGACCTCGCCGCCTTCGCCCGCGAACACGGCCTGGTCTTCTACGACGCGCCCGTCCTGGGCACCCGCCAGCCCGCCGAAGCCGGGCAGCTGACCGTGCTCGCCGCCGGCCCCGTCGAGGGCCGGGACACGGTGACGCCCGTCTTCGACGCCGTCGGCGCCCGCACCGTGTGGGCCGGCGAGGACGGGGCGGCCGGCGGCGCCACCCGGCTGAAGCTGGTCGCCAACAGCTGGGTCCTCGCCGTGACCGCAGCCGCAGGCGAGGCCCTGGCACTGGCGAAGGGCCTCGACATCGACCCGCGCGGTTTCCTCGACCTCATCGCCGGCGGCCCGCTCGACATGGGCTATCTGCACGCCAAGTCCGGGCTGGTCCTCGAAGACCGGCTCACACCGCCCCAGTTCGCGGTGACCACCGCCGCCAAGGACGCCCGCCTCATCGTCGAGGCCGGTGCGGACCACGGCGTCCGCCTGGACGTGGCCGAAGCCGCCGCCGCCCGCATGGAGCGTGCCGCCGCCCAGGGCCACGGCGACGAGGACATGGCCGCCGCCTACTTCGCGAGTTTCGACGAAAACCCGTCCGCCTGATCACCCGGGAGGTTCCCCCATGTCCAAGCCGCCGCTGCCGCCCGAGGCCGAAGCCCTGCTGAGCCGGCCCAACCCGTGCGTCATGGCCACACTGCGCTCCGACGGCACACCGGTCTCCACCGCCACGTGGTACGCGTGGAAGGACGGCCGGGTGCTGATCAACCTCGACGAGGGCCGGGTCCGCCTGAAGCACCTGCGCCGCGACCCGCGCGTGACACTCACCGTCCTCGCCGACGACAACTGGTACACCCACATCACCCTCATCGGCCGCGTCACCGAGATGTACGACGACAAGGACCTGACCGACATCGACCTGCTCTCCCGGCACTACGGCGGCAAGCCCTACCCCAACCGCGTCCGGCCCCGGGTCAGCGCCTGGATCGAGGTCGAGCGCTGGCACGGCTGGGGCGAGATGAAGGACAACGACCAGGCCGCGGGCTGAGACCGGCGGACCACGCCCGTCAGCGCCACGGCACCGCGAACGCCCGGCCCGGGTTCTCCGTGAGGACGCGCCCCACCAGGTCTTCGCCCACCGCCCGGACGAGCCGCGGGCGCACCCGGCGCAGCAGATGTGGCATCCCGGGGCCGCCGCCCACCGAGCGGGCGGCGGCCGTCGTGGTGTCCGCGCCCAGCAGCAGCCGGTCGCCGAACCCGGCGTCGGCGAGGGCTCGTACGGCGTCGGGCATCCGCCAGTCCGTCGCGTGGTGGCGTGCGACGGGCCGTCGAAGGCCAGATAGCAGCCGGACTCCGCGGCCTGCCGGTGCGAGCACGAGGTCGGGAAGCGGTTG
>KE354284.1 GCA_000415505.1 Streptomyces afghaniensis 772
AGCCGCCGCGCTCCCGCACCGCGTCCTCCACCGCCTCGGCCAACGGTCCCGAGGCGGGGACGGATTGGCGCCGCCGTACCGCGAACCGCGGGTGCGCACCGCCCCCTTCCTCGTACGCGAGCCCCGTCCACTGCCGTACGGACGGCCGCCCGAAGTCGTCACTGAGCCCCTGGAACCCGCCGCCCCAGAGGAAGGCGTTCATGCCGTCGACGGTGTTCCACAGATAGAAGGGCGCGTACTGGTTGACCGGCGAGCCGCACAGACCGCGCTCGCGCGCCAGATAGGCCTTGAAGCCGAGCCCGTCCCAGTCGTCGAGCAGCCGCCCCCGGCGGGCGACCCGGTCGCGGATGACTCCCATGTCGTAGTCGGCGGGCAGGGTGAGCTCGTACTGCATGGCGTGCATTCAGGCCCTCCTCAGGCGGAACGGGGTGCCAGCAGGGACAGCAGCCCCCGCACCCCCGCGTCGAACGCGGCGGGGGAGCCGGAGGCGCGGGCCAGAACGTATCCGCCCTGGACGGTCGCGACGACCGCCGCGGCGATCTCCCCGCCGTCCAGCGAGGGCGCGAACTGGCCCTGCTCCTTGCCCTCGTCGACGATCCCTGCGATCCGCTCCCGGATCCAGTCGAGCGTCTCGTCGACCGGGGCGCGCAGCTCGGCGCTGGCGATCACGTCCGGGTCCATGGTCAGCCGGCCGATGGGGCAGCCCCGCAGCACGTCCCGCTCGCGCCGCAGATACGCCTCGATGCGCTCGTACGGCGTTCCCGGGCCGTCGAGTACTCCCGCTGCGGTAGCCCGCATCTCCTCGGCGGTCCGCCGGATCGCGGCCAGCGCGAGGTCGGGCTTGCCCTTGAAGTGGTGGTACATGCTGCCCTGCCCGGCGCCCGCGCGCTCCAGGATCGCCTTGGGGCTCATGCCGACGTAGCCGCGCTCCCACAGCAGCTCGCGCGTGGACTCGATCAGCCGTTCCGAGGTGCTCATGACCTAACTGTACATACCAGTAGTTACAGAAGTCGAGACCGCGGGGAGCACCCGGGACCCGCCCGCCTACTCCCCGCGAGGTACGCGCAGTGCCGCTGGCCGTACGACGACCGGGGACCCCTCGCGGGACGACTCTCGGAAGCACAGACAGGACATGGCAGCACAGCATCCGAGGAGTTGGACGACATGCAGACCCTGGCGAACTTCGGTGACGGCGGTCCCGGCCCGTGGATCCTGCTCTTCCCGGTGATCTGGGCCCTGGTCATCGGCGGCGGCATCGCGCTGCTGCGCCGCACGGTGTGGCGCGGCCGCCGCGGCGGTCCCTGGCGGCAGCCCCCGGTCGGGAACGACTCGCCCATCGCCGTCCTCGGACACCGCTTCGCCTCCGGCGAGATCGACGAGGACGAGTACTGGCGCCGGCTGTCCGTGCTGAGCGAGGAGTTCGGCCGCAAGGGAGGTGCGGCATGACCACGACGACCGCCACGACGGCCACGCGGCCCGCCGCCCGGGTCGTCGACGCGGTGAAGGTGTACGGCGGTGGTGGCACCGCCGTACGCGCTCTCGACAGCGTGACCGTGAGCTTCCCGGCCGGCCGCTTCACCGCGATCATGGGGCCCTCGGCCTCCGGCAAGTCCACCCTGATGCACTGCGCGGCCAGTCTGGACACGCTCACCTCGGGCACCGCCCACATCGGCGACACCGACCTGGGCGGTCTCGACGACCGCCGCCTCACGCTCCTGCGCCGCGACCGCGTGGGCTTCGTCTTCCAGGCGTACAACCTGGTGCCGACCCTCACCGTCGCGGAGAACATCAGGCTGCCCCTGGACCTGGCGGGCGGCCGGGGCGATCCGGAGTGGATCGACGCGCTGATCGACGTCGTCGGACTGCGTGACCGGCTCCACCACCGGCCCGCCGAACTCTCCGGTGGACAGCAACAACGCGTGGCCGTGGCGACCTCGGCATGATCGACGGCTCCCTGCGCGACCTCGGCACCGACGGCATCGCCATCACCGAAGAGGAGGCCGACAGGCAGCACCTCACCACCGGCGAGAAGGCACAGCTCACCTTCACCGACGGCAGGAAGGAGACGTTCACCGTCCGCGCGGTCTACGGGCAGTCCGAACTCGCCGGTGACTACGTCATCACCCGCGCCGCCTGGGCCCCGCACCGCACCCAGGACTCCGACACCCTCGTCGCCGTCACGTTCGAGGACGGCGTGAGCACGGACGCGGGCAAGGCGGCGGTGGAGAAGACCGCCGCCCGGTACGGCAACCCGGAGGTCCAGACCCGCGACGAGTACGCGCAGTCCTCGGCCGGCGGCGTCGACATGGTGCTCACCCCGGTCTACGCCCTGCTCGCCCTCGCCGTGGTCATCGCGCTCCTCGGCATCGCCAACACCCTGACCCTGGCGATGCACGAACGCACCCGTGAACTCGGCCTGCTGCGGGCCGTCGGCCAGACCCGCTCCCAGCTGCGGGCCATGGTCCGCTGGGAGTCGGTGCTGGTCGCCGCCTTCGGTACGGCCGGCGGGCTCGCCCTCGGCGCCTTCCTCGGCTGGGTCCTCGTCAGGGCCTCGGACGGCGCCAGTGACAGCGCCTTCGCCTTCGCCGTGCCGCCCGCGCAGCCGGCGGTCGTGGCCCTCGTGGGTCTCACGGCCGGAGCCCTCGCGGGGCTGCGGCCGGCCGGCGCGCGGCACGCCTGGACGTGCTGCGCGCCATCGCCACCGAGTGACGCACGAGAGGTCCGCCCACGCGACCCCCGTGCGAACGGTGGTCACGCCCGGTCAACCGGCAACGGCGGACCGGGCGGGAGCATGTTCGGGCAGCAGCCCGTCGGCGGCGTGCCCGACCTCCGCGAACCTGCGCGCGGGTTTCTCCAGGACCGTGCGCCGCGCCCGGCGCGACGGCGCCGCGACCGCGGCGGAGGACGTCGGGAGGGTGAACCAGACGACCTTGCCGGACTCGCCGTCCGGCCGGACGCCCCAGCTCTCGCTCATGGCGGCCACCATCGCGAGCCCGCGCCCACAGGTCGCCAGCGGCTCGGCGTCGTCGACCACGGGCATCCGAGGGTCGTGGTCGCGCACCGAGACCGTGAGCCGGTCGAGCAGCAGCTCTATCTCCACGGTGCACGTCTTGTCGGGCTGGGCATGCCGGTGGACGTTGGACAACAGCTCCGTCACCCCGAGCGAGGCCCGGTCGATCAGAGCGTCCAGATGCCAGTAGCGCAACTGCGCAGAGACGATTCTGCGGACCTGGCCGATCCGCGACGGCAGGGCTTGGAGCTCCACCGTGCAGTGCCTGCTTGGGTAGCTGATCACGGCTGCGACTCCCCGACGTGAGGTCCGGAAGAACACGGAGTTCGGATCCAGCAGGGCGCCTTCGTGACGCTGTCGCCCGCTGTCGTGGCCGGCGGGCTGGTTCGCAGCGTTATCGCCGGTAAACCCAGAGTGACGTGAGACCAGAGTGACGCAGGGGGTGGGGTACCGCAACTCGCGGACATCTCAGCCGCCGCGCCCCGCCGCCCTGCGCACGGCCTCGATGAAGCGCCGTGCCGCCGGCGGCCCCGGCTCGCCCGGAGCGGGATCGTGGTCGCCCAGGGTGAGCTGGTAGCGGTTGCCGTTGAGATCCGCCGTGGCCCGGTCATCGGGGCCGAACCAGGGCTTGGAAGCGCGCACCGCCTGCACCGGCGCGCTGTCGATCTCACTGCCGTAGCTGGTCAGCAGCTCGAGCCGGCCGTCGCTGATCCGGACCTGTCCGGCCCGGGTGAGCGAACGCAGCCGCTTCCCGATCCGCACGCCCGTGGCCCTGAACTCCGGCTCCGCCATGCCACCCGCCCCCTTGTGCGCGTCGGTGCACCGGCCCGCCCGCTGCGCGGTACCCGGCACAGGCTCGTGTCCTGATCCAGTGTGCCCCTGTCCGGAGACTCGCTCCGGTGGTGCGCCCTACCCCTGCCGGTACCCCGTCCGGGGCCCCGGTCCCGCGGTTGAAGTCTGCCCCCACCCGGCGTCGAGCACCAGTACAGCAGACCCCCTCTCCAGGGGGCGCCCGGAGCACACACGCAAGTGCGCCCCCGGGACCGCGCGCCCCCTTGCCCCGGGCCCTGCCCCAGGGGGCGCTTTGGGGGGCTCAAAGGTGCGTTTATGCAGGTGAGAAGCGTGGGGAAGGTGCATATGATCGGGGTGTCGGCCGCGCGACGCGTCGTCGGCGCGCAGCGTTAGGAGCCCCCTCGTGAGCACTCCCCAGCAGACCCGGACCGGTGTGACCCTCGACGTCGACCACAGCGACGCCGCCTACCGCGCATGGCTGAAAGAGGCCGTCCGCAGAGTCCAGGCCGACGCCAACCGCTCGGCCGACACCCACCTCCTCCAGTTCCCCCTGCCCGAGCGGTGGGGCGTCGACCTGTACCTGAAGGACGAGTCCACCCACCCCACCGGCAGCCTCAAACACCGGCTCGCCCGTTCGCTCTTCCTCTACGGCCTGTGCAACGGCTGGATCCGCCCGGGCCGCCCGGTGATCGAGGCCTCCAGCGGCTCGACGGCCGTCTCCGAGGCGTACTTCGCCAAGCTCATCGGCGTGCCCTTCATCGCCGTCATGCCCCGCACGACCAGCGCCGAGAAGATCCGCCTCATCGAGTTCCACGCCGGCCGCTGCCACTTCGTGGACGACCCCCGCACGATGTACGAGGAGTCCGCCCGCCTCGCGGCCGAGACCGGGGGCCACTACATGGACCAGTTCACCTACGCCGAACGGGCCACGGACTGGCGCGGCAACAACAACATCGCCGAGTCCATCTTCCGGCAGCTGCGCAGGGAGCGGTTCCCCGAGCCGGCGTGGATCGTCGCCACGGCGGGCACCGGCGGCACCTCGGCGACCCTCGCGCGCTACGTGCACTACATGCAGTACGACACGCGCGTCTGCGTGGCCGACCCCGAGAACTCCTGTTTCTTCGAGGGCTGGACCACCGGCGATCCGGACGTCACCTGCGACTGCGGTTCCCGGATCGAGGGCATCGGCCGGCCCCGTATGGAACCGAGCTTCGTGCCCGGCGCGATCGACCGGATGATGAAGGTGCCCGACGCGGCCAGCGTCGCCGCGGTGAGGGCACTGGAGCGCGCCATCGGCCGCAAGGGGGGCGGCTCGACCGGCACGGGCCTGTGGAGCGCGCTGAAGATCGCCGCGGAGATGGTGTCCGAGGGACGGCAGGGGAGTGTCGTGACGCTGCTGTGCGACCCGGGGGACCGGTATCTCGACAAGTACTACTCGGACACCTGGCTGGCCGCCCAGGGTCTGGACATCGGGCCGTACACGGCCGCGATCGACTCGCTGCTGGAGACGGGCGTCTGGCCCGACTGAGAAGACCTCCCGAACCCTGCCGGGGCCCGCGGCGCTACGACGCCATCAGCCTCCGGTCCAGCGCCGTGACGGCGTCCCGGAAGGCCTTGGCCTGAGCCGCCCGGACCGGCTTCATGGCGAGCCGGTACGCCGCCGTCCCGTCGGTCGCGAACGTCCATTGCACCCGCGTGCCGGTACCGGCCGGGGCGAGCCGCCACTCCTCGGCGATCGCGCGCACCCCGGGCACGTTGGTGACGTCGACGCGATAGGCGTACACCTCGGGTTCCTGCGCCGCGATGACCGACTCCCGGAACCGGACGCCTCCCATGAGCCGGATGTCGCGGCCCTTCCCGTCGTCGATCGGGCGGGCGGCTGTCACCTGGGGAAACCAGTCGGCCCAGCCGGGCACGTCCTCCAGCGCCCGGTAGACGGCCTCCACCGGAGCGGAGATCTCCCGCACGGAGACGTGCCGTACGGGCGCGGTCCCGACGAAGTCGAGCCCCACCGGGCGCAGACGGTGAGCCATGGACGAAGCCCTCCTGGACGGGAGCGGGCGGTGACCGGCAGCGTCACCCTAGCTGGCGGCCCGTCAGATGTCTGCCCCTTCCTCGGGCTCCCCGGCCACCACCAGCCGTCGCAGGTGTTCCACGACCACACCGCGCGCCTCGTCCGGCAGACCGGCGTCCGTCACGAGCGTGTCGATCCGCTCCAGCGAGGCGAACGAACTCAGGCCCACCTTGCCCCACTTGGTGTGGTCGGCGACCACCACGACCCGCCGGGCCGACTGCACGAGCCGCCGGTTCGTCTCCGCCTCCGCGAGGTTCGGCGTGGACAGGCCGGCCTCGACCGATATGCCGTGCACCCCGAGGAAGAGCAGGTCGAAGTGGAGGGCCGCGATCGCCTGGTCGGCGACCGGCCCCACCAGTGAGTCGGACGGGGTGCGCACACCGCCGGTCAGCACGACCGTGGCCGCGCCCTGCCGGGGACCCGTGGTGCGCTGCGCCGCGTGGAAGACGTCGGCCACCCGCACCGAGTTGGTGACCACCGTCAGGTCCGGCACGTCCAGCAGCTGCTGCGCCAGCGCGTACGTCGTCGTGCCGCCGGACAGGGCGATCGCGGCGCCCGGCGCGACCAGTTTGGCCGCCGCCCGTGCGATGTCCTCCTTGGCGGTCAGCTCCAGCCCCGACTTGGCCTCGAAGCCCGGTTCGTGCGTACTCGCCTCGACCACCGGGACCGCGCCGCCGTGCACCTTCTCCAGCACGCCCTGACGGGCGAGCGCGTCGAGGTCGCGGCGGACCGTCATGTCCGACACGCCGAGCTTGCGGGTCAGCTCGTTGACCCGGACCCCGCCCCGGCGGCGGACCTCGTCGAGGATCAGGGATCGCCGCTGCTCCGCGAGGAGGTTCTGATTCTCGCTCACGTACGCTCCGGTCCTTTCGCCTCAATGCCGTCCGTCAGGCCCAGCACACCTGCCTCAACCAGGACATTCTCCCCGGCTCCGGTGCGCGGACGCCTCATCCTCGCATGTCGCGGAGCCGGTGGCGCCACCGACTGCTCGTCGCGCACATGTCACCTGCAGCTCTCCGCATGGTCACGGATCGGGGAGATTCCGTGACAGGAGGTGTGCGGCGCCGCAGAAGTGGAGATCCTTGTGCCCGCACGGACAGAGCCGACGGCGTGTCACGGGGGAAGTGCGAATCAGTGGAACGTGCGCAGGAACAGGCCTCGACCGGCGGGCCGGACCGGCCTGCCCGGCGGCCCGGTGAGACGGGGACCGCCCTGGAACTCCTGGTCCACGGCGTGGGCGGCACCACGCCGCAGGAGATGCTCGACGATCCGCGCACGGTGCGGATCACCGGCGACGGCATCGCGGCCGTCTTCCGGCGCGCCGACGACGTCGACGCGGAGACCAGCCCCGACGGCCGCCGCCGCGACGGACCGGTGCCCGAGGCCTACGTCTGGTGCAACCTCACCTCCGGCAACGGCACCCGCGCCCTGTGGCTGTTGCTGCTGCCGTTCATGGTCGTCAACCTCGCCCACTGGATGCGCCCCAACGCCCGGGGCCGCCGCCGCACCGTGCGCCTGTACGGCCTCCTGGTGCGGCTCGCGGGGCTCACTCTGACGGTGCTGCTCGTCGCGGCGGCCTGCGAGGTCGCCCTCGACCTGGCGGCCTGGCAGTGCGCGGGCACGCGCGCGTGCGCCGACCGGCACTCCTGGCTGGGCTTCCTCTCACCCACCGTCTCGGACGGCGGCTGGTGGAGCAGCCCCGGCCGCAGACTCGCCCTGGCGTCCTTCGTCCCGACCGCCCTGACCGGTCTGCTGTGGTACCTGTCCCGGCGCACCTGGAGCGACTACGAGTCCCAGCAGCCGCCGGCCCGCGACCCCGAGCCCGACGAGGACGGCGACGGTCCGTCCGCGCTGGGCCGGCCCGGCTTCTGGTACGGACGCCGGCTGGTGGCCCGGCTCCGTGCCGCGCACACCGCCGCCGGACTGGTCACGGTCGCCGCCGCGGTCGCCAGCGCCGCCGCTCGCCACGACCGAGAGCCCGGCGGCCCCGCCGTGCTGAACATCCTGGGCCAGCTCCTGGAGGCCGCTCTGGTGGCCTGCGCCGTCGCCGTGGTCTGGGTGGTGTGCCGCCGGGGCCGCAGCGAGAGACGCATCGACCGGGAACTCGACGAGCGCTTCGTACGACGTCTGCCGCTCGCTGCCCTCGCCCTGCTCGCCCTCGCCCTGCTGTACGCGGGGTGGGAGCGCCCCGGCTGGGAGTCGGCCGGCCGCCTGCCGGGCGACGCCACCTTCGGCGGTCTCGCCCTGGTCCAGGGCCTGCTCGTGATCGTCCTCGCCGGCGTCGCGTACGCACTGCACCGCACCGACCCCGACCGGCGGGCCGTGCTGCGGGGCCTCGGCGGACCGGCCGTCGCGATGCTGGCCTGCGCACTGGGCGGCGTGATGTCCGGCGGCGTGTCACAGCGCGTGTCCGACTGGCTGGACGGCACCGGGACGTCGATCGACGGCCCGCCGGTCCTGCTGACCTGGCAGGCGTCCGTGATCCCGCCCCTGATCGTGGTGCTGCTGGTGCTCTTCGGCTGGCTGGCCCACCGCGCCTGGCAGCTCGCCGGTGCCGAACGCGAGGCGGTGGCCCGCGACTACCCGGACGAGGCCCAGGACCGCGCCCGCACCCGCCGTATCGCCTACACCCGCGCGATGGCCTCCCTCACCGACCGGGGACCCCGCGTCGTCGCCGTCACCTCCGGCGTCACCCTGCTGCTCGGCGCCGGCGCCCTCGTGGGCGCCCTGACCACCGACGAGACGCCGGGCGAGGCGGCGGAGGGCACCTACCCCGTCGTCCACGGCGCCGCCGAGACCGCCCAGGCCCTCGGCTCCTGGCTGATCGGCCTCGGCTTCATACTGTTCGTCACCTGGGGCAGGCGCGCGTACAAGGACGCCGCGGCCCGCCGCACCATCGGCATCCTGTGGGACGTCGGCACCTTCTGGCCGCGCGCCGCCCACCCCTTCGCCCCGCCCTGCTACGCCGAGCGCGCGGTGCCCGACCTGACCTGGCGGATCGCGACCTGGACCCGCGCCACCGGCGGACGGCTGGTCATCTCCGGGCACTCGCAGGGCAGCGTGCTCGCCGCCGCCGCGGCCTGGCAGCTCTCCCCGTCCACCCGCCGACGCGTCGCGCTGCTGACCTACGGCTCCCCGCTGGAGCGGCTCTACGGCCGCTGGTTCCCGGCCCACTTCGGCCCCGCCGCGCTCGGCTCCCTGCACCGGGAGGTCGACTGCTGGCGCAACCTCTACCGGCTCACCGACCCCATCGGCGGCCCGGTGCGCCTGCCCGGCAACCACGACCTCGGGGTCGACCACGTGCCACTGCAGGATCCCCTCTCCTACGGCCGCAACGACCTGCACCCGCTGCCCGCACCGATCCTCGGCCACTCCGACTACCAGGCGGATCCGGTGTTCGCCGAGGAGCGCCGCAAGCTGCTGGCCCGGCTGCGACCGGGCCTGCCGGCGCCCCGTCACACGGCCGAGCAGCCCTGCCCGGGCCGGAGGCCGAGCCGGGTGCGGAGGCCGGTCCTCAGAGCAGCTCGGGCAGGTCCTCGGCGTAGAGCAGTGTCAGGTCGTCCGTGCTCGGCTCGGGGAGCTGGGCGACCCGGCTCGCGTGCCGCTCCACCATCGCCTCGAAGGTCTGCCGGGCGGTACGGCCGTTGCCGAACGCCGGGCCCTTGGGCATTTCCGTGAAGTACTTCCGCAGGGCCTGCGCCGCGCCCTCCGCCAGCCGGTACTCGTGCTCCTCGGCCTGCTGCTCCACGATCCGCAGCAGGTCCTCGGGGCCGTAGTCGCTGAAGGTGATGGTCCGTGAGAAGCGGGACGCCACCCCGGGGTTGACCGACAGGAAGCGCTCCATCTCGGCCGTGTAACCCGCGACGATCACCACGACCGCGTCCCGGTGGTCCTCCATCAGCTTCACCAGCGTGTCGATGGCCTCCTTGCCGAAGTCGCGGCCCGCGTCCTCGGGGGACAGCGCGTACGCCTCGTCGATGAACAGCACACCGCCGCGCGCCTTCTCGAAGGCCTCCTGCGTGCGGATCGCGGTCGAGCCGATGTGCTCGCCCACCAGGTCGACCCTGGACACCTCGACCAGGTGGCCCTTCTCCAGCACACCGAGCGACGCGAGGATCTCGCCGTACAGCCGGGCCACCGTCGTCTTGCCCGTGCCGGGGGAGCCGGTGAAGACCAGGTGACGCTTGACCGACGCCGCCTTCAGGCCCGCCTGCTGCCGGCGCCGGCCCACCTCGATCATGTCGGTGAGGGCGCGCACCTCGCGTTTGACGCTCTCCAGGCCGACCAGCGCGTCCAGTTCACCGAGCACGTCCTTGGAGGCGCGGGCCGTCTGCTCGGGCTCCGCGACCGGGGCCGGGACCGGGGCTCCGGTTCGGTGCGCTGACCCGGGACCGCGCCCAGCAGGCCGGGGGAGTGGCTCACCGTCTGCACGGCCGTCTCCCGCGCCGCCGGTGCCCGCAGACCCGCGCTCTCGTCGCTGGTGCACTCCTCGAACAGGGGGCCCGCCCCGGACGACGCGTCCGCGCCGCTGTCCGCGAACTCGTAACCGCCGCGCGCGCAGCGCTCCGTGCGGCACTTCCGCAAGCTCGTACGGCTGCCGTCGATCACATGGAAGCCGTAGCCCCCGCTGCCCGTCACCCGGCAGTTCTGGAAGCTGCCGCGGCCGCCGGCCGAGACGTACACCCCCGCTTCCGCGGGCGAGTCGATCGTGCAGCGCTCCACCGTGGGGTCGGCGCCCTTGGTGACGATGACGCCGGTCTGGGTGCCGTCCAGCGTGCAGTTGCTGAGGGTGCCGCCGCTGCCGTGGTCGCGGAACCAGGCGCCCGTCGCCGCGTCCCGGATCCGGCAGTCGTCGAGCTGCGCGGTCGCCCCGTCGCTCACCGACACGGCCGTGTTGCGCACCTGCGACAGATCGCTGTCGACGACGTCCGCGCGCGAGCCGCGATCGAGGACGAACAGGGCGTCCGGCACGTCGTGCACCCGGCACGAGTCGAGCACCGCCGTCGCGCCGTCGCTCACCCACACCGCCGGGTAGTCGCCCGTGCTGTCGAAGATCTCGCACTGGTTGGCGTCCACGCGTGTGCCCGGGTCCCACACCGACAGGCCGTTGCGCCCGAACTGCCGCACCGTGGTGCGGGTCAGCGTGAGGACGGAGCGGGACCGCAGGTCGACCGCGTTCTCCGGGATGTCGTGGATACGGCAGTCGGCGAGCGTCAGCACCGCGTCCGTGTCGAGCGTGACACCGTCGGCCGTCGTGCGGTGCACATCGCAGTCGGTGAGGTGCGCGGTGGCCCGGCCGGTGATCTGCACACCGCTGCCCCGGACCTCGTAGATCTCGCAGCCCACCGCCTCCAGCGCCGAGTTCTCCCCGGTCGCCGACAGACCCGAGCCCGAGGTGTGGTGCACCCGGCAGCGCTCCAGACGGGGGTGGGCGCCGCCGCGCACCGCCACGCCCGCCTGGCCGGCCGCGACGACCTCGCACTCCTCGAACACCCCGCCCGCACCGTCGAGCACGGCGATGCCGATGCCCGCCGGATTGTCGACCGCGCAGCGCCGGACCGTGGGCCGGGCGCTGCCGCGCACCTCGATCCCGGCCGCCGACCGCGTGACCACCCGTACGTTGCTCAGCTCCGGCGTGCCCTCCTCCACCAGCACCGCGGGGGCCGCCGCGTCCTGGCCCTCCACGTGCAGGTCCTGGACCACCGCCGAGGCGCGCACGGTCAGCGGCACGCCGTCCACGGGCGCGATCCGCACCGAGCCGGGGGAGCCCTCCGGGCCGCGCAGCGTCACCGCGCGTTGCACGACGAGGTTCTCCCGGTAGGTGCCGGGGGCGACCGTGAGGACGTCTCCGTCGGCCGCGGCCTCCAGGGCAGCGGCGAGCGATGCGTACTCACCCGTGCGGCGCCGCCACCGCGACGTGCCGGTGTGCGTCACCTGGACCGTGCCCTGTGCCATGGTGTAGCTGTGCCCCCACCTCGGTCGTACTGATGGCTCGTTCGCCTTCGGGACGGCTTCCACCGGTGTCGGGACCGCGACCGTGCCGGGCCCCTGGGGCCTGCGCGCGCACGCGGCATCGAGACCGGCGCGCCCCTCCTGCTCGCTCGCGCGCGGGTTGTGCCGAACGGTTCGGCCGGACCACCGTAGCGTGCGCGCGGCTGGTGGGTTGACCAGAGCCGGAAGGCTGTCAGCTGCCGGTGCCCGTCCTGCCCCAGTCCGGGCCCGCCTTGTCCCATGCCTGGTCCCAACGGGCGTACCGGCGGCGGACCATGCGCCAGACGATCAGCCGTCTGCCGCCCTCCAAGAGACCGCCGGCCGCCAGGGCCGCGCCGAAGCCGGCGAGGACCGCGTGCGTCGACGCCGTCGCGGAGTCGAGGGGGCGGCCACCATCCGGCCGTGCTGGTCGGTCCATATCCGGAACTCGTCGCCCTGCTGCGGGTCCTTGAGGCTCGCCAGCACCGAGCCGTGCTGCGCGGTGCCGTCCGGCGCCGTCCAGTCGGCGAGGACGCGGGTGCGCAGATCCCGGCCCGTGGACGTCTCCGGGTCGGCGTCCAGTGGGGAGCGGTCGAGCTTGCGGACCACTGTGGCCGTCACCAGGTGCCGCGCTTGGTGCTGCTCGCGGACGGAGCGCTGAAGGGCGTCCTGGGCGGCGCCCCCACCGAGGAAACCGGCCACCGGGGCGGCCAGGAGGATCAGCACCAGGGCCGCCAGCGCCACCCAGGCCTCGGCCAGATCGGTGGCGCGGCACAGCGGGTTGCGCCGCCAGCGCCAGAGTCCACTGATCGCTCGCACTGCCTGCACCCCCTTCCCGCTCCGTGATAACCCCCGGCGGAGCCGTCCACGTGCCGACCCGGCGAAGAGAGAGCGAAATCACCTCTCACCGGCGACTCTCATGAACTTCTCACACAAGGCCAACGCCCGGGCGCACGGGGCGGTTCCCGCCCGGGTGCGGACCTCCGGCGCGGCCTACTCGAGGATCCTGACCGGGTCACCGACGCGGATCGTGCCCCCGGACAGGGGCACCAGATTCTGCCCGAAGACCAGCTTGCCGCCGAGCCGCCGGTGCCGCCCCAGGGTGTACAGGGGCTCGCGGCCGCGCTCGCCGGTGCCCTGGTCGGTGGTGGTCACCACGCATCGGCCGCAGGTCTTGGCGACGCGGAAGGACACGTCCCCGATGGTGAGACGCGACCAGCCGTCCTCGGCCCAGGCGTCGGTGCCCGCCACGACAACGCTCGGCCGGAAACGGTTCATGGGCAGCGGGCCCTCGTCCGCGTGGTCACCCTGCGCGATCAGGGCGTTGAGGGCGTCGAGGGAGGCCGTGGTGGTGAGCAGCAGCGGAAAGCCGTCGGCGAAGGAGACGGTTTCGCCGGGACGTGCGTACTCCGGGTCGACGGGCCGGCGCGTGGCCGGGTCGTCCATGTACGCGAGGCGCACGCCGATGCCGAGATAGGCGCTGCACCAGGCGTGCGCGGCCTCGTCCTCGGCGGGGACCGCGTCGACCTTGTCGCGGAAGATCTCCACCGGCACCATGCCCAACGGCCGGGGAACCGGCACCGTCAGGGGCTCCATGCCGGGCGCGGACAGCCGGACGCCGCCGTCCGGCAGAAGCTCGGCGACGGCCAGTGCCAGGCGCGGCTGCTGGCGTTGCGTGACGACCTTGCCCCCGTCGTCGATCAGCACCCAGCGCCGGTCTCCGGCCAGTCCCCAGGGCTCCACGGCGGCCTCCCGGGGCGCGAGGCCCCGGACCGCCTTGACCGGATGGACGTGGATCGAGTGCAGGTGTGCGTTCCCCATGGGGCCATCGTGCCAGCCGGCACCGACAGCCCCCGGGCGGGCGGCTCAGTAGCCGCGGTACTGCTGGTTGTTGTACGGGTCCTGATAGGGAGCCTGGGCGGGCCGGGGAGCCGCGGGACGCATCGCCTCGTAGCCCGCGGGTGCCGCCGGGCGCGGCTGCTGCGGCTGGGGGCCGGGGTAGCCGCGCGGTGCGGTGGCCTGCTGCGGGATGTACGCCGCGGGCGCCTGCTGGAGCGGGGCGGGTTGCTGCGCCTGCGGATACCCGTAGGCGGGCTGGGACGGGGCTGCCGGGAGAGCGGGCAGCGCCGAGGGGAGGGCGGGCAGGTTGCCGCCCGGCGTGTCGTACTGCGCGGGGACCCGGATCGGGGCGATCTGCGGGGTGCCCCGCTCGGCGACGAGCTTGTCGTAGATCGGGGTGTCCGGGAAGGAGGCGGAGTAGTAGCCGCCGCCATAGGTGGAGCGGGGGGAGGTCATGGCACATAAGTTAAGCCCACGATGTGCTGGTTGGGGAGACCGATAAGAGGGTTGTTTTCCGTGTCCGCAGTGACCCGGTATCCCCAATGCGAGCGAACTCGGCAAAAAGGGGCACCGAACAAGGCTCCGATCGTGTAAAGGCCGAGTTCCGGGCGGGTTACCAGAGGTTGGCCACCGGTCTTCCGCCGACGGTGCATGGGAGTTCGCCGCGGGGAGGAATAGGTTGTGCGGACGGAACTCGACGGACGGCCGGGATGTGCCTGGCGCGGTGACACGCAATGGGGGCGGACATGCAAATGCTGAAAGGTTCAAATACTCCGGTGCCCACCTCGCCGCTGCGCGTGGAATTGGGCTGGCGGGCCGGCCCGGGGGTGCCCGACGCCGACGCCTCCGCTTTGCTGCTGGTAAGCGGAAAGGTGCGCTCGGACGCGGACTTCGTCTTCTACAACCAGCCCGCGCACTCCTCCGGCGCGATCCGGCACGAGGGCAAGCGGACCGCCGGCGGCCGGGTGACCGACACGCTCCTCGTCGACCTCACGCGCGTGGAGTCCGCGATCGAGACGATCGTCCTCGCCGCCTCCTCCGACGGCGGCGCCTTCGGGCAGGTACCGGGGCTGTACATCGAGGTCCAGGACACCACTCAGGGATCGCCGGTCGCCCGTTTCGACAACCCGGGCGCCACCACCGAAACCGCTTTCGTACTCGGCGAGTTCTACCGCCGCCAGGGCGCCTGGAAGTTCCGCGCCGTCGGCCAGGGCTACAGCAGCGGACTCGAAGGACTGGCCACGGACTACGGCATCACGGTGGACGAACCGCAGCAGGCGGCCCCGGCACCGACTCCGGCCGCGGCTCCCGTGGCCGCGCCCTCGGCGTACACGCCCCCGCCGCCCCCGCCGGCCGCGCCCCCGGCGGCACCGCCCGAGCCCGTCCGCCTCACCAAGGTGACGCTCACCAAGGCGGCCCCCTCGGTGTCGCTCACCAAGCAGGGCGGCACCTCGGGCACCCTGCACGTGAACCTCAACTGGCAGGTGCGCAAGCAGTTCTCGGGGTGGAGCAGCAAGTTCGGCCGCCCGGCCGCGATGCACTCCGACCTCGACCTCGACCTGTGCGCGCTCTACGAACTCACCGACGGCAGCAAGGGCGTCGTACAGGCCCTCGGCAACGCCTTCGGGGCGCTGCACCAGCCCCCGTACATCCACCTCGACGGCGACGACCGCACCGGCGCCGTGTCGACCGGTGAGAACCTCACCGTCAATCTCGACCGCAAGAACGCCTTCCGGCGCATCCTCGTCTTCGTCACCATCTACGAAGGCGCCCGGTCGTTCGCCGACCTGAACGCCACCGTCACCCTCCAGCCGCAGCACGGCGCCCCCGTCGAGTTCTTCCTCGACGAGTGCACCGTCCCCTCGCCCGTGTGCGCGCTCGCCCTGATCACCAACACGGGCGGCGACCTCGTCGTACAGCGCGAGGCGCGCTACCTCGTGCCCGAGCGCGGGGTGAGCCCGCAGCGGACCGTCGACTACGCCTACGGGTGGGGCATGAACTGGACCCCCGGCAGGAAGTGACGCCTCCCGGCGGCCGTGAGCGCGGCCGTCAGCTCTCGTCGGGCACGGCGTCCGGGCGGGCGTAGGTGCGGCCCTTCCAGGCCGCGCCGCGTCCCCGGTAGTGCTGCACCGCCGAGTCGACCGTCATGAGGAGGTAGAGGAACGCGGTGAACGGCAGCAGGGGAGCGAGCCACAGCGGCTGCCGGTAGTAGCGGAGCATCGGGACGTACGTCCCCGTCATCACGAGCCAGGCCGACGCTCCGGCGACCGCTGCCGCCGCGTTCCCCGTCGCCAGGCCGGTCACGACCGCCACGGGCGGCACCAGATACACCAGCGCCAGCCCGGCGACCGTCCCGGCCAGCAGCAGGAGGTTGTGCCGCAGTTGGGCGTACGCGCTGCGCGACACCATCCGCCACAGGTCGCCCAGCCGCGGATACGGCCGGACGCTGTCCACCCGGTCGGCCAGCCCCAGCCAGACACGGCCGCCGCTGCCCTTCACCGCCCGCGCGAGCGCCACGTCGTCGATCACGGCGTGCCGGATCGCGTCCGGGATCCGCGCCCGGTCGGCGGCCTCCGCCCGCAGCAGGACGCAGCCACCGGCCGCGGCCGCCGTCCGGGTGCCCTTCCTGCCGATCCGGCGGAAGGGGTAGAGCTGCGCGAAGAAGTAGACGAAGGCCGGCACGACGAGCCGCTCCCAGGTGCTCTCCACCCGCAGCCGGGCCATCTGCGAGACGACGTCGAACCCACCCGTACGGGCGGCCGCCACCAGCTCCCGCAGGCTGTCCGGCGCGTGCGCGATGTCGGCGTCCGTCAGCAGCAGGTACTCGGGGTCACGCGCGCGTGCCAGGCCGATGCCGTGGCGCACCGCCCACAGCTTGCCGGTCCAGCCGGTGGGCGGCTCGCCCGGCGAGTCCACCGTCAGCGGCAGCCCGCCGTGCCGCCGCGCCAGTTCTCGCGCCAGTTCACCGGTGCCGTCCGTACTGCCGTCGTCGACGAGGAGGACCTCCGCGCGCCCCGGATAGTCCTGCCCGAGCAGCGACGGCAGTGCGTCGGGGAGCACCGCGGCCTCGTCGCGGGCCGGGACGACGACGCACACGGACGGCCAGGCGTCCGGTTCCCGGCGCGGTGGCAGTCGCACATCCGTGCGCCAGAAGAAGCCCTGACAGAGCAGCAGCCACAGCCAGGTGAGGAGTGATCCAGCGGCAGTCCACACAACGGCGCTCACGCGCGCAGTCTGCCCCACCGGAACCGCCCGGCACCGCTCATCGTCTATCGTGATCGGGTGAAGATCGCGCTCATGGACTCAGGAATCGGTCTGCTGGCGGCCACCGCCGCGGTTCGGCGGCTGCGCCCCGACGCCGATCTCGTCCTCTCCCTGGACCCCGACGGCAT
>KE354285.1 GCA_000415505.1 Streptomyces afghaniensis 772
GGGCGGGCAGACCTCTATCTCGCTGCCGTCGACGGGGTTGACGGTCAGCAGGAAGTCGCCGGAGACGAGCTGCACCGTGCGGGCGAGCGCGGGCGCGTGCTGACTGAAGTCGGGTGTGAGGGATTCCCTGGGCGGGCGCTGACGCGGCGACCGCTCGTCGCCGTCGTGGCCGTACTCCTCGGGTCCCCGGGTGTTCGGGTCCATAGGTCAAAGCCCCCCAAAAGCGTGTGTGTGCTCCGAAAAGCCCTCCCGGCCTTGCTGCACACCGCGCTGTCGCTTCTGGTCCGGGCCCGCTGGAAGGGTGTCAGGCAGCGGGCAGCCGAACCCTAAACCTTCGCACAGTATCTACGACAGTCCGGGGTACCGCGCCGTCCGAGACGTCACGGTCTGGTGAGGATTGTGCGCGTCGCACGATCGGCGATGTCCGTCCGGGTCCTCCCCGGTCGCCCGGTTACACCACCCGCACAGTAACGTCACACGCGAGGCAATGTCTCCA
>KE354286.1 GCA_000415505.1 Streptomyces afghaniensis 772
GTCCGGCGGGCGGGGCGGCGGGCGCGGCGGCGCCTGACGGGGCCTGCTGGCTGCTGGAGGAGGCGAGCGTACGGCTGCGCACCCGGTACAGACCGGTGTCCAGGTCGTCGGCCTTCTCCAGGTGCACCTTGATCGGGCCCATGAAGGTGTAGCGCTGCTGCTTGGCGTAGTCACGCACCATGCCGGCGAGCTCGTCGCCGAGCTGGCCGGAGGTAGGGGCTGAGCCGCTCGGAAGTCCGGCGTGCTCAGCTCCACGATGAAGTCGTTGGGCACGACCGTCCGGTCGCGGTTCCAGATGGTGGCGTTGTTGTCGCACTCGCGCTGGAGCGCGCCGGCGATCTCCACGGGCTGGACCTCGGACTTGAACACCTTGGCGAAGGTGCCGTTGACCAGACCTTCGAGACGCTGCTCGAACTTCTTCAGGACTCCCATGGGGCACCTCCTCCGTCGCTGCCGTCCTGTGTACTGCCCTGCGGGCCGCTTGCCTGGTACTGCTTACTGATCGTATCCACGCGCCGCTCGATCGGCTGGTTCCCCCTGTCAGCACGGCCGACGGGTGTCGACGCATGACGAAGTTCCCTGTGGAGCTCCCCTTCGAACTCCTCCGCTGCTACGGCTGCCGCGCAACCGCTCTCTCGTACTCCTGACAAGGATCGTAGAGGCGGCTGAAGACCAGTGTCCCGCACCCGGCTGTGGACCCCTACCGCCTCCTGGGGAGACGGGGGGTACCGTACGAGGTTGATACGTGACGCGTCACGCGTTGATACGTGGCCGGGCACCGAAGGTTCGGAGGCGGTCTGCCTGCGGAAGAACGGATGTGAATCCACCCCGCCCCGCGTGCTAATGTTCTGGGTGTCGGAAGGCGCCAGGCCCCCAGGGGCAGGAGCCCACGACACACCCAATGCGCGGGTGGCGGAATAGGCAGACGCGCTGGATTCAGGTTCCAGTGCCCGCAAGGGCGTGGGGGTTCAACTCCCCCCTCGCGCACCATGGAGCACCGACGAAAGTGCTCTGGCTGCACCGACGGAATGGGCGGCATCGCGATGGCGATGCCGCCCATTCCTGTTTCTGCGGTGTGATGTGTGTCTCTGGGCACGGCGAAGCGGACCGTCGGTGGCGTTAGGGCCGTAGGCGGCCGCGTTCGTGTGTGGATCTTGTATGAGCAGCTCTCGGGCCCTGCCCTGTGTGAGGAAGGTCTCAGCGCTGGGTGATGTGGCCCTTGGGGATCCACGTGCCCAGGGGCTTGGTCTTGCGGCGGCGGGTGGGCCGTCGGATGGGACTGAACGACCTGCGGATCGCGCCGGTCGTGGGAGTCCTTCCAGCCGCCGGTGCCCGGCGCTGCACCGAATACGTCGTCCTGGTGCGACCGGGTGCCATGGCCTGGACCGGCGAAATGCGTGCACGGCTGGATCCCTGTGCACGCTGGTGGACCTTGGATGAACTGCAGGCCGAGGGCGTTGCCGTGGAGCCGGAAACGCTGCCCCTGCTCCTGGAGGGCTACTGGGACGGCGGGGCCGCTCCCGGCGGATCGGCACAGAGGCGGCGATGGCCGTCTTGAAGGTTGCATCCGAGACCCTTGACTGCCTTCCAAGCCGCCATCATCATGTGTGCCACATCCTGGCATGTTATTCCACTCTTCGGCATATAGCTTTCGGAGGGCTCCTGCCGATGTGAGCCGAGGCCTCGAAGGCAGAGTTTGAGCGGGCGTCGCCGCCGTGCCGCATCACGCTGCGGCACGCCTGCGATCCGCGTGCCATGGGGGTATATAACGTCGCCCGATTCGCGAAGGAGACGGTCCGCTGTGGATGCCATCGACGAAAAGATCATCACCGAACCGACCCGCAACGGCCGCATCTCGCATTCCGAACTGGCGAGCAAAGTGCTGCTGTCCCGCAACGCGGTGCGCCAGCGCATCGAACGGCTTGAGCGCGAGGGGCACGTCGCCGGCTACACCATCGTCCGAGCCGACGGTGACACCAGCGATGTGGTGTCGGCGCTCGTACTGGTTTACCGCCACGACCGTATGCGTGGCGGCGATGTCCTGGCCGCGCTCAAACGCATTCCGGAGGTCGCCATCTGTGAAATCCTCAGCGGCGACTTCGACATCATGGTGCGCCTGGAGGCGGCCTCGCTGGAACGCATACGGAACATCTGGGAGGACATCGCCGAGATGCCCGGCGTACGGGACACGGTCACGGGCGCTCACCCTTGTCCCAGGGGTTGTCCAACCGGACCGCGAGGAGAGCGGAGTTCTGTGGCGGCGGGGTGAGCAGCGCGGTGCCCTGCTCCCGGCCACTGCGCTGCAGGACGGATCTTCAGCTTCTCGTCAATCGCGCTCGGGTCATTGGACCGCGTCGGTGATGTGGTTGACGCAGACGACCTTGGGCTGGGTCATCTCCTAAGGCGAAGCGCACGCCCTCGCGGCCCATGCTGCCGTACTTGAATCCGCCGAACGGCATGGCGTCGAAGCGGTAGTCGGACGAGTCGTTGATCATGATTCCGCCGGCTTCCAGCAGCCGGGCCGCGTTCAGGGCGCGGTCCAGGCGGGAGGTGAAGACGCCGGCGTGGAGGCTGTAGTCGATGGCGTTGGCCTGTTCGATGGCGTCCTCGAAGGACGTGAACGGCTGCAGCACGACGACCGGGGCGAAGACTTCCTCCTGCCAGATCGAGCAGGTCGCCGGTACCTCTTCCAGGACGGTCGGCGCGTACAGGGAACCGGTGACGTCGTTGCCGCACAGCAGCACCGCGCCCTGGGCCACCGCTGTGTCGACCTTGGCCCGGGTGGCGGCCGCGGCCTCCGGGGTGATCATGGGGCCGACGTCGGTGCGCTCGTCGAGCGGGTCGCCGACACGCAGCAGCTCGGTGCGGGCGACGAAGGCGTCGCGGAAGCGGTCGTAGACCTCGGCCGCGATCAGGATCCGTTGGGTGCCGATGCAGTTCTGGCCGGCGGCCCAGAACGCGCCGGAGACACAGGAGGCCACGGCCTCGTCCAGGTCGGCGTCGTCCATGACGATGACCGGGGCGTTGCCGCCCAGGTCCATGGCGAGCTTTTTCACCCCGGCCGTGCGGCTGATGGCCTCGCCGGTGGCGAACCCGCCGGTGAAGGACACCATGCGCACGTCGGGGGCGGCCACGATCGCGGCGCCGATGCCGGCATCGCCGTTGACGACGGTGACGATCTCCTCGGGCAGGCCTGCCTCGATGAGGGTGTCGACCAGGCGCAGCGCGGACAGCGGCGTCAGCGCGGACGGTTTGAGGATGACCGCGTTGCCCCCGGCGATGGCCGGGCCGAGTTTGTGGGCGACCAGGTTGAGGGGGTCGTTGAACGGGGTGATGGCGGCGATGATGCCCAGCGGTTCGCGGGTGAACCAGCCCTGCCGTTTCTCCGAGCCCTCATGGGAGTCGAAGGGGATGACCTCGCCGGCGTTGCGGCGTGCCTCGGCGGCGGACAGGGACAGGGTGTTGACCGCGCGGGCGACTTCCTTGCGGGCCTGGATGATGGTCTTGCCGGACTCGCTGACGATCAGTTGGGCGAAGGACTCGGCGCGCCGATCGATCAGGTGGGCGGCGCGTTCCAGGACGGAGGCCCTGGAGGCGCGGGACAGCGCGGCCGCGGTGCGGCGCCCGCATCTGGCCTGCTGCAGGATGTTGCCGGCGGCGCCTGCGTCGACGGTGGGCACCGAGGCGATGACCTCGCCGGTGTAGGGGTTGTGCACGGGCGTGGTGTCGGTGCCCAGTTCGATGCCGGGCGGCACGGTGGTGTCAGACACGGTGCGTCTCCTGGAGGACGGGGCGCGTGGGGGCGGTGTCGTCGTCCGCGTGGCGCTGGTGGATGGCGATGAGGTCCGACAGCAGGGCGTAGGCGGTCTCGATGCGGCCGGCGCCCGGCCCGCACACCGTGACGGTGCCCAGGAGGTCGGTGTGGAAGGCGACCGCGTTGAGGGGGCCGGAGATCCCGGCGAGCGGGTGGTGGGCGGGCAGTGCCAGGGGGGCGACGCGGGCATCTACGCTGCCGTCCTCGTGGCGGGTGGCGGAGCCGACCAGTTTCCAGCGCAGCCCCTTGGCGGCGGCGTCCCGCACCTCGTGGGGAGTGATCGCTGAGATGCCTTCGCAGAAGACGTCCTCGCGGCGCAGGTCGGCGCCGAGGACCTCGTTGGCCAGGATCATGACCTTGAGCTGGACGTCATGGCCCTCGATGTCCGCGGTGGGATCGGCTTCGGCGTACCCGAGCTCCTGGGCTTCGGCGATGGCCGCCGGCAGGTCGATGCCCTCTTCGATGCGGCCCAGGATGTAGTTCGAGGTGCCGTTCATGATGCCCTGGACGCCGGTGACCTGAAGGCCGCCGAACATGCGCTCGGCGGTGCGCAGGACGGGGGTGCCGCTGAGGACCGAGCCCTCGAACTCGAAGCTGACACCACGCTCGGCGGCCAGGTGCTTCAGTGCGCGGCCGGCGAGTGCGACCGGTCCCTTGTTGGTGGTGCACACGTGCTTGCCCGATTCCAAAGCCCAGCGCACGTGGGAAAGGGCCGGCTCGCCGTCGGTGGGGTTGGTGAACGTCGCCTCCACGACGATGTCGGCCGGGACCTCGCGGATCACCCACTCGTTGCGCGGATCCGCGCTGCCACCGGACAGATCCGCGAAGCTCAGCTCCCCGGGCTCGGCGGCCAGCAGCGGCGCCAGATCGATACCGTCGGTGTCCACCAGGGAACCGGCCCGCAGATCGGTGATCGCAACCACCCGCAGGGAGAAGCCCAGCTCCTTGGCCAGGCGCTCCCCGCCGTGGGATATGAGCTCGGCAAGCGCGCGGTTGACGCCGCCGAAGCCGATGAGGGCGAGATCGTATCGGCCCATGAGATCGCTCCTTCACTGTCCGCCGCCTCAACGGTGCGGCTGCTCAGAGCCTCGCTTCCGCGCCTGTCACCTGCTCCATGCCGCAACGGCCGCACGGCATGCCGATCTGCACCGTTGTGATGACGATTCGCCCACCCTGGATCCGGTGACTCACGAGGCCGTGCAGTGACGGCAAAGCGGTGACCACTCCCGCACGCACGGGGTGCTCTTGGCCGCTTCCTTCTGATTTCCGGGGGCGGTTCTCGCTACAGGCCTACGACGGGGGCCAGTTGGGATCGGAGGGTGCCCGCGTGGGGCTGCAGAGTGCCGTCGAAAGCGGCGGATCCGATGGTGAAAAGCGTCGGCTCCGGCTGATGCGAGTGCCTGTATTTGGTCTCTGTCGGTGATGGAGCCGGCGACGACCAGGCGGCCGGTGGTGGCGGCGCGGGCGGCGCGGACCAGGTCGAGAGGGTCGGCATCGGTGGCGCGGTAGGCCGTCGCCCGCGACGACCTGGAACGAGGGCAACTCGTCGCACCCTTCGGGTTCGTCCCCGACGGCACCAGCTACCACCTCCTCAGCCGCCGATCACCCGAGCAGGACGGACGCGTCCACCGGCTGACGGCATGGCTGCGGGCCAAGACGAGCCGGCTCGAGAACGATTCCCAGGGCATCCCAGGACACATCTCCGGTGTATAGGGGACAGGCGTATTCAGAACGCCGTGTAGCCGCCGTCCACGGGGAGCACGGCGCCGGTGACGTCTGACGACTCGGGGCAGGCGAGGAAGAGGACCGCATCGGCGACCTCTTCGGGGGCGGCGAGCCGGCGGAGCGGGACGGAGTCCTCCCTCACGCGCCGGTAGGCAGCGGGATCCGGACGTCGCTGGAACGAAGCCTCGATGATCGGCGTCGCGGTCAGACCTGGCGCCACCACGTTGACGCGGATGTTGCGGGAGGCCCATTCCATGGCAGCGCCGCGCGCGAGTGCGATGAGGCCGCCCTTGGCTGCGGAGTACAGGGTCTGGTCCGGCATCCCGACCATGCCGAGGCGCGAGCTGACGCACACGATCGACGCTCCCGGCTCGGGAGCCAGCGGCATCAGGTGTTTCATGACCAGGAACGCGCTGAGCAGGTTGGCGTGGAGCACGTCGCGCGCGGCGACGTAGGTCATCTCTTCGAGCGGGCTGGACGCCTGCAGTCCATGGCAGAGGCATTCGCCCCCTCCCGGCGGAAATGGGAGGCCACAGCCTGACCGATCCCACTCGATGCACCGGTGATCACGGCGTTGACGTCCTGGAGTCTCATGTTCGTTCCGGTCCAAGAAGTGGTGGGTTCGTCGTCGAGCGTGGGCTGTCTGTTCACGCCAGTGCCTGGCCGCGGCCTGCGACGGTTTCGGGCTGCAGCAGGTCCGCGAGCGTCTCGGCAGACAACAGGCCTCTTTCCAGGACGAGTTCCACGACTCCCCTGCCGGTGGCGAGGGCTTCCTTGGCGATGTCGGTGGCGGTTGTGTAGCCGATGTGCGGGTTGAGGGCGGTGACCAGGCCGATGGAGTTCTCCACGCTCGCGCGCAGTGCCTCGGTGTTGGCGGTGATGCCGGACACGCACCGCTCGGCCAGGATCAGGCAGGCGTTGCGAAGGTGCGTGATGCTTTCCGACAATGAGTGCAGGATGATCGGCTCGAAGGCGTTGAGCTGGAGCTGTCCGGCCTCGGCAGCCATGGTGATGGTGACGTCGTTGCCGATGACCTCGAAGGCGACCTGGTTGACGACCTCGGGTATCACCGGGTTGACCTTGCCGGGCATGATCGACGAACCGGCCTGCACGGGCGGGAGGTTGATCTCGCCGAGGCCGGCGCGCGGGCCGGAGGACAGCAGCCGCAGGTCGTTGCAGCTCTTCGACAGCTTGACCGCGATGCGCTTCAGCACGCCGGACACCTGCACGAACGCGCCGCAGTCCTGGGTCGCTTCGACCAGGTTGGCGGCGGTGACCAGCGGCAGCCCGGTGATCTCGGCGAGGTGACGACGGGCGGCCTCGGCGTACCCGGCGGGGGCGTTGAGGCCCGTCCCGATCGCCGTGGCGCCCAGGTTGATCTCATGGATCAGCTCGACTGCCTCGGCCAGGCGGCTGCGGTCCTCGTCGAGCATCACGGCGTACGCCGAGAACTCCTGCCCCAATGTCATCGGCACCGCGTCCTGAAGCTGGGTGCGGCCCATCTTCAGGACGCCACGGAACTCAACGGCCTTTGCCGCGAAGGCGTCCTGAAGGGCGGCCATGGCCTTGAGCAGGCCGTGCGCCGAGCACACGGTCGCGATCTTCACGGCGGTCGGGTAGACGTCGTTGGTCGACTGACCGAGGTTGACGTCCTCGTTGGGGTGCAGATGCCGGTACTGGCCCTTGCTGTGGCCGAGCAGCTCCAGGGCCCGGTTGGCGACGACCTCGTTGGCGTTCATGTTGGTCGAGGTGCCGGCGCCGCCCTGGATGACGTCGACGACGAACTGGTCGTGCAGTTTGCCGACGCGGATCTCCTGGCAGGCCGCGACGATCGCGCTCGCTTTTCGCGGTTCCAGCAGGCCCAGTTCCTCGTTGGCGAGGGCGGCGGCCTCCTTGACCGCGGCCAGGGCGTCGATCAGGTGCGGGTAGGCGGAGATCGGGGTGCCGGTGATGGGGAAGTTCTCGGTGGCGCGCAGGGTGTGAATGCCCCAGTACGCGTCGGCGGGGATGTCCCGGTCTCCGAGCAGGTCGTGTTCGCTGCGGGTGACTGAGGCGGTCATGGCGGGAGGGGCCTTCCTTCTCGGAGCACTTCAGGCATGGGTGCAAGGGCGGCAGCATCACTGCGCGATCGGCCCTGTCGCCGCGGATCAGCAGCCGAGCAGCTTCGGCAGGCCCGTCAGGTCGGGCAGCTCGTCGTAGGGCGGACCCCCGGAAAGGGGCCGAAGACGGGGACGGCCTCGACGAGGGCGTCGCCGTCGCAGGTGCGGTACTCCAGGCCGTGCAGGCGCATGGCGTTGCGCAGGCTGGAATGCAGGACCTCGTGGTAGGGGCGGTAGGCCTCCAGTACGGCCTGGAAGCGCATGACACGGAAGTCGTCGAGGAACTCGTCGACGTCCAGGTTGTCCAGGTCCAGCCGGCCGGAGTCCGCAAGGATCTTCAGAGTGGTGGGGCCGAGCTGGAAGTCGATCAGGGTGCCGTAGGCATCGAAGGTGACGATCTCTCGCACGGGGTGCAGCCTCGATTCGCGGATTCGGGGAGCTGGGGCTTCAGACGATGCGCTCGCCGGGGGCGACGATCGCGTCGAGTGCGGCCAGGTCGGCCGCGTCGGGGACCCAGTCGGCCGCCGCCGCGTTGGCTGTGACCTGCTGCGTAGTCATGGCGCCGCAGATCACGGAGGCGACTGCGGGGCACGCGGCCAGGGCGCCCACAGCGACTTGGAGGAGGGTCAGGCCACGCTCGGTGGCATACGCGGTGAGGGCCTCGACTCGGTCGAGGGCGGCGCCGGTGAGCCAGCCCTGTCGCCAGGACAGCCGGCTGCCGGGCGGGGGCTCCTCGCCGCGCCGGTACTTGCCGCTGAGCAGGCCGTTGGCCAGCGGATAGTACGGAAGGAGGCCCACGCCGTGGCGCAGGCAGGCAGGGATCAGGTCGTTCTCGGCCTTCCGGTCGAGCAGGTGATAGCGGGCCTGGGCGGAGACGAAGGCACCGGTGAGTTGCTCGGCCGGAAGGTTGGAGCACCCGAGGTACAGGATCTTGCCCTCGGTCACGAGTTCCTCCAGTGCGGCGACCGTCTCCTGAAGCGGGGTGAGGCCGTCGGGCTCGTGGTACTGGTACAGGTCGATCCGGTCGGTGCCGAGGCGGCGCAGGGAAGCCTCGACGGCGTACCGGATATAGGGACCGGCACCGCGCCGGCCGTACAGGTCGGCCTCGGTGCTCATCTGCATACCGAACTTCGTGGCGAGGACGACGTCGTCACGGTGGCCCTTGAGGGCGGCGCCGAGGAGGCGTTCGCCGTCGCCGCGCAAGCCGCCGCCCTCGCCGAACCCGCCGTACACGTCGGCGGTGTCGAACAGTGTGACGCCCGCGTCGAGGGCGGCGTGGACTACGGCCTTCGTGCCGTCCTCGTCGAGGCGGCTGCCGAAGTTGTTGCCGCCCACGCCGACCGCCGACACGGTCGGGCCCCGCTCTCCGAGCGGGCGGTATCTCATGACCGGTTCCCGAACCCGATGCAGACGTTCTTCGTCTGCAGGTAGCTCGACAGGCCTTCCAGGCCCTTCTCCCGGCCCCAGCCGCTGTGCTTGTAGCCGCCGAAGGGAAGTTCGACGCCCGTGCCGACACCGGTGGCGTTGACGAAGACCTGACCGGCCCGGATGCCCTCCGCCAGACGCATCGCCTTGTCGATGTCGCGGGTCCACACATAGGAGGCGAGGCCGTACGGACTGTCGTTGGCGATCTCCAAGGCCTCGGCCGCGTCTTCGAACTCGATGACCGTGACGACAGGACCGAAGATCTCCTCACGGGCGCAACGGGCCTGGTTGTCCAGTCCGGTCAGCACGGTCGGCTCGACGTAGTAACCGTCGGCCAGCTCAGGGTCCGCAGGGGCGCCTCCGCCGGCCCGCGCAACGGCGCCCTCCTCCTGCGCCAGTTCCAGGTAACCGAGGACCCGGTCCCGCTGCCGCGCGGCGACCAGCGGACCGACGTCGGGGTCGGTGAGACCCGGGCCGACACGCAGGGAGGCGGCGTGCGCGACGAGCTTCTCCAGGAACTCCTCGGCGCCGCGCTGGAGCAGCAGCCGGGTTCCGGCCGAGCAGGTCTGCCCGGCGTTGCCGAACGCGGAGGCGGCCACGGCTTCGAGCGCCAGGTCGAAGTCGGCGTCGGCGAAGACGACGACCGGGGACTTGCCGCCCAGCTCCGTCACGGAGGGCACCACGTTGGCGGCGGCGGCCTGCGCCACCTTGATGCCGGTCGGCACGGAGCCGGTGAAGGTGACCTGGTCGATGCCGGGGTGGCCGGCCAGGGCCGCGCCCGTCTCGGCGTCGCCGGGGACGACGTTCAGGACACCGGGCGGAAGGCCGCACTCCAGGGCGATCCTGCCGATCTCCAGCGGGGTGAGCGGTGCCTCCGGGGAGGGCTTGAGGACTACCGTGCAGCCTGCGGCCAACGCCGGGGCGGAGCCCCGGGCCGTGTTCTGCAGCGGGTAGTTGAACGGGATGATCTGGCCGGAGACACCGATCGGCTCACGGACGGTGTAGTCGATCAGACCGGGTCCGAGCGGGATCGTCGTCCCGCCGAGCTTGTCGGCGACGCCCGCGTAGAACTCGAAGTAGCGGGCGGCGGCCTCCACGTCCCGCCGGGCCTGGCTGAGCGGCTTGCCGACGTCCTGGCTCTCCAGCCGGGCCAGCCCTTCACCCTGCTCGCGGATCGCCTCGGCGATCCGGTGGAGCAGCCTGCCCCGGTCGGCGGCACGCATCTCCGCCCACTCGGGTGCCGTGAAGGCCGCGCGCGCCGCCGCAACGGCCTGGTCCACCTCTGCCTTGCCGGCCAGCGCCAGGTGGGCGATGGCCGCCCCGTTCGACGGGTCGATCGCGGTGAACGTGCGGCCGTCAGCGGCCTGCACCTGCTTGCCGTCGATCAACAGGTGTACGTGCTTCGCCTGCTCTCGTTCGCCGGTCACGGCCGGATCTCCCCTTCAACGGCACCGAAGATGACGACCTCGTCGCCGGGGCGCACGGTCCGGATGCGGCGGACCCACAGCACGATGCCGTCCTGCGGGGCCGACACCTCTTCGAGGGTGTTGCCGTAGTGGTCGGTGATGGTGGCGATCAGGTCGCCTTCCTTGCAGGTCTCCCCCGGCTCGGCACGGGCGACGAAGAAGCCGCCGGCGGCGGAGCGGGCGAAGGTGCCGGAGACGGTGGTGTAGGTGTCCCGCAGCTCCGCCTCGCCGTCGGTCATGCCGAGGCTGCGCAGGATGTTGCGGATCGAGTGCATGTGGTGCTCGACGTTGGTCTCGCGATAGGTGGCGCCACCGCACTCGATGGTGATGGCGGGCTTGCCGGCCTCGAGGACGGGATGGCGGACCGTGCCGCCCCACTTGCCGCCCTTCCAGACCAGCTCGTGCCCGGCGGCGAGCGCCAGGTCCGTCGCCAGGTCCTCGTAGCCGCCCTGGAGGATGACCAGCGGGGCGATCTCGCCGTAGGCGCCGCCGGTGTGCAGGTCGACCACGGCGTCGACGGCGGGGACGACCTGCTCGACGAAGGTGGCGGCCAGACGCTGCGAGTACGAGCCCTCCGCGTCCCCCGGGAAGATCCGGTTGAGGTTCAGGTGGTCAAGGCCGCTGGCGCGGGCGGCCGCCTCGAAGGCGGGGGTGTTCATACAGGGGATGCCGACGGCAGTGCCGCGCAGGGTGGCGGGGTCGATCTCGGCGAGGACGCGGCGAATGGCCTCCTGGCCGTCGTACTCGTCGCCGTGCACGCCCGCGTCCACGCACAGGACCGGGCCGTCCTCGGTGCCGTTGACGACGATCAGAGGTATGCCGAGCTCAACGCCGTAGCTGCTGGTGCCGACCGGGATCAGACCCTGGGCGCGCTCGCCGGGGGCGACGGTCAGCGGACCGATGGAGTACATGTGGTTCCTTTCCAGAACGTGCGTCAGATGCGAGCCGACGCTTCGGCGAGGCGGGACGACGAGGTGGTCTTCCCCGCGGAGCCGGGCGATTCGTGGGCGGTCATGGTCAGCAGCAGATGCCGTTGAGCAGTGGTGGTCATACGGCCTCGCCCCCAGGAGTCGCGACCCCTACCGTGTTCTCGACCGAGAGCAGGGAGTTCTGCCGTCCGGAGCCGAGCCAGCGCACCAGGGCCACCAGGCCGAGGGCGAGGACCGCGAAGGCGATGAGGATGGCGCTGACCGCGGTCACGCTGGGGTCGATGTCGAAGGTGAGGGAGTTGTAGACCTGCACCGGCAGGGTGACGGTGTCGACGGATGACAGGAACTGCGAGATGTAGAACTCGTCGAAGCTGGTGATGAAGGAGAAGATCGCGGCGGCGATCATGCCGGGGGCGGCGAGGGGGAAGGTGATCCGGCGGGCGATGGTCAGCCGGTTCGCGCCCATGCTGGCGGCGGCGTCTTCCAGGCGTTCGTCGATGCCGCGCAGGGTCGCGATCAGGATGAGTACCGCGATGGGTGAGGCGAGCACGGTGTGGCCGAGGGCGATGGCGATCGGGCTGCCCAGCATCGCGGCGGGTTCGAAGAGCAGGAACAGCCCGAGTGCGGTGACGATCTGCGGGATGAGCAGGGGGCCGAGGACCAGGGCGTAGACCGCGGAGCGCAGCGGCAGTTCGCTTCTGGTGAGGGCGGTGGCGGCGGTCACCGCGATGATCAGTGAGAAGACGGTGCTCAAGCAGGCGACGAAGGCACTCAGGGAGAGGGCGGCGGGCCATTTGCTGCCGTCGGCGAACAGGGCCTTGTACCAGTTCAGCGTCCATGCCTCGGGCGGGAAGGAGGCGAAGGCGTTGTTGCTGAAGGAGGTGACGAGGATGACGACGATCGGCAGGGCCAGGAACACCAGGATCACGGTGGCGATGGCGGTCAGGGCGATCCGCCCGGCGATCGTGCTGCGCAGTTGCATCATGACGCGCTCCTCTTCCTGCGACTGGCGCCGAGAGAGCTGACGAGCTTGACCAGCAGCAGTCCGGCGAGGGTGAGCAGCAGCAGGATGACGCCCTGGGCGGCGGCCCCGTTCCACTGGTTTTCCTTGGTCACCTGCTGGTTGATGAGGGTGGCGATCATTGTCTGGTTGGGGCCGCCCATCAGGGCGGGGGTGATGTAGTAGCCCAGCGAGAGGATGAAACTGAGCAGTCCGGCACTGGCCAGGCCGGGGGCGACCAGGGGCAGGTAGATCCGGCGGAAGATCGTCACACGCCCGGCGCCCATGCTGGACGCCGCCGCCAGGAGCCTGCGGTCCACGCCGCGCATCACGCCGTACAGCAGCAGCACGGTGTAGGGCAGCATCATGGAGGTGGTGCCGATGACCACGCCGAGTTCGTTGTAGAGCAGTTGGAACGGCGCCCCCGGTACCGACATGGCGGCCAGGGTCTCGTTCACCAGGCCCTTGTCGCCGAGGAGGATGATCCAGCCGTAGGTGCGCACCAGGGCGCTGATGAAGTGCGGGACGACGACGATCAGCATGGCCAGTGCCGCCCACACGGGCTTCAGCCGCGAGATCGCGTTGGCCAGGAGGAAACCGAAGACCAGGCTCAGCAGCGCCGTTTCGGCCGAGATCCGCAGTGTGGTGATCAGGACGGAGAGGTTGACGCCGGTCAGCGCCTCGGCGTACCAGTGCAACGTGAATGATCCGTTGGCGTTCTTCAGGCTGAGGAACAGTGTGCTGAAGATCGGGTAGACGAACAGCACCAGCAGGTAGACGACGACCGGCAGTGCGTAGAGGACCCCGGCCCGGGTGCGGCGGGAGGCAAGGAGCTTGCGCGGGGGCGCGGGTGCTTTGGTGGTGAGGGTGGCGGCCATGGCTCACCCTGCCTGTTCGGTGGGGAAGAGGTTGATGTCGTCGGGGTCGGCGGTGATCCCGATCCGCTCGCCGGTGACGGGGCCCCGGCCGGCCGGTACTTCCAGGCGCAGCAGCGGCGCGTCCCCGCCATCGACCCGCACGCCCGCCCGCACCAGGGTGCCGACATAGGTGGCGGTCTCGACCGTGCCGGTACAGAACCCGTCATCGGGGGCGCAGGCCCGCAGCCGGCCCGGCTGCACGGCGATCTTCACCTCGGTGCCGGAGACGAGGTCGTGCCGACGCGCCTTGATCAGGCCGCCACTGTTGTCGAGGCGGACCAGGGTGTGTTCGTCGGTGTGCTGCTCGATGCGGCCGGGCAGGAAGTTGGCCGCACCGAGGAAGTCCGCGACGAACGGGGTCCTGGGCCGTTCGAACAGCTCCCGGGGCGTGTCGAACTGCTCGATCAGGCCGTTGCGCATCACCGCGATCCGGTCCGACATGACCAGGGCTTCCTCCTGGTCGTGCGTCACATAGATGACGGTCAGGCCGAGTTCCTGCTGGATGGTCTTGATCTCGACCTGGAGCTGGTCGCGGAGCTTCTTGTCCAGGGCGCCCAGCGGCTCGTCCATGAGGATGACCGGCGGGCGGTAGACCAGCGCCCGGCACAGCGCGACGCGCTGCTGCTGACCGCCGGACAGCTCACGCGGCTTGCGGCCGCCGAACCCGGACAGACCGGCGATCTCCAGCGTCTCCCCGACCCGCCTGCGGATCTCGTCCTTCGGCACCCCGCGCAGCGTGAGAGGGAAGGCGACGTTCTCGCTCACGGTCATGTGCGGGAACAGCAGGTACTGCTGGAAGACGAAGCCGAGGTTGCGTTTCTGCGGCGCGAGCCTGGTGACGTCGCGGTCCCCGACGGTGATGGTGCCCGAGTCCGGCTCGCAAAAGCCCGCGATCATCATCAGGGTCGTGGTCTTGCCCGACCCCGAGGCGCCGAGGAAGGTGACGAACTCCCCGGCCGCGATCTCCATGGACGCCTCGTCGACCGCGACGACGTCCCCGTAGGTCTTGCGCAGGGCCACCACCGACAGCGCTTTGCCCGTCGCTGTGGTCCGAGTGCCTCCGGCCGGTGTGACGGACGGTGCGGCGATGCCGAATTCAGCCACGAGCCCACTCCAGCCAGCGCTTGGTGACGGCGGCTTCGTTCTTCAGCCACCAGTCCATGTCCGTGTCGAAACCCTTGTCGTAGTACTTCGGCGCACCCGCGAGAGCGTTGCGCTGGTCCTCGGTGAGCTTGGCGTAGGCCACCGGGGAGGACGGGTTCGAGGGGAAGGCCTTGGCCAGGTTGGCCTGGATCTCTGGACGCAGCGAGAAGTCCATGAGCTGGTAGGCGCCGTCCACGTTGGCCGCGCCCTTGGCGATGGCGTAGCCCTGGAACTGGCGGCGCATGCCGTTGAGCTGCCTTGCGACCGGGACGCCCTGCTTCTGCAGATCGGCGATCCGGCCGTCCCACACGGTGGACATCGACACCTCCTGGCGGCTCAGGAGCACGCCGGGCAGCGGGCCGCTGTCCCAGAACTTCTTGATGTCGGCCCGCAGCCGGGTCAGCACCTTGAAGGCGCGGTCCACATCGAGCGGGTACAGCTTGTCCATCGGGACGCCGTCGGCCAGCAGCGCGAACTCCAGTTCGGGCAGGTCGCCGTCCGGGCTGACCATCGCGCGGCCACCCTGGAACGCCTTGGTGTCCCAGAAGTCCGCCCACGACTCGGGCTTCTTACCGTCGAAGGCGTCGGTGCGGTACGCGATGCACTGGCCGTAGAAGGAGTTTCCGATGGCGTGCTCGGTGATCTGGTTGTCGGGGATCTTCGCGCTCTTCAGACTCTTGACCCGGTCGGGGTCCAGCGTCTCCAGGGCGTCCTGCTTCACGTACTTGAGGTGGGACATCATCGCGTTGTTGATGAGGTCGCACTGCGGGCGGCCCTGCTTGATCTGGGCGAGGAGCGGGGCGTCGTCCAGGTTGAGCACCTTGACGCTGATGCCGGTCTCCTGCGTGAACGGCGTGTAGATCGCCTTCTGCAGGGCCGCGCCGTAGGAACCGCCGCTGTCGCGGACGACCACCGTCTTGCCGCCGCCCTTGGCGCTGCCGGACGGGGTGCGGCTGGTGCCGGTGCCGCAGGCGGCGAGGGAGGGCAGGGCGGCGAGGGCGGCCAGACCGCCTGCTCCGCGCAGGAGCGTTCTACGGCCGATCACGGGATCACTCATGACAAATCTCCTAGAAGTAGCGCATTGAGGGCCAGCTCAGCGGGACAGGGGGAATCAAGCGGGACAGGGGGAATCAGGGGAGTCGAGGGGAATGCAGCACGTCAGTCGCGGGGGACGGCGATCTCGGCGAGCAGCATGCCGAGGCGGACAGTGAGCCCGTTCATGCCGTAGATGACCGTTCCGGTGGCCGGGGCGGCGACCTTGTGCTCGGTGCCGTCGGCCGGGTCGATGACGCGGCCGATGGTCTGTCCTTCGGTCACCTCGTCGCCTGCGATCGCGTCCGGGTACCACAGGCCGGCGACCGGGGAGACGATCTCGCCCGTCCAGACCCACTCGCGGGGCTGCACGGTGACCGGTGCGAGGTTCTGCGGGGCCTCGATGACACCGAGGTGGTGCAGCAGCCGGCACAGGCCGTCGAGGAGCCTGCGCACGGTGGCGGGGTCCCGGTCGCCGAGCTGCCCGGTCTCGATGAGGATGCCGGGGATGCCCTGGCGGTTCGCCGCGGCGTGGCTGTTGCCGCCGTCCGGGAGGGGGCGGGGCATGACCCGTTCGTAGCCGACGGCGTGGGCCATTGTCTTGTTCTTCGTGGTCAGCTCGGTATCGGAGGTCACGCGGTAGCCGACGAAGTCGAGCAGGTGCTGGTCGATGCCGCCGCTGTGCAGGTCCACGTAGGCGTCGGCGCCGTTGATCACGCACTCGAAGAGCCAGGCCGCCATCCGTTCGGTGGGGCCGCCCTCCTTGTCGCCGGGGAAGACGCGATTGATGTTGACGCCGTCGAGTGGGGAGATGTTGAGTCTGCCCCCGTAGACGGCCGGCGGGTTGGCCACGGGGCAGATCACCAGCTGGCCGGTGACGTCGTCCGGTTCCAGCAGCCCGGCCAGATGGGTGGCGGCGTCGATGCCGATGAATTCGCCGCCGTGGACACCACCGGTGATCACGACCCTGGGTCCGGGACGGGAGCCGTTGACGAGGATCAGGGGAACGTCCGCTGTGGTGGTGCCCAGGTCGGCGGTCAGGCTCCCGCGGGTCTTCTGGCCGGGCTCGGCCCGCAACGGGCCGATGGTCAAGGTCATGTCTTACCTCGTAATGAACTCAGGCCTCGGTGCGGCCGTTTGTGGTGATGAATTCGATCGGCTGGGAGGTGCGGCCCTCCAGCGCGAGGTCAGCGGCGATGTCGCCCATGGCGGGTGAGATCTTGAAGCCCTGACCGGAGAAGCCGGCCAGCAGGACGATGTCGTCGCAGCCCGGCAGGGGGCCGACCAGCGGGCGGGTGCTGCCGGTGTAGCCCTCCATGAAGACGGACAGCCGTACCGGGTCGGGGTTCAGGCCGGGCAGATAGCGCCCCACCACCGTGGTGAAGGCCTGCAGTTCCTCCGGTGCGACGGTCCGGTCCAGCCGGTTCGGGTCCTCCACGGGCTTGTGGTGGGCCTGGGGCAGGCCGAGCTTGACGGCCAGGCCGCCCGGGGACGGGATGCCGTAGAAGGGGAACTCGCCGCAGCGGATGAAGGCGGGACGCTCGGCGTCCGCCGGGTGGTCCTGGTGGGGCAGGAACCAGGCGCTGATCGCGCGGTAGATGCTCACCTCCCACGGCAGGTCGGGCAGCAGGTCGCCGACCCACGGGCCGGGGGTGACGACCGCGGCGTCGAAGCGCTCCGTGTCGGTGTCGGTGCGGATCTCCACGCCTCCCCCGGGGACGGGGGTGACGTCCCGCACGGGGGTGTAGCGGCGGATCCGGGCACCGAGCTCCTCCGCGCGCCGGGCCGCGGTCTGGACCGTCAGCTCGGGGCGGACGAAGCCCGCGTGGGAGTCGAGGATCACCAGGTCACCGTCGTCGACGCGGAACTGCGGGAAACGCTTGGCCATCGCCTCGGTGTCGATCACCTCGTGGTCGAGGCCGTGCTCGGCGATGCCGTCCATGACGGTACGCATCTCGGGGTCGTCGGCCGGCCCCATGACCAGGGCTCCGGTCAGGCGGCGCAGTTCCCGCCCGGTCTCCGCCTGCAACTGCTGCCAGAGGGCGTCGGCATGCCGTACGAGTGGAACGTAGCGGCCGTCGTGGGTCTGCACGCTGCGGAAGACCCGGGTCTCACCGCCTGCGGCGCTGCGGTCGTGACCGGGGGCGAAGCGGTCGTAGGCGACGACCTCGGCGCCCCGGGCCGCCAGCCGCCAGGCGGCCTGACTGCCCATGGTGCCGGTCCCGACGACAGCGACGCGCTTTCTGGTGGCCATGTGGTTCTCCCTGTGCATGTACCGGTGGTGGCCGGGTGTGGTTCAGGCCTCGGTGCGCCCGACGGTCGACAGGAAGTCGATGGGCTGGGAGGAGGAGCCCTCCAGCGCCAGGTCAGCGGCGATGTCACCGAAGGCCGGGGAGAGCTTGAAGCCGTGGCCGGAGAACCCGGCGAGCAGGATCACGTTCTCGTTGCCGTCCCCGGGCAGCGGACCGACCAGCGGGCGGGTGCTGTCCGTGTAGCCCTCCATGAAGACGGACACGCGGGTCGGGTCCGGGTGCAGGTCCGGTATGTGGCGGCGGATCAGCTCGGCGTAGATCTCCAGCTCCTCCGGCTGGACGGTGCGGTCCAGGGCGTTGGGGTCGTCGGCCGGGCGGTGCAGGTCCTTGCTGAGCCCGAGCTTGACGGAGATGCCGTCCGGGGAGGGCAGGCCGTAGCAGTGGGTGGGGGTGGTGCGGATGAAAGCGGGACGCTCCTCGCCGAACCAGGCGTCGGTGGTGGGGACGAACCAGGCGCTGATCAAGCGGCGGATCTGCACGTCCCACGGCAGGCCGGGGAGCAGGTCGTTGACCCACGGGCCGACGGTGACGACAACCGCGTCGAAGTGCTCGCTTCCGGAGTCGGTGTGGATCTCCACCCCGCCGTTCACCGGCGTGATCTCCCGCACCGTCGTGTAGCGGTGGATCGTGGCACCCAGCTCCTCCGCGCGGCGGGCGGCGGTCTGCACGGTCAGCTCGGGACGGATGACGCCGGCCCGGCGGTCGAGCACGACGGCGTCACCGTCTTCGAGCCGGTATTGGGGGAAACGTTTGGCCATGGCCTCGGCATCGAGCACCTCGTGGTCGAGGCCATGCTCGGCGATGGACTCGAGGACGGTGGCCATCTGCTGCTCCTCGGTGGACCCCATGAGAAGGCATCCGGTGAGGGTGCGCAGTTCGCGGCCGGTTTCCTGCTGGAGCTGCTCCCAGAGGACGTCGGCGTGCCGGAGCAGCGGAACCCACCGGGAGTCCTCGAAGTGGGCGCTGCGGAAGATACGGGACTCGCCGCCTGCGGCGCTGCGGTCGTGGCCAGGGGCGAAGCGGTCGTAGCCGACGACCTCGGCACCCCGGGACGCGAGCCGCCAGGCTGCCTGGCTGCCCATTGTTCCGACTCCGACGACGGCGACGCGCTTCCTGGCTGCTGACACAGGGCTTTCCTTTCGTACCGCCGGGCCGCATGCTGGGCCCCGAGCGTGAAGATGGTCGATTTGCAGCGGCTTGGAGGGGACAGGCCCTGGAGGCCCTGATCGCTTGTATCCGTCCGGGTTCGGGGATCCCCCTCAACCCTCGGAAGTGAAGCCGTGCCACATTGTGGAATGCTGTGCTATGATCTGGCACAGAGAATGACAGCGGCTCCGAGGGGAGTCAAGAGGGTGTCCAGCACAATTTCCGAGGACCAACAGGGGGAAAACGGATGGAGATGAAGAGCGTCACCAGGTCGCTGCGCATCCTGGAGGCGGTCGCCCAGCATCAGCCGGTCACCGTCGGGGAGCTGACGAAGCTCTTCGGTCTTCCGAAGTCGACGGTGCAGCGCACCCTGGTCACCCTGGCCGAGGCCGGCTGGCTGCGGGCCAACCGCAGGGACACGACCCGCTGGGAGATCGGTGCCCGCGTTCTCGCCGTGCGGCCCGCCGCGCTGCAGGGTTCCAGCCTGCTCACCGCCGCCCATGAGCCGATGGTCCGCCTGCGCGACGCCCTGAACGAGACGATCCACCTGTCGGTGCCGGACGCCCTTCAGTGCATGGTCGTGGTGGACCGCGTCGACTGCGATCACCCGGTGCGCACGTTCCACACCATCGGCGACACCTCACCCCTGCACGCCACCGCGGTGGGGCGGGCGGTTCTCGCCCACCTGCCGAAACAGGACGTCGAGGAGCTGATCGCGCAGGGGCTCGAGCGCTTCACGGACACCACGCCCGCCGACCCCGACGAACTGCGCGCCGAACTGGACCGGATCCGCACCGACGGTTACGCGGTCAACCGCAATCAGTACCGGCCCGGTGTCTGCGCCATCGCCGCGCCCGTTCTGGACGAGGACGGCGCCCCGCTCGCCTCCGTCGGCGTCTCCATGCCGGACTCCCGCTTCGACGCCGAACGGCTGCCCGAGTGGAGCCGCATGGTCACCGAGACGGCTGCGGAGATCACGGGCCGCCGACGCGACTGAACGCCAGACGGAAGCACTCAAGAGCCGCACGACGAAATCGGCCCCTCACGCACCAGCTGGGGGGCCGACTCGTGTGCACACACGGCCGTCACCGCTCTGTGTCCGACCGGGGGAGTGGGCCGGGCGCAGAGCGGCTGTATCGCGCGGCTCGGTAGGCGAGTCAGGCACTACCGCTGTCCATCGCCGCGCGGACGGGGGATGTCGCACCTCCACGGCGCCGGCCCGATGTCTGGTCCGATCATGCGTGCCGCATTGTGGAATGTTGTGCTAACATCCGGCACGAGCTTGTCTGAGGCTCCAGAGGGAGTCAAGAGGCGGGACCGAGCCGTTCACCCATATGCGAGGCCCCGGATGGAGATGAAGAGCGTCACCAGGTCGCTGCGCATCCTGGAGGCGGTCGCCCGGCATCAGCCGGTCACCGTCGGGGAGCTGACGAAGCTCTTCGGTCTTCCGAAGTCGACGGTGCAGCGCACCCTGGTCACCCTGGCCGAGGCCGGCTGGCTGCGGGCCAGCCGCAGGGACACCACCCGCTGGGAGATCGGCGCCCGAGTGCTGTCCGTGCGGCCCGCCGCGCTGCAGGGCTCGAGCTTGTTCGCCGCCGCCCGCGAGCCGATGGTCCGCCTGCGCGACGCCCTGAACGAGACGGTGCACCTGGCGGTGCCGGACGCCCTCCAGTGCATGGTCGTGGTGGACCGCGTCGACTGCGATCACCCGGTGCGCACGTTCCACACCGTCGGCGACACCTCACCCCTGCACGCCACCGCGGCCGGACGCGCCGTCCTGGCCCATCTGCCGCATTCCGAGATCGACCAGTTCTCAGCGGGCGTGCTGGAGGGGTACGGCAAGGAGACCATCACCGACCCGTCGGAACTGCGTGCGGAACTGCGTCGCGTCAGGCGCCGCGGTTACGCCGTCAACCGCAATCAGTACCGGCCGGACGTGTGCGCCGTGGCCGCCCCTGTCCTCGACGCCGGTGGCTCACCCCTGGCCGCCGTCGCCGCCTCCATGCCCGAGTCCCGCTTCGATCCCGCCGGCACGGCCGAGCTGGGTCGGATGGTCGTAGACACCGCGTCAGAGATCACCGCCCGCTACCTGGGCTGACGGCGGTAGCGCCGGACCGGCAGTCCGCAACGCAGGTGCTCGTGCCACTGAGTCGCTGTGAAGACTCGCTCGCTTTGCGGGCGACCCGAGGCGGGCCGGCGCTGTCGGATCGTCTCCTGTCCGAACCTTCCAGTACAGCGTTGGCGGCATGACGATGAAGGTTCCGACCGGTTGCATGTTCACACACGTCATCGACTGGGGGGCGATCGTTGTCGCTGTCCTGGCAGGAGCACTCGCCCGATGGGTCTGCCAGTCCTGGATGGAAAAGAGGAGGGGGGAGCAAGTGAGTTCGGCACAGTGACGCGGACTGCCGAAAGGCGCTCTCCTGCTGCTGAGTGCGGACGTCTTGCGAGTGCGGGACGCTCCGGGCCTTGACGTCAGTGCATTTCGTCGGTGCCCTACGGATTCCGTCGAAAAGGGCGGCATCGTTCTGATGCCGCCCTTTTTCGCGTCCGCGGACGGAGGGTTGCCTTGCGGCACTCGTGTGTTGCGCGCACGTGAGGATTCTCAGGCTTGGTCGGTCCGGGCGTCCCCCAATGACCGGCCAGGGGCGAAGCGTTCGCGTACGGCGGGGGCGTCGAGGAGGCGGGCCGGGTAGCCGGGGCCGGTGCGGGCGGACATGTCCTGGTGGCGCAGCGGCTCGCCGCAGGAGGAGCAGACGACCCGGGCTTCGGTGTCGTGGTCGCAGGGCGTGTGGTGCAGGACGACCGGGGCGCCCTCGTCGCCGGCCAGCCAGCGGTCGCCCCAGGCGTTGATCGCGGCGAGTACGCCGAAGAAGTCGCGGCCCTTGTCCGTCAGCAGGTACTCGTGGCGCACCGGGTCGCTCTGGTAGGCCTGCCGTCGCAGCAGGCCTTCGGACTCCAGGCGCCGTAGCCGGTCGGTGAGGGTGTTGCGGGCGATGCCGAGCGAGCCGATGAAGCCGTCGAAGCGGGATTCGCCGTAGAAGACCTCGCGCAGCACCAGCAGGCTCCAGGCGTCGCCCAGGATGTCGGCGGTGCGGGCGATGGAGCAGGGCCAGGTGTCGAACGAGGTCCGTTTCACGGCTGCCAGGTTATCGGTTTCATCATGAGATGGACCGGCGGTGGCGGAGGGCGAGGGCGGCCGGGATGAGCGCGGAGGTCATGGCGAGGAGGGCGCAGACGGCCGTCGTCGTGCCGAGGGCCTGCCAGGGGAGCTCGATCGTGACCGGGGCCGACAGCAGAGCGAGGGCGCCCGCCATGCCGGCCAGGTTGAGGGCCGCGACCAGGAGACCGAGGAGCGCGCCGGCCGCCACGACCGTCAGGGCCTCGGCGCCGGTCAGCCGCAGGACCTGCCACCGGGTGGCTCCGGCCAGCCGCAGTACGGCAAGGTCGCGGGACCGCTCGGACGTCGCCATGACCATGGTGTTGGCCACGGAGATGCCCGTGTAGAGGAGGGCGATGCCGAGGACCAGCAGGAGGCCGAGGCGGGTGGTGCGGCGGGTCTCGGGGTGGGTGGCCCGGATCCATTCCGCCCGGGTGAGGACCTGGCCGTTCCCGGTGCCGAGTGCCTGGCGGAGAGCGGTGGCGGCGGTTCTCGGGTCGGCGTCGGCGGTCAGGGCCACGTCGATCCGGTCGACCGTGGCGCCCGGGGCGTTGTGCGGGGTGACGTAGACGCCGTTGTCGCCGGTGCCGGTGGGCATCACCGCGGCGATCCGCAGGGTGCGCGGTGTTCCGTCGCCGAGCCGGACGCGGACCCGGTCGCCCACCCGGTGTCGCTGCCACTCCTCGTTGACGATGATCGAGTCGTCGTCGAGGTCGCTCACCGAGCCGGCGGCCAGGGGCAGGCGGGTGGTGGCCGCGAGAGGGCCCGGGGCGGCGGCGCGGGCCTCGGAGCGGACGAGGGCCACGCCGTCCTCCAGGACGTGGACGGACGTGGAGGACGTCGGTGACATCTGGGTGCCCGGGACGGCGGGCAGTCTGCGCAGGGCGGCGGCGTCGAAGCCGGTGCCGGCCGGCGGGGTCACGACGAAGGCGGCGGTGGTGCGCTCGCTCGTCTCGGTGGTCTTCGCCCGGTTCAGGGTCGCTGTGGCGCCGAGCAGGGAACCCGCGAGGGCGACGGTGACCAGGACGGGCGCCGCGAGCGCGGCGGTGCGGCGCATCCCGGCGGCGGTGTTCTCGCGCACCAGCAGGGCGCAGGGGCCCGGCAGCCAGGTCAGCAGCCGGGTCAGGGGGCGGCAGCACCATGGGGAGAGCAGGGCGGCCGCGGTGATCAGCAGCATCGGGCGGCTGATGTAGGACTTGCGGTGCAGCAGGTCGGCCGGGTCTCCGGCCAGGGACATGCCCAGGGTCACCACGGCCGTCAGCAGCAGGGCCGTGCCCGACAGCAGGCGGCCCCGGGTGATCGTCCCGCTCTCCGCCGCGGCCTCGCGCAGTGCCTCGGTGGGGCCGGTGCGGCCCGCCCGCCAGGACGCCGCGGTCGCTCCGCACAGCGCGACGAGCAGGCCGGTCCAGAAGGCCGCGTGGTACGGCCAGGTGTGACCGCCGATGGTGAACCAGGCGGGGGCGAGGCCGTTGTCGACGGCCCATGTCGCGAGGCGCGGTGCTCCGTGGGAGCCGAGGACGCAGCCGGTGGCCGAGGCGAGGGCGCCGACGGCGAGGGCCTCGGTGAGGACGGTCCGGCGGACCTGGCCCGGGGTGGCACCGGCGGTGCGCAGCAGGGCGAACTCCCGGCGTCGCTGGGCGACGGCGAAGGCGAAGGTCGACGCCACGACGAACACCGACACGAAGGCGGTGACCCCGCCCGCGGTGCCGAACAGGGAGTTCATCGCCGTGAGTGCCTCGCTGTCCCGGCCGGGGTCGGCGTCGGCGAGGCGGCGCGCGGTTCCGGTGAGGACCTGGGCGCTGCCGCCCACGGCCTCCCGTACGGCTGCCGGATCAGCCTCGACGGCCACCTGTGTGACCGAGGGGGACAGCCGGGCCGCGCGGGCGTCGGTGAAGAAGACGGCGTTCTCGAAGCCGCGCGTAGTGAGTGTGCCGACGACGCGTACCGGGCCCCGGTCGGTGTGGAGCCGTCGGCCGGGGCGCGTCCAGTCGCCGGTGACGGCGACCTCGCCGACGGTGCGGGGGGCTCGGCCGGCGGCGAGGTCGTAGGGGGCGAACGCGGCGGTGGACCAGGGGTGGCCGACGAGGTCCGTGGGGGCTGTCGGGGCGTCTGTGGCTGCCGTGGCTTCCGTGACGCGGACGGCGAAGGACCTGTCCGTCACGACCGGGCCCAGCTTCCGTAACTTGGCGACGGTCGTGGCGGGGAGCGGGCGCGGGTGGGCGAGCCGGGAGGTGCGGTCGCCGGACGGGGTCGGCACGCGCAGGGTGTCCTGGGCCTTGACGACGACCGGCGCCGCCGCGAAGCGTTCGGGGGCGCGCTCCGGGGCGGTGGCCGACGAGGCAAGGGCCAGGCCCGTCACGGTGAGCAGCGCCACGCCCAGCGACAGCGCGACGAAGCTGCCGGTGAAGGTGGCCCAGCGGGTGCGCAGGGTGCGCAGGGTGACGCTCAGCACGGCACGGCCTCCAGGCGGGTCATGCGCGCGGCGACGGTGTCGGCGCTCGGAGCGGTCAGTTCCCCGTGGACGCGCCCGTCGACGAGGAAGACCACGCGGTCGGCGTACGAGGCGGCCACCGGGTCGTGCGTGACCATGACGACCGTCTGGCCCTCGCGGTCGACCATGCCGCGCAGCAGCCCCAGCACCTCGCGGCCGGTCCGGGTGTCCAGGGCGCCGGTCGGTTCGTCGGCGAACAGCACGTCGGGGCGGGTGATCAACGCCCGGGCCAGGGCCACGCGTTGCTGCTGGCCGCCGGAGAGCCGGGACGGTCTGTGCCGGGCTCGTTCGGCGAGGCCGACCTGCTGGAGCGCCTGGCGCACCCGGGCCTTCGGGACGCGCCGGCCGGCCAGCCGCAGGGGCAGGGCGACGTTCTGCTCGGCGGTCAGCGAGGGCAGCAGGTTGAACGCCTGGAAGACGAACCCGACGCGCTCGCGGCGCAGCAGGGTCAGCCGGCGCTCGCTCAGCCCGGCCAGCTCTGTGCCGGCGAGGGTGACCGAGCCGGAGGTGGGCCGGTCCAGGCCTGCGGCGCACTGGAGCAGGGTCGACTTGCCGGAGCCGGAGGGGCCCATGACGGCGGTGAACGTCCCGGCGGGGAACGCCAGGGACACGTCGTCGAGTGCGGTCACGGTTTCGTATGCCCTGGTGACGGAGTCCAGCCGGATGGCGTCGTGTGTCATGGGTTCCCCTGCCTGGTGCCTGGTGCCTCGTGTCGGTTGACCGGTGGCCTCAACGGAACCGCGCGGAGGTGCCTCTGCGCAGTGCGGCAGGGCCTAGACCTGGGGTAGGGCCAGGCATACCCCCGGGCCTCCGTCTGTGCCCATGGCCGGGGCGGTGGCGGGCTTCTACGGTGATCCCCATGCAGCCTTGGAACGTGTGGCAGGCCATGGCCCGCCCCGGCTACCTGATGTCGGCGTGGCCGTGGCGCTCCGCCGCGTACCTGCTCACCGGTGTGGTGACCGGCGTCGTCGTGCTCGTGGGGATCGTGGCCTCGGCGGCGGTCGGGGGTGTGTTCGCGCTCGTGCTGGTGGGGCTGCCGCTGCTCCTGTGCACGGTCCTGGCGGGCATCCCGGTCGCCGCGGTGGAGCGGCACAGGCTGCGGCTGATCGACCCGGAACCGGCGCCCGGTCAGCACGGGACGCCCGGCGAGCCCGGCCTGCGGGCGTGGCTGACGACCCGGATGCGGGAGCGGGCGACGTGGCGCGAGCTCGGCCACGCGCTGCTGTTCGCGGGGCTGTTGTGGCCGGTCGACGCTCTCGCGTTCGCTGCCTTCCTGCTGGGGCCGCTCTCCGTGGTGGCGACTCCGTTGCTCATGGCTGTCTTCGGAGAGGCGAAGGTGCTCAAGGTGTGGCTGGTCACCACCTGGCCGGCAGCCGTCGGGTTCGCCGCCCTCGGACTGCTCCTGCTCGCCCTGGGTGCCTACCTGCTGGGCGTCGCCGCCGGTGCGCGGGCCGGGCTGGCACGGCTGCTGATCGCCCCGCGCGAGGCCGACCTGGGGGCCAGGGTGGTCGAACTGGCCCGTTCCCGGGTGCGGTTGGTCGACGCGTTCGAGGCGGAACGGCGGCGGATCGAGCGCGATCTGCACGACGGGGCGCAGCAGCGGCTCGTCGCCCTGACGATGACGCTCGGCCTGGCCCGGCTGGACGCTCCGCCGGGCCCGCTGGCCGAGCAGCTCGCCAAGGCCCACGAGGAGGCGGGCACGGCCCTCGCGGAACTGCGCGAACTCATCCACGGCATCCACCCCAAGGTCCTCGCCGACTACGGCCTCGAAGCCGCCGTCGCCGACGCCGCCGACCGCTCGGCCGTGCCCGTGGACGTCGACCTGGAGCTGCCCGGGCGGCTCTCCCAGGCCGTCGAGGCCGCCGCGTACTTCGTGGTGTGCGAGGCGCTCGCCAACGTGGGCAGGCACAGCGGGGCGAGCCGGGCGGAAGTGAGCGGTGGGCACCGCGACGGCCGGCTGGTCCTGCGGATCCGCGACGACGGGCGCGGTGGTGCGCGGGCCGGGGAGGGCAGCGGGCTGACCGGACTCGCCGACCGGGTGTCGGTGCTCGATGGCAGACTCTCCCTGTCCAGTCCGCCCGGCGGACCGACCCTGCTGCGTGTGGAGATCCCCTGTGGCCCTGCGAGTTGAGCGACCGCTGCGGGTGGTCCTGGCCGAGGACAGCGTGCTGCTGCGGGACGGACTCGTCGGGCTGCTCGGCCGCTGCGGGCACGAGGTCGTCGCGGCCGTGGGGGACGCCGAGGCACTGATCGCGGCCGTCGGGGAGCACGTCCCCGACGTGGTCGTGACGGACGTGCGGATGCCGCCCGGCTTCCAGGACGAGGGCCTGCACGCGGCGGTACGGCTGCGCGGGGAGCGGCCCACGCTGCCCGTCCTGGTCCTCAGCCAGTACGTGCAGCGCCGGTACGCCGCCGAGCTGCTGGACTCCGGTGACGGCACGGGCGTCGGCTATCTGCTCAAGGACCGGGTCGGCCAGGTGGAGGAGTTCGTCGAGGCGCTCGGCGAGGTGGCCGACGGCGGCACGGTCGTCGACCCCGAGGTCGTACGGCAGCTGCTGCGCCGCCGCCGGGATCCGCTGGAGCGGCTCACCCCGCGCGAGCGGGAGGTGCTGGCGCTGATCGCGGAGGGCAGGTCCAACAGCGCGATCGCCCGCGAACTGGTCGTCTCGGAGGCGGCCGTGGGCAAGCACGTCTCCGGCATCCTCACCAAGCTGGACCTGCCACCGGCGGTCGAGACCCATCGCCGGGTGCTGGCCGTGCTGGCGTATTTGCGGGCGTAGGCGGGTGGGCGGCCGGCCACCCGCCGGGCGGGGTCGGCCGGGCGGGCCCCTTCGGTTTGTCCGGTCCGGGGGTGGCGGGGAGGGCGGGGGGTGGACCTCGGTTGGTCTTGTGCGGCGATGGCCGCGAGGGCCCTGCGGTTCCCTTCCGACCGGGCCTGGCGGGGGTGGCCCGCCGAAGGCCCTCGGCGGTCTTGTGCGGGGCCGGCGCCGATGGCCGTGCCCCTCGGTTCCCTCCGGGCGGGGCCTGGCGGGGATTGTCGGGCGAACGCCTCCGGCCGGTCTTGTGCGGGGCTGGCGGGCATGGGCCGGGCGAAGACGCTCGGTGGTGTCGTGCCGGCCTGGCGGCGATTGCCGGGCGAAGGCCCTCGGCCGGTCCTGTGCCGACCTGGCGGTGATGGCCGGGCGAAGGGCCTCCTCGGCCGGGCCCCGGCCCGGGCCCGGGCCTGGTGTGGATGGCCCGCCGAAGGCCCTCGGCGGTCTCGTACCGGCCTGGTGGCGATGGCCGGGCGGGGCCCTTCGGTTTGTCCGGTCCGGGGGTGGCGGGGAGGGCGGGGTGAAGACGCTCGGTGGTCCCGTGCCGGCTTGGCGGGGTCGGCCGGGCTGGTCCTTCGGTGTGTCAGGCCCGGGCGTGGCGGGGACGGCCGGCGAAGACCCCCTCGGCGGTCCCGTGCCGGCCTGGGTGG
>KE354287.1 GCA_000415505.1 Streptomyces afghaniensis 772
CGAGTCCAGCAGACGGACGTAGCCCGTCACGGGCTCGCCGTCCTTGGTCACCTGACCCTGGATGGTGGTCTCACCGGGCTTGATCGTCGAGGCGTCCGGGCCGCCGGCCTTCGCTCCACACATGTCGTACTCCTGAAGAGGTCTTGAGAGGTCGGTCGGTTTGCTTACTTGTTGGCGCCGAGCTCGATCGGCACGCCCACCAGGGAGCCGTACTCGGTCCAGGACGCCGTCGTAGTTCTTGACGTTCTCCACACCGAGCAGCTCGTGCAGGACGAACCAGGTCAGCGCGGAGCGCTCACCGATGCGGCAGTAGGCATGGTGTCCTTGGCCAGGTCGACGCTCTCCGCGGCGTAGAGCTTCCGTTGAGCTCCTCGTCCGACTTGAAGGTGCCGTCGTCGTTGGCGTTCTTGGACCACGGGATGTTGCGGGCGCTCGGCACGTGGCCGGGGCGCTGGGACTGCTCCTGCGGCAGGTGGGCCGGGGCGAGCAGCTTGCCGGAGAACTCGTCGGGCGAGCGCACGTCGACGAGGTTCTGCGAGCCGATGGCCGCCACCACGTCGTCGCGGAAGGCACGGATGGACGTGTCCTGGGCCTTGGCCTTGTAGTCCGTCTTCGGACGCTCCGGCACCTCGTCCCCGGCGACCAGCTCGCGGGCGTCGAGCTCCCACTTCTTGCGGCCGCCGTCGAGGAGCTTGACGCTCTCGTGGCCGTACAGCTTGAAGTACCAGTACGCGTACGAGGCGAACCAGTTGTTGTTGCCGCCGTAGAGGACCACGGTGTGGTCGTTGGCGATGCCCTTCTCCGACAGGAGCTTCTCGAAGCCCTCCTGGTCGACGAAGTCACGGCGGACCGGGTCCTGAAGGTCCTTGGTCCAGTCGATCCGGATGGCGTTCCGGATGTGGTTCTTCTCGTAGGCGGACGTGTCCTCGTCCACCTCGACGATGGCGATGGTCGGGTCGTCCAGGTGCTCCTGGAGCCAGTCGGCGTCGACCAGGACGTCGCTGCGGCTCATGCTCTTTCTCCTCCGGGGCAGTTGCGGCGGGGCGTGCGAGATCTGCGGGGCGCGCCCATGACGAGGGCGGCGCACAGGTGCCCTTGGTGCAGGGCGGCGGGGATGCGCGCGTCGGCGCATGGGCCGACGCGGTCGCTCAGAAGGTGCGACAGAGCATGGCGGCGACGCGGCACAGGTCTACTGCCCGCCGCTTCGTGAGATCCGCCTGTCGCTTCATGCCGTCGATCGTAGGGACGGTCGGGCACGCGTGTCACCGGTGTGTCGCATACTGAGACGCGAAAATCCACGATGTGGGATCGCGGACGGTTGCGGAGGTGTGGGACAAGGCTTGTGCCCGAATGTATCCACCGTCACATCTGCGCTACGGACATCACTGTCTCGCCCACCGGACATACCAGGTCCGGTTCGCCTGGCGGCTTCCCTACCCGGCCAGGCGGACGTTGGAACCCTTCACCGTGATCTCGACGCCGTTCGGCGCGGCCTGGACCTTGTCCAGCTGGATGCCGCCGGGCAGGCCGTCGATCTTCTGCTGGAAGTCGGTGATGGCCCGGACGCGGGACTCGGCGATCTCGACGCCGCCGAACTTGGGCAGGCCGTCGGCCTTCACCCGCACGGTGTCGCCGTCGATCACCGTCACGGAGCTGAGCACGGAGACCGGTTCGGGCAGCTTGGTGCCGAGGACGGTGGCCTCGACGGTGACCTTGATCTTGCCGTTGCCGCCGTCGGAGAGGCCGACGACGTTGGCGGTGACGCCCGGGGCGACCTGGGTGGGCTCGGACTTCGCCGTCTTCAGCAGCTCGTCGTAGGCGATCGTCGCGGTGCCGGTGGCGCTGGTGGCGGTGGCGGAGCTGTAGTCGCCGGAGAACTCGACGCCGCGCATGTCGGCCCGGAGGTCGTCGATCCGGATCTTCTCGGCGCCGTTGCCCGCGGCGGCCTCGTAGTCGGTGATGCCGACCTCGATGTCGTCGAGGGAGCCGCCGACGACCTGGGTGAGGAACGGGAAGCCCTTGATGGACACGTCCGGGGTGGCGGAGAGGTTCTCGGTGGTCTTCAGGCGGTCGGCGGCCTCGCCCTCGGCGAAGTTCACGGCGACGCGGTCGGCGATCACGAAGAGCCCGCCCAGGATCACGACGACGATCAGCAGTATTCGCAGTGCGCGCATGCGGTGTTTCCCCCACCTAGGCGGTTGGACGGCGGTCCGGTGTTCGACGACCGAGCGGCCGTCCTTGCGTGAGGGTAACTCCGCGGGAGGCGGGGGCTCCGGGTTTGTCGATCATCTGTGACAGGCCAGGCACCCGGCGCCGGTGCCGGGTCGGGGCGTTGCGCAACCCGGCGGAACGGGCTGCCGCTGCGCCCACCCGTGCCGCCCCAGCGGCACGACTGCCCGCAGCTAGGGCAACCACGGCGACCCGCAGCCAGGGCGGTCACGACGCACCCGCGGTCGCCCACGGCGAGAAGGGGACGTGTCGGGGCGTGTCCGCCCGCAGCGGTTGGCGCGTCAACAGACGGTTAGCCGGTATCCGACCCCATCGCGCCGTTCCGAGGACGGACACCCCCCGGCGCGGCCCCGACCCACCACCCGGCGGATGGCGCTAGACCAGGGCCCGCCCGAGCACGTAGATCGCCGGGGCCGCTGCGGACAGGGGCAGGGACACGCCCGCCGTGAAGTGGACGAAGCGGGACGGGTAGTCGTAGCCGGCGACTCGGTGGCCGATCAGGGCGCAGGCCGCCGCGCCCGCGCCCAGGAGGGCGCCCGACGTGCCCAGGCCCGTCAGCGAGCCGGCCGCGACGCCGCCGCCCGCTCCCCCGAGCAGCGCCACCACCACCGACGCCGGGGTCGGCAGCGGCAGGGCACGGGCCAGGACCGCGACCGCCACCGCGATCGCACCCACGGTCACCGCGTCCGCCTCGGCCGCCAGGTACCCGCCCGCCACGATCGCCAGCGCCGACGCCGCGACCGTCGCCATCAGGCCGTACATCCGCTCGTCCGGGTCGGCGTGCGACCGCAACTGGAGCACCAGCGCCAGCAGCACCCACACCCCGAGCGTGCCCAGGATCGCCGAGGGCGAGCGGTCCGACACCAGCAGCGCCGCGTCCGCGGCCAGCGCGCCCGCGAAGCCCAGTGCGATGCCCTGTCGCGCCGGCCACATCCCGTTCAGCCGGAACCAGCCCGCCGCGGTGACGGCCTGGAGAACGACGAGCGGCACCAGCAGCGCATACGTGCCGACCGCCGCCGCGCCCGCCAGCAACAGCCCCAGCAGCGCCGTCAGCGCGGCCGGCTGCATCCCGGGCTCGATGATCGGCGACCGCCCTTCCGCCCGAGCCCGCTGCGCGTCGGTGACCCGCGGGTTCCCGGCGACGGTGGCCGGGCCGTACTCGGCGGCAGAAGCAGGAGTGTGAGCGGGAGCAGGGGTGGGAGCAGGAGCCCCGTACCCCTGCGGCGGCAGATACGCCGTCTCCTCCGCCGCCGTCACCTGCGCGGACACCGGCGACTGGGTCTGCGTCTCCCAGGTCTGCCCCTGCCACTGCTGCGTGTACTGCTGACCGGCGTACGGGTCGTCGTACCCCTGATGCCCCTGCTGGTACCCCTGGTGCCCCTGATGCCCTTGCGGGTACGCCTGGTGCCCTTGCTGGTACCCCTGCTGCCCGTAGGGGTCATAGCCGTCGTAGCCGTCGTACGGCTGCTGGTTGGTCGGCTGGTCGGTCATCGCTCACCCTCCTGCGAACGGCGGGAGCACCTCGACCGTGCCGCCGTCGGCCAGCCGTACCGTCTCATGTCCGCGGGTGCCCACGGGGTCACCGTCCACGAGGAACGAGCATCGCCGCAGGACGCGCTCGAGTTCGCCGGGGTGTCGCGCGCGTACCCCGTCGAGCGCCTCGGCGAGCGTGGCCGCCTCGTACGGCTCCTCGGCCACCCCGGCCGCGGCCTTGGCGGCGGCCCAGTAGCGCACCGTGACCTTTGGCATCTGCTTCCTCGATCTGCTTGTCGGTGAACCCCGTCAGGCTAGCCCGCCCGGCCCACCACCCACTCCCCGATCCGCCCCAGCAGTTCGTCGCTCGCCGCGTTCTCGGCATGCCCCATGCCCGGCTCCAGCCACAGTTCGCCCTGGTCGGCGGCGGCCGCGGCCAGCATGCGGGGATGGTCGACGGGGAAGTAGCCGTCGGCGTCGCCGTGCACGATCAGCAGGGGCGTGGGCGCGATCCTCGGCACCGCCTCCACGGGCGAGAGCGGGACCGGGTCCCAGTCGCGGTGGTGGATGCGGGTGCGCAGGCCGTAGCGGCTCACCACGCGGCCCTCCGGCCGCGTCACCAGCCAGTGCAGCCGGCGCATGGGGGCCGTCCCCCGGTAGTACCAGCGGGCCGGTGCGCTCACCGACACCACCGCGTCGGTCTGCCGTGGGTGCAGCGCCGCGTGCCGCAGCACCACCGAGCCGCCCATGGAGAACCCCACCGTCCCCACGCGCGCGTGCCCGAGCTCCCGGGCCCAGCCCACCGCCGCCGCCAGGTCCAGCACCTCCCGGTCCCCCACCGTCGACCGCCCGCCGGACGCCCCGTGGCCCCGGAAGGAGAACGTGACGACGGCCCCGTACCGGGCGAAGGCCCGCGCCACCCGCCGCACGTGCGGCCGGTCCACCGCACCGGTGAAGCCGTGGGCGACGACGAACACGGGGTGATCGGCAGGCGTCCGGGAGGTGTCGTATACAACCGCACCCGGGTCGTATACGGCGTCGATGGCCACGCCGTCCGACGTGCACAGAAAGGCCCGCATTTGCGCCCGCACAGGCGTTCCCCGGGTCGTCTCGGAGTGCGGACGAACGGTGGAACGCGCCACATGACCTGCCGAACCAGAGCTCATGTGGGCTATTCTGCTGGGCAGAGGACTCGGGCAGCGTAGCCCCCGGGTCCTTTTGTGCTTTCGGAAGCGTTGTATACGACGCGGGAAACCGCAGGTGTACGGGGCCTTCGGGATCGCAGAGCTGTGCTGTGCCAACAAACGTCCTCGCAGGGACCGAGGAGGAACCAGACGTATGAGTTCTCTGCTGCTCCTGACCAACGCCCTCCAGCCGTCGACGGAGGTGCTCCCCGCCCTCGGTCTGCTCCTGCACAACGTGCGAGTGGCCCCCGCGGAGGGCCCGGCCCTCGTCGACACCCCCGGCGCCGACGTCATCCTCGTCGACGGCCGCCGCGATCTGCCGCAGGTCCGCAGCCTGTGCCAGCTGCTGCGCTCGACCGGGCCCGGCTGCCCGCTCGTCCTCGTCGTCACGGAGGGCGGTCTCGCGGCCGTCACCGCCGACTGGGGCATCGACGACGTCCTGCTGGACACCGCCGGACCGGCGGAGGTCGAGGCGCGCCTGCGTCTGGCCATGGGCCGCCAGCAGATCGTCAGCGACGACTCCCCGATGGAGATCCGCAACGGCGACCTGTCGGTCGACGAGGCCACCTACTCCGCCAAACTCAAGGGCCGCGTCCTCGACCTCACCTTCAAGGAGTTCGAGCTCCTGAAGTACCTCGCGCAGCACCCCGGCCGTGTCTTCACGCGCGCCCAGCTGCTCCAGGAGGTCTGGGGCTACGACTACTTCGGCGGTACGCGCACGGTAGACGTGCACGTACGGCGGCTGCGCGCCAAGCTCGGCCCCGAGCACGAGTCGCTCATCGGCACCGTCCGGAACGTCGGTTATCGATTCGTTACGCCGGAGAAGGTGGAGCGCGCCGCCGAGGAGGCGAAGGCCAAGGCCGCCAAGGAAATTGCGGACAACGCGGACGAGTCGGCCGATCTGGACGTCGCCGAGTCGCGCAGCAAGGCGTAAAGAGGCGTATTGCGGTGCCCACCTGGGCATCGCTTTCCGCACGGAACGCGTCGGCGACCGCCGGACGGCGGTCGGGATATCGTACGGAAGCTCCTTTACGCCCTGCCCAGAGCGGGTATATCCGCGTAGACTCCGCGCGTGGCCAAGGTGACTCGGGATGATGTGGCGCGGCTGGCAGGGACTTCCACTGCCGTGGTCAGTTATGTCATCAACAACGGACCCCGGCCGGTCGCCCCGGCCACGCGCGAGCGTGTCCTCGCCGCGATCAAGGAGCTGGGGTACCGACCCGACCGGGTCGCGCAGGCGATGGCGTCCCGGCGTACGGACCTCATAGGCCTGATCATCCCGGACGCGCGCCAGCCCTTCTTCGGGGAGATGGCGCACGCGGTCGAGCAGGCCGCCTCCGAGCGCGGAAAGATGGTGCTCGTCGGCAACACGGACTACGTGGGTGAGCGCGAGGTCCACTACCTGCGCGCCTTCCTGGGGATGCGGGTATCGGGCCTGATCCTCGTCAGCCACGCGCTCAACGACCTGGCCGCCGCCGAGATCGAGGCCTGGGACGCCCGGGTCGTGCTGCTGCACGAGCGGCCCGAGGCCATCGACGACGTCGCCGTCGTCACGGACGACCTGGGCGGCGCCCAGCTCGCCGTACGGCACCTGCTGGAGCACGGCTACGAGTACGTCGCCTGTATGGGCGGCATAGCCGAGACCCCCGCGGTCGGCGACCCGGTCTCCGACCACGTCGAGGGCTGGCGGCGCGCGATGGACGAGGCCGGGATCTCCACGGAGGGCCGACTCTTCGAGGCCCTCTACAACCGCTACGACGCCTACCAGGCCGCCCTGAAGATCCTCTCCGGCCCCGAGCGCCCGCCCGCGATCTTCTGCTCCACCGACGACCAGGCGATCGGCCTGCTGCGGGCCGCGCGCGAACTGCGGATCGACGTGCCCGGCGAGCTGGCGGTGGCCGGCTTCGACGACATCAAGGAAGCGGCGCTGACCGACCCGCCCCTGACCACGATCGCCTCCGACCGTTCGGCCATGGCCCGGGCGGCGGTGGACCTCGTCCTCGACGACGGGCTGCGTGTGGCGGGCGCCCGCCGGGAGCGGCTGAAGGTGTTCCCGTCACGGCTCGTGGTACGGCACTCCTGCGGCTGCGGCTGACCCTGGCCCGGGGCGCCTTTATATCGGGCATACGAGGTTCTGTCGGGCTTCTCAGCATGCACTCAGGAAGCTCTCATGGTCGGGCTCCAAGCTCTGAGACATGACCGAGAGCTTCCACCGCAGTGGCGAGTACCAGAACCCTTACGAGGGTCAGCAGCAGGCCCCGGTGAACCCCGAGTGGCCGCCCCCGCCGGCGTACGCCCCGGCACCCGCTCCGAAGAAGCGCAACCGTGGCCCGGTCGCCCTGCTCGCCGCCGTGGCGATCGTCGCCGCGGCGATCGGCGGCGGCACCGCCTACGGCATACAGGAGCTGACGGGCAACGACACCGTCGCCTCCAGCTCCACCAGCACCAACGTGGTGCCGTCCGCCCAGAAGGGCACGGTCGCCGGCGTCGCCAAGGCGGTCAGCCCCAGCATCGTCGAGATCAGCGCCGACTCGAGCGCCGGTTCCGCCACCGGCTCCGGCGTGATCATCACGAGCGGCGGCGAGGTCGTCACCAACAACCACGTCGTCTCCGGTGCCTCGCAGATCAAGGTGACGACCAGCGACGGCAAGTCGTACTCCGCCAAGGTCGTCGGCACCGACAGCAAGAAGGACCTGGCGCTGATCAAGCTGGAGAACGCCTCCGGCCTGAAGGCGGCCACGCTCGGCGACTCCTCCGGGCTGCAGGTCGGCGACCAGGTCGTGGCGATCGGCTCCCCCGAGGGCCTGTCCGGCACCGTCACCAGCGGCATCATCTCCGCCCTCGACCGTGACGTCACGGTCCCGACCGACGAGGACCAGGGCCGGCAGCCCCAGCAGGGCGACGGGTGGCCGTTCGAGTTCGGCGGGCGGCAGTTCAACGGCGACACCGGCTCGGACACCACGACGTACAAGGCACTCCAGACCGACGCGTCCCTCAACCCGGGCAACTCCGGCGGCGCGCTGATCGACATGAACGGCAACATCATCGGGATCAACTCCGCGATGTACTCGCCGACGGGCGCCGCCTCCTCGTCCTCCGACGCGGGCAGTGTCGGCCTGGGCTTCGCCATACCGATCAACACCGTCAAGGCCGACCTCGCCAAGCTGCGGGCCGGCTCCACCGACTGACGTTCCACCGGATCCGAGGAGTACGGCGATGATCCAGCAGGTTCCGCACACGGTGCCGGGGGCCGACCCGGCCGGGTTCGCGCTGGCGCTGGCGGTGGCGTACGCACTGCACGCACCGGCCGCGCGGGCGCCCGAGGTGGCGACGGCCAGGACCCGGCCCGCCCGCCGGGCCGCCGCCGCCCGGCGCCGCAGGGTACGGGGCTGATCCGGGGCTGGTCCTTCTCCCGGCCCGGCCCGCCGGCGTGCGAGGCTGAGAGCGTCAGCGACACCCCGTCCCGCCCCACCACACCACACCCGAGGACCCCGACCCATGAGCCCCGCAGACGGCGACCGTGACCCCCAGCGCATCCTGATCGTCGACGACGAGCCGGCGGTACGCGAAGCACTCCAGCGCAGCCTCGCCTTCGAGGGGTACGGGACCGAGGTCGCGGTCGACGGCGCGGACGCGCTGGAGAAGACGGCGGCCTACCGGCCCGACCTGGTCGTCCTGGACATCCAGATGCCCCGCATGGACGGCCTGACGGCGGCGCGCCGCATCCGCGGCACCGGCGACACGACCCCGATCCTCATGCTCACGGCCCGCGACACGGTCGGCGACCGGGTCACGGGCCTCGACGCGGGCGCCGACGACTACCTGGTCAAGCCCTTCGAACTCGACGAACTCTTCGCCCGCATCCGCGCCCTGCTGCGCCGCAGCTCCTACGCGGCGGCCGTCGGCGCGGGCTCCCCGGACGACGAGGACGTCCTCGCCTTCGCCGACCTGCGCATGGACCTCGCGACGCGCGAGGTCACCCGGGGCGGCCGCCAGGTGGAGCTGACGCGTACGGAGTTCACGCTGCTGGAGATGTTCATGGCGCACCCGCGCCAGGTCCTCACGCGGGAGCAGATCCTGAAGGCGGTCTGGGGCTTCGACTTCGAGCCGTCGTCGAACTCCCTCGACGTGTACGTGATGTACCTGCGGCGCAAGACCGAGGCGGGCGGCGAGCCGCGCCTCGTGCACACGGTGCGGGGTGTGGGCTACGTGTTGCGGCAGGGCGGCGCGGAGTGAACAAGGTGGTACGCCGGTTCCGCTCGCTGCCGATCCGGTCCCGGCTGGCGCTGCTGGTGGCGGCGGCGGTGGCGTTCGCGGTGGCGGCGGTCTCGGTGACGTGCTGGTTCATCGTGCAGGGGAAGTTGTACGACCAGGTGGACGGTGACCTGAGGTCGTCGTTCCGGACCATCGAGGCCGACGATTTCGACGCGCTGACGAAGACGTGTCCGCAGAAGCCTTCGGACACGCTCGGCGGGGCTCCCCGGCCCCAGACCTACGCGCAGGTGGTCAGGAGCGACGGCAAGGTCTGCCTGTTCAGCAGTCTGATGCCTCAGGTGAAGGTGACGAGCGGCGACAAGGCCGTCGCGAAGGACCCCGATCCCAGGACGGCCAGGCTGCGCAACGGCACCGACAGCGACGGCAACTCGGTGCGGGTGCTGACCACGCCGGTCGTCGTGAAGGACGGCCCGTTCCAGCAGGGCGTGGTCGCCGACTACGCGCTGGTCATCGCGGTCCCGCTCAAGGGCACGGAGTCCACGCTCAACGAACTGGCGCTGATCCTGCTGCTGGTGTCGGGCGTGGGCGTGGTGGGCGCCGGAGCGGCCGGCCTCGCGGTGGCCCGGGCGGGTCTGCGCCCGGTCGACAAACTCACGGAAGCCGTCGAGCACGTGGCCCGCACGGAGGACCTGGGCATCCGCATCCCGGTGGACGAGGACAGCGAGGACGAGGTGGCCCGGCTCTCCCACTCGTTCAACTCGATGACCTCGGCCCTGGCCAGCTCCCGCGACCTCCAGCAACAGCTCATCGCGGACGCCGGCCACGAACTCCGCACGCCGCTCACCTCGCTGCGCACCAACATCGAGCTCCTCACCCGCAGCGAGGAGACGGGCCGCCCCCTCCCCGAGGCAGACCGCAAGGCGCTCCTCGCGTCGGTGAAGGCGCAGATGACGGAGCTGGCCGCGCTCATCGGCGACCTGCAGGAGCTGTCCCGGCCGGACACGGGCCTGCACTCGGGCCGGACGCAGATCATCGCCTGGCACGACATCGTCGACTCGGCGCTGCGGCGAGCGCGGCTGCGCGGCCCGGAACTGACGATCACGGCGGACGTCCAGCCCTGGTTCGTCCGGGCGGAACCCTCCGCCCTGGAACGGGCGGTGGTCAACATCCTCGACAACGCCGTGAAGTTCAGCCCGGAGGGCGGCACGATCGAGGTGCGCCTGTCCGAAGGCGTCCTGACGGTCCGCGACCACGGCCCGGGCATCCCCGCCGACGAACTCCCCCACGTCTTCGACCGCTTCTGGCGCTCCCCGAGCGCCCGAGCCCTGCCCGGCTCGGGCCTCGGCCTGTCGATCGTGGCACGCACGGTGCAGCAGGCGGGCGGCGAGGTGTCGCTGGCTCCCGCGGAGGGGGGCGGCACGGTGGCGACGGTACGGCTGCCGGGGGCGGCGGTGCCGCCGCCGGACAGCCTCACCTTCGCCGACGCATAGTGCGCATCCGATATCGATATATCGTGGTGTGTCGCACTGACGGGCGAGGAGGGTGACGCATGGCCGCGACGGCGGAACTGGATTCGGGCGATCTGATCGAGGTGTTCAAGGCCCTCGGCAACCCTGCCCGCCTGCAGATCATGCAGTGGCTGAAGGACCCCGAAGCGCACTTCGGCGAGTACGAGCCGATCGCGGACCGCCGGGCGGTCGGCGTGTGCGTCACGCACATCCAGGCGAAGGCGGGACTCGCCCAGTCGACGGTCTCCAGCTACATGAGCACGCTCGAACGGGCGGGACTCGTGCGTCCCACCCGGGTGGGCAAGTGGACCCACTACCGGCGCGACGAAGAGCGGCTGGCACGGCTGGCACGGGCGATCGACACCACCCTCTGATTGACGAATCGCGATACGTCGATATGATCTCTTCATGTCGACCTTCGCTGCTGCGCCCACAGCCCTGATCGTTCACGCTCACCCCGAGCCCCGCTCGTTCAGCACCGCCCAGATGACCGCCGCCGCTCAGTCCCTGGGTGCGGCCGGGTACCGGGTCGACGTCCTGGACCTCTATGCCGACGACTGGGCGCCGGTGCTCGCCCGCGAGGAGTTCGCACCGGTGGAGGGCCCGTTCAAGCCGCAGGCCGAGCAGCTGCGGGCGGTCGAGGAGAGGACGCTCGACGCGGCCGTCAGGGCCCATCTCGACCGGCTGCTCGCCGCTGATCTGCTCGTGCTGTCGTTCCCGATGTGGTGGTTCTCGCTGCCGGCCGTCCTCAAGGGATGGGTGGACCGGGTCTTCGTGATGGGCGGGGTCTTCGGCGGCAGCCACGGACTCTTCGGGGACGCGGCACTCGCCGGGAAGCGCGCGATGCTGCTGTTCACGACCGGCGGGCCCAGCGAGTCGTTCCGGCCCGGTGGCGCCTTCGGGCCGATGGACGACTTCCTGTTCCACATCCACCGGGGCATGCTGGAGTTCGTCGGCTACCAGGTCCTGGAGCCCGTCATCACGTACGGCCCCGCCCGTATGACCGACCGGGAACGAGCCTCGGCGCTGGACGCGGTCAGGGAGTCCGTCGCGCGCGTCGCGGCCGACGCCGGAGCCACCGTGGGCTGAGGCCGGCACCGGCCGGGGCCGGCACCGTCACGTCTCCGTCCGGTACATCAGATCCGCCTCGTGCGTGACGAACCCCAGCCGTTCGTATACCGACACCGCCGCCGTGTTGTCGGCGTCGACGTACAGCATCGCGGTCGGCAGCCCCCGGTCCGCCAGGTGCCGCAGGCCGATCGTCGTCAGGGACTTGCCGAGGCCGCCGCCCTGGGCGCCGGGGGCGACGCCGAGGACGTACACCTCGCCCAGACCCTCCTCGGCGTGGATCTTGGTCCAGTGGAAGCCGATGAGGTCGTCACCGCGGAAGGCGAGGAAGAACCCCGCCGGATCGAACCACGGCTCGGCCTTGCGGTCGTCGAGGTCCCGCTGGGTGAGGGAGCCCTGCTCGGGGTGGTGGGCGAAGGCGGCGGCGTTGACGGCGAGCCAGGCCGCGTCGTCCCGGCCGGGGACGAAGGTGCGGACGGTGACGCCCTCGGGGAGAACCGGCTCGGGTGCGTCGAAGCCGGTCAACGGGCGGCGCATCTGGCGCAGTTCGCGGAACAGGGTCAGGCCGAGGACCTGCGCGAGGTGCCGGGCGGCGGAGTGACCGCCGTGCGCCCACACCCGCAGCCGCTTGCCGGACGCGGCCAGCAGCGCGGAGCCCAGCGCCCGCCCGTGCCCCTGACCCCGGTGGCCGGGATGCACGACCAGCTCGGCGGCCGGCGGCTCCACCGGGTCGGTGTCCTCCAGCTGGGCGTATCCGACGAGTTCGCCGTCGACGGTGAGCAGCAGATGGGCCACGCCCGCGCGTTCGCCGCCGCGCAGCTGCAACCGGCCCTGTTCGGAGACCGCCTGCTGCCCGTCGGTGCGGGCGGCCTCGTCGAGCAGTCCGAGGACGGACTCGGTCTGCTCCGGGGAGAGCGCGGCATATGTGTCGATCGAGCGGGTGCGTCCGGGCCGTGCGGTGTCGTCGCTGGTCATGCGTACGAGGGTACGGGGGAGCACCGGCAAATCGGCGGCAAGAAGCAATCAGGCTGTAACCACGAAACGTCTGTCGCGCTACGCGCGTTGACTCTAGGCTGCGCCGGACGACATCACTGTCCCAGCAGACCCACAGGGGGGCGTATGCCAGCCACTTCACCGGCACCGGTGCACCAGGAGCGCCGCAGACGTCGTACGAACCGTCTCGTCGCTCTCGCCGCCGGTGTCGCCACCGTCGGCGCGCTGGCCGCGGCGACGGTGCCCGGGTCGGCGTCGGCCGGAGAGAACCACGGCGGGGGCGGCCACTGGCCGGGCCGCTACCAGGACGTCCAGTTGCTGTCCTTCAACGACCTGCACGGCAACCTGGAGCCGCCCGCCGGCTCCTCCGGCCGCGTCACCGAACACCAGCACGACGGCACGACGAAGACCATCGACGCGGGCGGTGTCGAGTACCTCGCCACCCATCTGCGTCAGGCCCGCGAGGGCGAGAAGTACTCCATCACCGCGGCCGGCGGCGACATGGTCGGCGCCTCCCCGCTGATCTCCGGCCTCTTCCACGACGAGCCGACCATCGAGGCGCTGAACAAGCTCGACCTCGACGTCACCTCCGTCGGCAACCATGAGTTCGACGAGGGCGCCAAGGAACTGGCACGCCTGCAGAACGGCGGCTGCCACCCGAAGGACGGCTGCTACGGGAACCAGAAGTTCACGGGCGCCGACTTCCCCTACCTGGCCGCCAACGTCCTCGACGAGAAGACGAAGAAGCCGATCCTCAAGCCCTACTGGGTGTGGAAGAAGAAGGACGTCAAGGTCGGCTTCATCGGCGTGACCCTGGAGGGCACCCCGGACATCGTCTCCGCCGAGGGCGTCAAGGGCCTGTCCTTCAAGGACGAGGTCGAGACGATCAACAAGTACGCCAAGGTGCTCCAGAAGCAGGGCGTGAAGTCGATCGTGGCCCTCATCCACGAGGGCGGCTTCCCGGCGTCGACGTCGTACAACTACGACTGCGACGCCCCGGGCGCGGGCGACGGCGTGTCCGGCCCGATCGTCGACATCGCCAAGAACGTCACGCCGCAAGTGGACGCGCTGGTCACCGGCCACACCCACAGCGCGTACGTGTGCACGATCGACGACCCGGCGGGCAAGCCCCGCATGGTCACCTCGGCCGCGTCCTTCGGCCGCCTCTACACCGACACCACGCTGACGTACGACCGGCGGACCGGCGACATCGCCCGTACGGCCGTGAAGTCCGCGAACCACGTGGTCACCCGGGACGTCCCCAAGGCGCCCGACATGACCGAGCTGATCAGCAAGTGGAACACCCTGGCGGCCCCGATCGGCAACCGGGCGATCGGCCACATCTCCGGCGACATCGGCAACACCGGCACCGAGTCCCCGCTCGGCGACCTCATCGCCGACGCCCAGCTCGCCCACGGCAAGCAGCTCGACCCGGAGACCGACCTGGCGCTGATGAACCCCGGCGGCATCCGGGCACCGCTGACCTACGCGGCCAAGGCCGGTGAAGGCGACGGTGTCGTGACGTACGCCGAGGGCTTCACGGTCCAGCCGTTCGCCAACACCGTGAACCTCCAGGACTTCACGGGCGCCCAGCTGATCCAGGTGCTCAAGGAGCAGGTGACCGGCCCGAACGCGGCGGCACCCAAGGTCCTCCAGGTGTCGTCCGGCCTCACCTACACGCTGGACCTCACCAAGTCCGGCGCCGACCGGGTCGTCACCGACTCGATCAAGCTGGACGGCAAGGCCATCGACCCGGCGGCCACCTACCGCGTCGCGACGAACAGCTTCCTCGCGGGCGGCGGCGACGGCTTCCCCACGCTCGGCCAGGGCACGAACGACGTCGTCGGCGCCGACGACCTGACCGCGCTGGAGCAGTACCTCACGGCCAACTCCTCGGCCGCGAACCCGCTGGCCCCGCCGAAGGCGGACCGTATCGCGATCGTGAAGTAAATCGCATACGTGGGGTTCAGGTTGCGGTCAGGGGCGGTGCGCATGGTCGGATGAGACGATGCGCACCCCCCACGCATGAACACGCAACACCCCTACGACCGCTCCGACCAGCCCCGCAACCCCTACGAGGAACTCGGCGCACTCGACGACGGCCCGCTGGAGGAGACCCCTCTGGAGGACTTCCTCGGCGAGGAGGCCGAGCAGCGGGACGAGGCGGAACCGGAGTGGTCGCCGCCCGACCACCGCCGTGGCGGCCGGCGTCGGCGGAATCGTTTCGCCGGGTTGCCGCTCGCGGTGAAGGCAGTGGTCGGCCTGGTCGTGCTCGCCGCCTTCACCGCCCTCGGCGACCGCTGGGCCGTGCTGTACGCCGAGCACCGCGCCGCCGACACGCTCAAGGACCGGCTCGACCTCGCGGCGGCGCCCGAGGTGGAGATCAGCGGGTTCCCCTTCCTCACCCAACTCGCCGACAAGCGGCTGGAGTCGGTGAAGGTGACCGTCCCGGACGTCGCCGCCGATCGGGTCTCGCTGGCGAAGGTGTCGGCCACGGCGCACGACATCCGGCTGGACGCCGACGGCCTCACGTCCGTGCGCGGCGCCCACGTCCCCCGGTTCGACGGGGACGTCCTGCTGTCCTTCGAGGACCTCAACCGCGAACTCGGCGCCTCCCAGGTGACGTTCACCGGCGAGGGCCGCGACCGCGTCCGGGCCCGCGGCACCCTGCCCGTCGCCGGACACGATCTGCGGCTGCGTGCGGAGGCCCGGATCCAGCGGCAGGGCGAGCGCGGCATCGCCACGGAGATCGGCGGCATGCGGCTCGACATCGGGGACCTGGCCACCTACCGCCCCGGCACCCGCGCCTCCGAGGGCCTGCACCTGACGCCCAAGGGGGCCGCCGACCTCTCCCGGGAGACCCGCAAGGCCAAGGCGCTGCTCTCGGTCCCGGCCATCGTGCAGCGGATGGGCGTCCCCGAGGCGACCGTGCGCGACGCCCTGGCCGACGACGGCAAGCTCACCGAGCTGACCGGCTCCGCGAAGTTCGCCCGCCAGGCCGAGCGCCTCAACCTCATCGACCTGGCCCTGGACAACCCCGAGGTGCTCCGCCGCATCGGCCTCGACCCCAACCTCCTCGACGAGCTGTCCGGTCTGACCCGCCCGGTCCTGGCCGACCGGCTGGCGCTGGCGTTCGAACTGCCGAAGCCGGAGCAGGGGGACGTACGGCTGGACGACGTACGGGTGGAGGAGGACGGCATCCGGGTGCGGGTGTCCGGTTCGGGGCTGAACGTGGGGTCTTAGCCCGGAGGGTCCGCAGTGGGCGCGTCCCCGGTCTGCGTTCTTGATGAAATTTGGTGAGCAGATGTGTTGACCTCTGTTCGAGTCCTCTTCTAGTTTGCGGGAGCCAACGAGCCGCCGATCTGTACGCGAGGTTCGCTCGAAAGTACTGCTCAGAAGGGGACGTCGTGTCACGAAAGACTCATAGGGGGACAGCCGGCCTGGGGGCGCTGCTCGCCTGCGTCACGGCCTTCGGCGGAGCTCTCGCCTCCCCCGCAGCCGCCTCCCCCACCGCCCCGCCGCCCGTCAGCGACTTCAAGGGCGTCAACTGGGCCGACCCGCGCGACAACTACGCCGACGACGCGGTCGTGCCCTCGGGCCTGTCCACCTCCGACAGCTACGCCACGACCTACGCCAAGTCCAAGGCCATCATCGGCGGCTTCTCCAAGCTGGGCGCCAACACCGTCCGCCTCCCCGTCAACCCCACCTCCGTGAACGGCCCGTTCTGGAAGTCGTACCGGGGCGCGATCGACGCCGCCACCGCCAAGGGCTTCAAGGTCATCCTGGGGTACTGGGAGGCCGACAACGCCAAGGACGGCAAGATCGACAACCAGGCGTCCTGGAACCAGATGTGGGCGCGGATCACCTCCGCCTACGCCCGCAACTCCAAGGTGTACTTCGAGCCGATGAACGAGCCGTTCGGCTACACCGCCCAGGAGTGGACCGACATCGCCGCGAAGTGGGTGGCCTCCCACGGCAACGTGCCCCGCGACCGGATGGTGATCGGCGGGTACAAGTACAGCGAGGACGTCAAGCCGGTCTGCGCCGACCCGCGCCTCAACGGCACCCGGATCGCGCTGCACAACTACGGCTTCTGGCACACCGACTGGACCAGCGTCGACCAGTGGAAGCAGGACTTCAAGGCGCGCATCGGCGACTGCGCCTCGCGCACGATCCTCGACGAGTTCGGGGCGTCCATGACGACCGGCCTGGACTACAACGGCCCGGTCAACGGCTCCAACGAGGTCGCGTACATCCAGGCCGCGACCGACACCATCCGGGAGCTGGGCCTGGGCTCGGTCTACTGGCCCGGCCTGCGCAACGGTGACACGTACTCCCTCACCACGCTCCAGGGCACGGGTACGAACCTCAGCCTGACGGTGAACAACCAGAGCGGCCTGGACCGGCTGCACTACGCCTGGAAGCAGTAAGGATGGTGGCCCTTCCGGGTCCGGCGCCGCTCGTCAGCCGGACCCGGAAGGGAGCTTTCAGGACGCCGAGGGCGTCCAGCCCGCGAGCCAGTCCGCGACCTCCTGGTTCGCGGCCTGCGCGTCGGTCAGGTGCGGCCGGTTGGAGCTCGCCGAACCCGCCCCCGCACCGGTGTTCTTGTACTCGGCGAACCGGTCGTCCTTCCACGAGAAGCCGCTCATGTCGGTCCACGGCGTGGACTTGATCGCGGCACTCAGGTTGGTGTTGCGGACCGTGGTCTGCGGATCGAGCGAGGCGTCACCGCCCGCGTGCCAGGGCCGGCCGAGGTAGAAGCTGCCGCCCGACACATCGCCGTTCACCGTGGAGTTGGCGATCAGGATGCCCTTGCGGTTCGCGGCGGTGCTCGGGGCGGTGACGTAGCCGGCCGAGGTGCCGTCCCAGCGCTTCTTCAGCGTGATGACGGACTTGTCGACGACGGCCGTGGCCCGCCCGAAGATGAAGTCGACGTTGCCGACGACGTAGGAGTTGGCGACGTAGACCCGGCCCAGCCGGTCCTTGGCCGCGGTGTCGAGGAGCAGCGTGTCCTGGTCGCCGCTGACGATGATCCCGTCCAGGAACACCTTGTCGGCGGCGGTCCGCAGGGCGACGGCCTGGTGCCCGCTGAGCTGCTGGTTGGCCTTCTCGTCGAAGTCGTTGGAGATGGTCAGGTTGCGCGCCTGGAAGTCGTCGGCCTCGACGGCGACGGTGGCGCTGCCGCCCGTGCCGTACGTGCCGCCGCCGGGCTTGGGCGTACCGGACGCGTTGTTGTAGACGATCGTCGTGTCCTTGCGGCTGCCGCCGGTGCCCTGGATGGTGACGTGCGGCTTGTTGGACGGCACCTTGACGAGCTCCCGGTACGTCCCCGGCTTCACGGCGATCACGACCCGCGAGGGGTTGTTGGCCGGTACGGCGTTCACGGCGGCCTGCACGGTCGTGTACTGCCCGCTGCCGTCCTTGGCCACGGTGAGGGTGGTGGCCTGGGCGGCCTTGGTGGAGGCGGCGGCGGTCTTGCCGACGGAAGCGCGGGGCCCGGCGCCGGACTTGAGGATCGACGGCAGGTCGGCGGCCTTGTCGAGGGAGTACGGGTAGTAGGTCTTCGGATCGAAGGCGGTACCGCCGCTCTCGTTGCGCCCGCTGGTGCCGGAGAAGGAGTTCCCGCGCTGGACGATGGCGGCGCCGCTGTCCTTCATGACGGGGTTCTTGACGCCCTGGAAGAGGGAGTTCTCCAGGACCATCTTCGTCGCGCCGCGCGAGTAGTTGCCGTACGACGACTTGATGTCCGTGCCCGGGGCGTCCTCCAGGAAGTTGTTGTAGAGGTGCGCGTGGGCCGCGTTGTCGGTGGACGGGTTGCGCTGCTCGGTCTCGCGGATCCAGTTGTGGTGGATCGTGATGTCCGTCTTGACGTTCTCGGTCCAGCCGATGCCGAAGGTCTTGTTGTTGTCGCTCAGCTTGTTCCAGGAGACGGTGACGTTCGTGCTGTCCTTGCGGACGTCGATGAGCCCGTCGGCCATGTGCCGCAGATCGTTGTGATCGATCCAGACGTGATGGGCGCCGTCCATCTGAACGGCGTCGAAGTCATGGTCCTTGTCGTTCCAGACACCCTGGTACGAGTCCCGGATGGTCAGATTCCGGATGATCACGTTGTGCACGCCCTGGCCGAGGAAGAACCCACCGCCGACGATGTGGCCGGAGGTCCCGGACCCGACGATGGTCTTGTCGGACTGCACCTTGATCTCTTTGCCGACCGGGTTCATGTTGATCGTGCCGGCGACGACGATGACGTACGGCTCGGTGGCCGTGGCGTACCTCTCCAGCTCGGCCTGCGTCTTCACGGTGACGGTCTTGCCGTCCCGGCCGCCGTACGTCCCGTTCTGCCCGAGGGAGTTGACGGAGGCGAACCCGTCGGCGGTGTCGGTGGCCCAGGACGGGGCGGCGGCGGAGGCCTGCTGGGCGGTGGAGCCGAGGACGCCGAGGTCGGTGCCGTAGGCGAGGGTGCCGGCGGCGGTCAGGGCCAGCGGGACACCGACCGCCAGGGCCGTGCGGCTTCTGCGATGCCGGGGCTTGCTGCGCAGCTCACTCATGCGGCGAATCCGTTCCGTGCGGGGGGATGATCCGGGGGTGGGTCGCCGCCCCGCACGGAAAGGTTGCCGTGCCGTGCGTATGTTCCTTACTTCACACAGGAGTTGGGGTCGAGCTTCTCCTCGATCTTGTCCTCGCGGCCGTCGGGCTGGCCGTTGGGGAGGAGCTTGTCGGAGATGCCGTCGATGTAATACCCGTGGGAGTAGATGGTCTGGTATCCCCGGTCACGCCAGCTGTGCACGGTGTGGTCGCCATCGCCCTTGTTCCACTCGTAGTCCTCGACGTGGAAGACGGGGTTCACGCGCACCACGCGCTGGTACGGCGTCCAGGTGACGGCGACCTGCCGGCAGGGCGGAATGGTCTTTTCACTCCGGGTCTCGAACTTGGACTCCTTCTCCCAGCCCCACTCGTAGCCGGCACTGCCGCCGACGGTGCCGGAGAAAATGCTCTTGGCGAGGGAGAGGCTGATGGTCCCGCCGACGCTCTTCTTGGCGAACGTCTTGGTGCTGTAGCTGCTGACGAAGGTCTCCTTGTCGTCGGCGGAGCCCTGGTTGCCGATCCACCGGGACGTGCGGACGGTGTCGCCCTTGATGGACCAGGTCGATGCCTCGGCGTACCCGCACCAGCCGCGGAACAGCTCCCACGGCCCGGCGGGCTTCCACAGCCCGAAGACGTCCCGCAGGTATTCGTCCTGGGTCTTGAACTCGCCGGTCTCGACGTTGAGGGCGCCGTAGACGCCCGTGAGGCTCGTCTCCTGGTTGCAGAGCCGTTCGATCATCCGGTCGGTGTCACCGGGGTCGACACCCCGGATGTTGGTCGCCCCGGCGGGCCCGGCCGTCGCGGTCCCCGCGCCGGCCAGCAGACCGGATACGGCCAGGGCGGTGGCAGCGGCAACGAGGCCGGATTTCCTGAGAGTTGACTTACGAATGAGACGCATGGGGGTGGCTCACTCCTGTGCGGTTCTGTGACGGCGATGAAGATGTCAGAACGGGCGCAGGAGTTTCCGCTACTGGTGAGTATGACAGGACATCGACAGCTGGCCGGGCTTCATTTCCTGCTTTGTCGGACGTCGCCCTCGCGGCCACGACTGACCGCGACACGTAACACGTCTCCCAGGGACTCCACGGTCCGTGCCAGTGCGAAGCGCACGGCGCGTTCACCGGCCCTGGGGTCCCCGAGTACGGCTTTGGCGCCCGCGAGCACCTGCTCGGCGGAGGCGAGTTGAGCGGCCTCGACGTCGTCGGCGAGCCGTGAGAGGAGGCTGTGGGGGTTGTCGGTGGAGAGGTAACAGGGCTTGCCGTCGGCGCCGGTCCAGGGGAGCAGCCTCATACGAACACCTCCACGGTGCGGAGGTACGGCCGTACGAGCGGGGTGTCCATCACGAGGTGCTCTTCCACATCGGTGGGCTGGGCTGTGGATGTCGGCGGGGAGTGGGGGATGGTCCACGGCAGTTGGGCCGGCGTCGCCCGGTGACGCCCATGGGTGGGCAGCAGGATCCGCACGAGGAGGAGCAGGACCGACTCGCAGAGTTCAGCGATGCGCAGGCGCACAGGGGTGTCCCTTCTCAGGCGAGGCGGGGGGTGACGAGCAGTGATTACCGTTCGTGCCTTCATCGTCACTGCTCGCGCGTACGCTGCGGAAGGGGCCAGGTGTTGCCTGGCGCGCCAGGCAACGGTGAGGGGTGACGTGGAGCAAGTTGTTGACGGAGAGCAGGAGTCGGGGCGGGCTGCACTCGGTCGGACGTTGAGGTTCCTGCGCGAGCAGGCGGGCAAGGCGCTCGGGCAGTTGGCCGAGGACACCGGGTACGACAAGAGCTACTTGAGCCGCCTGGAGAAGGGGGATCGGCTCTCCAAGCGAGCCGTCATGGAGGACCTGGACAGCTACTACGGGTCCGGTGACCTGCTGGTTCGTGAGTGGCGGGACGCGCGCCGCGAAGTCATCAAGGACAAGTACAAGGCGTTCATGGACCTTGAGGCGACCGCGCAGATCATGTGGATGTTCCAGCTGCGTGTGCCCGGCCTCTTGCAGACCGAGGACTACGCCCGAGCGGTGTTGTCAGGGTTGTCTGGCGCCCAGACAACGGCAGGCAACGGTGAGGAAGTCGAGGAACAGGTCGCTGCGCGGATGGGGCGGCAGGAGTTGCTCCATCGCCAGTCGGCGCCGAGCGTGCGCGTGATTCTGGACGAGGGGGCGGTACGACGACCGGTTCCCAACCCGAAGGTCTGGGCCGACCAGTTGTCACACCTGGTGGACGCTGCGGAACTGCCGAATGTCGCAATCCATGTGCTGCCACACGTACGTCACGAAGTAACTGTCAGGGCGGGTCAGGTCACTCCGCCCACGATGGTTTCCAGACCTCCCCCTCGGTCAGCCGGGGGCGCGTCGCCAGCAGGTGGGTGTGGAGTGCCGCCAGGCCGGGATGCGGGTTGTCCGTACGCCAGAGGAGGGAGTGCGGGTAGACCGGCGTCGGGTCGCACAGGGGGACGAGGCGCAGGTCGTGGTCGGCCGGCCAGACGAGCGGGGTGCGTTCGCTGAGGAAGGTCGCCACGGTCGAGGAGCCGGCGATGGTGTCGAGGAGGGCCTCGATGCCGAAGTTGGGGCCGATCGTGTCGATGACCGGGCCGAAGATCTCGGCGAGTTCGTCGTAGTAGGCCGACCACTCCGTGCCGGGTGCGTTGCCCGGCATCCAGATCCTCTGCCCGGCCAGTTGCGCGGGTGTCACCGAGGCGGCGCGGGCGAACTCGTGGTCGGGGCCGACGCACAGCCGCAGCGGCTCGTCCAGGACGGGGACGGCCTCGATGCCGTCGGGGAGCCTGCGCCCGGGCATGGTGACCGCACGGAACGTGGCGTCGACGGCCCCGTCCCGCACGGCGGCCACCGCCGTATCCGCGTCGAAGAGCGTGACGACGTCCAGGGGGATCTCGGGATGCGCCCGGTGGAAGTCCCGTACCAGCCCCGCTGTGGCGGCCCGGCGGCCCAGGACGTCCACCCGTAGGGCGCGCTCCCCGGGGCGCACGGCCGCCACCGCCCGCTCCTCCGCCTGGATCAGGGCCCGGGCGTGCGGCAGGAGCACCTGCCCGTCGATGGTGAGCTCCGCTCCCCGCGGCGTACGCACCAGGAGCCGCACCCCCAGGTCCTTCTCCAGCGCGGCGATCCGCTTGGACACCGCCTGCTGGGTGAGCGACAGGTCCACGGCGGCCTTCTGGAACTGCCCGGCATCGGCGATCGCGACGAAGGCGCGTACGGCTTTGAGGTCCACGGCGACACCCTTCCATCTCATGGACCGAGTACGCGGCGCAGGCCCGGCTCGATGTCCGGGGCGCTGATCGAGCCATAGCCGAAGACGAAGCCCGGGCGGGCGGAGCGGTTCGCGGCGATCTCCGCCAGGGTGTGGACCGCCACGCCGGACGCCCGGGCCCGGCGGGCGCGGTCCGCGAGGGCGTCGGGGCCGGCGAGGCGGCCTCGGGTGAACGTGGTCACGTGCAGGCCCGCGGCGGACGGCACCAGCTCGGCCAGGTCCGCGAAGTGGTCGGTGAGCGCGCGGGTGACGGCTTGGTGCCTGGTCGCGTACGTGTGCTGCATCCGACGGATGTGCCGGGCGAGCAACCCGTCGTCGACGAAGCGGGCGAGCGCCGCCTGGGTGGGGACCGCTGTGTGCCAGTCGGCGGTGTACTTGGCGGTGCGCAGTGCCGTGCGCAGCGGAGCGGGCGCCACCAGGAAGCCGACGCGCAGGGAGGGCAGCATCACCTTGGAGAACGACCCCACATAGATGACGTGCCCGTCCCGGTCCAGACCGTGCAGCGTCTCGACCGGCCGGCCGCCGAACCGGAATTCGCTGTCGTAGTCGTCCTCGATCACTGCCGCGCCGTGCCGCCGCGCCCACCGCAGCAGCTCCGCTCTGCGCCGGAGGGACATCGGCATCCCGAGCGGGAACTGGTGGGCCGGGGTGACGTACACGGCGCGGGTGTCCGGCGGGATGGCGTCCACCAGCAGTCCCTCGGCGTCCACCGGTACGCCCGTGACCTCGGCGCCCTGCGCCAGGAACGGCAGCCTGGCCGGTGGGTAGCCGGGCTCTTCGACGGCCACCCGGTCGCCCGGTTCGAGGAGCACCCGTCCGATGAGGTCCAGGGCCTGCTGCGTGCCGGTGGTCACCAGCACGTCGTCCGGGCCGGTCCGCACGCCGCGGGAGAGTCCGATGTGCCGGGCGAGCGCGGCCCGCAGCCCGGCGTGGCCGGCCGGATCGCCGTAGCCGAACGCCCCGTCCGCCGAACGGCGCAGTTCCCGGGCGATCAGGGGACGCCAGGTGTCGTACGGGAAGAGCCGGGCGTCCGGCAGGCCGACCCGGAAGTCGTGGGCCGCCGTGGTCGGTCCCGTGAACTCCGGTCCCGCCCATGGGGACAGGCCCGCCCACAGGGCGCGGGGTCGCAGTCCCGAGGCGGTGGTGTCGGTGGCGGTCGAGGCCCCGTGCGTGGGCAGGCCCGTCGTGCGCACATAGGTCCCGGAGCCGACCCTGCTGTCCGCGTAGCCCTCGGCGACGAGCCGTTCGTAGGCGACGCCGACGGTGTTGCGGGCCACCTCGAGGCGGCGGGCCAACTCCCGGGTCGGGGGCAGCGGGTCGCCGGGCCGCAGCAGTCCGTCGTGGATCGCGGTGCGCAGCCGGCGGTAGATCTGGCCCGACAGGTCGCGCCGCCCGTCGAGCTGGATGTGCACGTCCATCCCGGCCTGCTGCTCCTTCGGCTCGGCCGCTGCCGGCTCTCCGAACGGCGATTGGCTCAATCAGTTGGCAGGTTATTGGCTCTGGGGCTGAACCGCTGCGTGAACTTACGCTCCGGCCATGGACATACGACGACTTGACCGCCAGGCGCTGTTACTGACCGGGGAGATGGTCTCCCGGGTGAAGACCGACCACTTGAGGCTGGCGACGCCGTGCGCGGACTGGACCCTGTACGGCCTGCTTCGCCATCTGGTCTGCCAGAACGAGGGGTTCGCCGCCTCCGCCCGCGGCGCGGGTGAGCCGTGGGCCGTATGGCGCGATGGCGACCTCGGTGGTGAACCGGCCGCAGCGTATGAGGCGTCGGCGGACGAGGTCACCGCCGCGTTCGCGGAGGACGACGTGCTGGAGCGGCGGTTCGCGCTGCCGGAGGTCGGCGAGGGCTTCGCCGTCCCCGGACGGATCGCGATCGGCTTCCACCTGCTCGACTACGTGGTGCACGCCTGGGACATCGCGGTGACCATCGGCGCCCCGTGGGAGCCCGACGCCGAACTCACCGCCGCCGCGCTGCGCGTCGCCGCCCTGGTCCCGGACGAGGGCCGCGGGGCCGGTGCCGCGTTCCGCCGGCGGATCGCCGTCCCCGACGACGCCCCGCCGGGCGAGAGGCTGCTCGCCCTGCTCGGCCGCGACCCGTCCTGGACGCCGGCGCCGTGCTGAGGAGCCGCTGGTGCCGGGGTCCGGCCGGGGGCCGGCTCGGTGACCGCGCCGCGGCGCGTGGCGTCGGCAGCGGCGCACGCGGTCGCCCGAGCGGCCCGCTGATCGTCAGCGTCACCGACTTCACCAGCGACGCGTACCGAGACCTGCCCGGCATCGCGCGTCGCGGTTTCGCGCTGCGGCGCCGCTGGCCGCATCTCGACGGAGCCGTCGGCATGTGGTTGTGGACCATGCCCTCGGCCCGGCGCTGCGGATCGGTCGCGGTGTGGACCGGGCGGCGGGCCCTGGCGGAGTTCGTACGGCTGCCGGAGCATGTCGCGATCATGGACCAGTACCGTCGGCGAGGGACGATCAGGTCGGTGATCCTGGAGTACGAGAGCCTCGACGCGGCGCGGATCCGGCGGGACGCGGAGGCATGGCTGATGTCGGACGATCACCGCCGTGACGTGCGGGAGACGCCACGGCGGATGACCTGATCCCGGCTTCTCAGCTCAGGGGCCGGGATCGGGAGGCGCCTGCGCCACCCGCCGGCCACAAGCCCCCGGCCCGTCGCCGCAGCGGCTCCACCGATCCCAGCGCCCCCACGAGCACGGCCCCGGCCAACGCCACCGCCCACCGGTCGTGCGCCGCCGCCCACCGGTCGTCCTCCACCGGCACGAACAGCGCCCACCGCCCGGGCCAGAACACCATGGCCAGTACCGCCGAGGTCAGCAGGCCGGCCGCGACCCGCGGGCCGGGCCGCGTGACCTCGGTGCAGCGCACCGCGACCGCCGCACCGGCCACCGCCAGGGCGAACGCCGCCCCGGCCTCCAGCGTGATGTCGGCGACCGGCGGGCGTAGGCCCGGCGGCACGAGCAGCAGTGCCGCGGTCCACCAGGCCGCCGTGGCGGGGACGACGAGGGCCACCCGCAGCGCGACGCGGACCGGGCGCGGGGTCGGCACGGTGGCGGTGGTGTGCCGGGCGGGGTCGTCCAGGAGGAACACCAGGCCCATCGCGAAGGCCAGGACCGCGGCCCGCAGCAGGTGCAGGGAGAGGCGTTCGCCCGTCTCGCCGGTGATCCGGGTGAGCGCGGCGAGCAGCAGGCCCGCCGCGCCGGCCGTGCCGACCACGCCCGACGGCAGGGTCCGGCAGGTCATGAAGACCAACTCCCTGTTCAGTCGAGGCACTTGTCGTCCCCCTCGGGTGCCTTCACGCCCAGCAGCCGCGCCGCACGGGCCGCCGTCAGCTTCGGCTCGGTCAGTTCGGCCCAGTGGGACTTGACGCGCGCGGTGACCTCGCCGCGGGGCCGGTCCAGCAGCTCGCGCAGGACCTCCGTCTGGGCGGCCGTCATGTACATACCGTCCGTCGGCTGGAGCACCAAGGCCGAGCCGGTCACACTGTCGTCGAGGCGGACGCGGCGCAGCGCCGCCACCGGGTCGGACTCCCAGCCCAGGGCCAGCCACATGACGGTGACCATGCGGCCGTCGCACATCGAGGTGGACGCCTTCTCGTTCCCCGCGACCAGCACGCCGGCCACGGCGGCCGAGAACTCGGGGACGCGGTTCCCGCCCCACCGGGTGCCCACGGTCACCTCGTGCGGCCGCTCCAGGGGCGTCAGCGCGCTATCGCCGGAGAGGCCGTAACGGGCCTCGATCCGCTGCCGTACGACGACATCCTGCTCGTGCGCGCTGCCACCGGCGAGGGACCGCACCCGGTCCACGACCCCGGCCCAGTCCGCGACCCGGGGTTCCCACTCGGGGAACGCGCAGTACGTCGACCCGTCCCGCCGGACACAGGTCTGCACCTGCTCCGGGTGCGCGGTGGCCCGCTCCCGGGCGCGGACCAGCTCGGGTGAGTCGCCACCGGCCTGGGCGACTCCGCCCACCAGGGTCATGGCCACCGCACCGGCGACCCCGGCCATCACCACCGGCTTTCGGCCACCGGTGACCAGCACCGCCACCAGGCCCGCGCACAGCGCCAGCCCGGCCAGATACAGCGCGTGCCAGGCGGCGGGCCTGCCCAGCAGGTCGGACGGCAGCGTGCCGGCGGTCGGCTCGACGACCACCGGCATGAGCCACCGGGTCACGCCGTCGCCCGGGCCGCCCGTGAAGAAGAGGAACACGAACAGGAAGAACACGACCGTCAGCGGGGCGGCGATCGGCGACCTCACCAGCCCGGCCATGAGCAGTCCGACGAGCCCGGACAGCAATACGATCAGCGGCCCACGAGCAGTTCGGCCACCGAACCGTGCCCGATCGCCCCGGGCTGAGCGCCTCCCGGCCGAACTCCGCGGCCACGCACACGGCGGTGAGCAGGGCCGCGGCCACGGCCGACAGCGCAGTGGGCGACCGTACGTCGCCACGGCAGGAGACCAGCACCGAGAAGTGATGC
>KE354288.1 GCA_000415505.1 Streptomyces afghaniensis 772
CCGCCCCGGTCCTCCCCGTCCCGGCACACCGAGGCGGTGCGGCTCACGCCGCCTCCTCAGCGGCTCGTCAGCCGTGCCACGACCTCCACAACGCCGCATACGCCCCGTCCGCCGCCACCAGTTCCTCGTGGCTGCCCAGTTCGCTGATGCGGCCGTTCTCGACGACGGCGATGACGTCCGCGTCGTGGGCGGTGTGCAGGCGGTGGGCGATGGCGACGACGGTGCGGCCGTCGAGGACCTTGGCCAGGGATCGTTCCAGGTGGCGGGCGGCGCGCGGGTCGAGCAGGGACGTCGCCTCGTCCAGGACCAGGGTGTGCGGGTCCGCCAGCACCAGGCGGGCCAGGGCGATCTGCTGGGCTTGGGCGGGGGTGAGCGTCAGGCCGCCGGAGCCGACCTCGGTGTCCAGGCCGTCGTCGAGCGCCCGGGCCCAGCCGTCCGCGTCGACCGCGCCCAGCGCCGCCCACAGCTCGGCATCGCCGGCGCCGGTCCGGGCGAGCCGGAGGTTGTCGCGCAGGGAGCCCACGAAGACGTGGTGCTCCTGGTTGACGAGGGCGACATGGGCGCGGACGCTTTCCGCCGGCATCCGGGACAGCTCGGCGCTGCCCAGGGTGATCCGGCCGTCCCGCGGCGCGTAGATCCCGGCGAGCAGCCGGCCCAGCGTCGACTTGCCCGCACCCGACGGGCCGACCAGGGCCAGCCGGGTGCCGGGGGAGACCTCCAGGGACACCTTGCGCAGGACGTCGACGCCCTCCAGGTAGCCGAAGTGCACCCGGTCGGCGTGCACATGGCGTCCGTCGGGGGACACCGAGGGGTCGCCCGCGTCCGGCTCGATGTCCCGGACCCCGACGAGCCGGGCCAGCGACACCTGGGCCACCTGGAGCTCGTCGTACCAGCGCAGGATCATGCCCACCGGGTCGACGAGCATCTGGGCGATCAGCGCGCCCGTCGTGAGCTGGCCGACGTCGATCCAGCCGTGCAGGGCGAACACGCCGCCGACCAGAAGGACCGAGGCGAGCACGGTCACGTGGGTGACGTTGACGACCGGGAAGAGGACCGACCGCAGCCACATCGTGTAGCGCTCCCAGGCCGTCCATTCCTTGATCCGGCGCTCCGACAGCGCGACGCGCCGGTCGCCGAGGCGGTGCGCCTCGACGGTGCGGCCGGCGTCCACGGTCTCGGCGAGCGCGGCGGCCACGGCGGCATACCCGGCGGCCTCCGAGCGGTAGGCGGCCGGTGCCCGCCGGAAGTACCAGCGGCAGCCGACGATCAGCAGCGGCAGGGCGAGCAGCACGGCGAGCGCCAGCGGCGGCGCCGTGACGACCAGCCGCCCATCAGCAGCACCACCCACACCACGCCGATCGACAGCTGCGGCACGGCCTCGCGCATGGCGTTGGCCAGCCGGTCGATGTCCGTGGTGATCCGCGACAGCAGATCACCGGTCCCGGCCCGCTCCAGCACGCCGGGCGGCAGCCCGACCGACCGTACGAGGAAGTCCTCGCGCAGGTCGGCCAGCATCCGCTCGCCGAGCATCGCCCCGCGCAGCCGCACCTGGCGGACGAACAGGGCCTGGACGGCCAGCGCCGTCACGAACAGCCCCGCGGTGAGTTCCAGCCGCAGGTCCCGCGCCCCGTCGGAGACCCGCTCCACGACTCCGCCCAGCAGCCATGGACCGGCCATCGAGGCGATGACGGCGACCGTGTTGACGACGACGAGCAGCAGGAACGCCCGGCGGTGCCGGCGCAGCAGTTCGGCCACGTAGGCGCGGACGGTCGTGGGGGCGCCGACCGGCAGGGTGTTCGCCGTCGTCGGAGCCGCCGGGTCGTACGCCGGTGGCGCCACGCCGATCATGCCTTCTCCTCGATCTCTTCCAGTTCGCGCAGGACGTCGTGTTCTTGAAGTGAGTCGTGTTCTTGAAGCGAGTCGTGTTTTTGAGGCGAGCCGTGTTCTTGAAGAAGGCCGGTCTCGTCGTCCGTCTCGCGGGTGACGACCGCCCGGTAGCGGGGCTCGGTGTGCAGCAGCTCGCGATGCGTGCCGGTCGCCGCGACCTCGCCGTCGTGCAGGAACACCACCTGGTCGGCGCGGTCCAACAGCAGCGGCGAGGAGGTGAACACCACGGTCGTGCGCCCCGCGCGCAACTCCCGCACGCCCTGCGCGATCCGGGCCTCGGTGTGGGAGTCGACGGCCGAGGTCGGCTCGTCCAGGACGAGCACCTCCGGGTCCGTGATCAGCGACCGGGCGAGCGCGAGGCGCTGCCGCTGGCCGCCGGACAGGGACCGGCCGCGTTCGGTGATCCGCGCGTCCATGGGGTCGGCGGCGTCCACCGAGCCCTGCACCAGCGCCGCCAGCACGTCGTCGCACTGTGCGGCGGCCAGCGCCGCCCGCGGTTCGACGTCGCCCGAGGCGGGTACGTCGAGCAGTTCGCGCAGCGATCCGGACAGCAGCACGGGGTCCTTGTCCTGGACGAGGACGGCCGTACGGGCACTGTCCAGCGGGAGTTCGTCGAGCGGCACGCCGCCCAGCAGCACCGAGGTGCCCTCCTGCGGCGGGTGTCCGCCCAGCCGTTCCGCCAGCCGGCCGGCCGCGTCCGGGTCGCCGCACACCACGGCGGTGAACAGGCCGGCGTTCGCGAGCAGCCCGGTGTCCGGGTCGTACAGGTCTCCGGACGGCAGGTCGGCCCCGCGGGACCCGGCGGTGTCCGTGGCCCGCTCCAGCGCCAGCACGCCCGCGGCCCGTTTGGCCGACGGCCGGGAGAAGGAGTACGCCATGGCGATCTCCTCGAAGTGCCGCAGCGGATAGGTGAGGACCATCACCGAGCTGTAGACGGTGACCAGTTCGCCGACGGTGATCCGGCCCTGGCGGGCCAGGTGCACGCCGTACCAGACGACGGTGATGAGCAGCAGTCCCGGCAGCAGGACCTGGATTGCGGTGATCATGGACCACATCCGGGCGCTGCGGACCGCCGCGTGCCGGACCTCCTGGGAGGCGCGGCGGTAGCGGTCGAGGAAGAGTTCCTCACCGCCGATGCCGCGCAGCACCCGCAGACCGGCGACGGTGTCCGAGGCGAGTTCGGTGGCGCGTCCGGCCTTCTCGCGCTGCACGTCCGCACGCCGGGTGGCGCGCGGCAGCAGGGGCAGCACGGCGAGCGCCAGCACGGGCAGACCCACGGCGACGACCACGCCGAGCGCGGGCTGGTAGACGAGCAGCGCGGCGCAGACCAGCACGATGGTGACCAGCGCCGCGGTGAACCGCGACCAGGCCTCCACGAACCAGCCGATCTTCTCCACGTCACCCGTGGAGACGGCCACGACCTCACCGGCCGCGACGCGCCGGGTCAGCGCCGAGCCCAACTGGGCGGCCTTGCGGGCGAGCAGCTGCTGGACGCGGGCGGCCGCGGTGATCCAGTTGGTGACGGCGGTGCGGTGCAGGAAGGTGTCGCCGACCGCGTTGCCGACGCAGGCCAGCGCCAGCAGGCCGCCCGCCAGGGCGAGTTGCGTGCCGGAGCGGTCGACGACGGCCTGTACGGCGACTCCGACGCAGAACGGCAGCGCGGCGACGGACGCGAAGTGCAGCAGTCCCCAGGCCAGCGACTTGAGCTGCCCGTCCAGCTGATTGCGGAAGAGCCACCACAGAAATCGGGGACCCGAACGCGCGTCCGGCACGCCCGGGTCGTGGTACGGAAGGTCTTGAATCTGCATGACGTCCCAGTGGCTCGTGTCAGGGGAAAGGGGGATGGGGGGGATGGGGAATGGGGGGGATGAGGGAATGGGGGATGAGGGTTCGGCCGAGGGCAGCAAACCGTGACAGGTTCGCTTCGCCACGTGGTCGGAGGCAAACGGTTTTCGACCCGCCGAACGGAACCGGCCGACAGGGGTGGGAACAGGGCGGCTCGGGGGCCGGTGCTCATTGCGCCAGGCGGCCGACTCCCCGTAGAACACCGCCCATGAAGAGACGGATCGTCATGTCCATGCTTGCCGGAGCGACCCTCCTGGCGAGCACCCTCCTCGGCACCGGTCCGGCCCGCGCGGCCGACGTCCCCGCCGAGTTCGGCACCGACTGGCACGACCCGGTGACGGCCGCCCCGCCCGTCACCGAGCCCGGCGGCAGGTCCTGCGAAGTCACCGTCGCCCAGGCGCAGTTCCGCGACTTCACCCCGTACCGGGGCACGTACACCCCGCCGGGCGGCTGCGGTGACCGCTGGAGCAAGGTGGTGCTGCGGCTCGACGGCAAGGTCAAGGGGCGCCAGTACGACCGGCTCGGCTATCTGCACGTCGGCGGGGTCGAGGTCTTCCGCACGTCGACACCGCAGCCCTCGCCCGACGGCATCGAGTGGTCGGTGGAGAAGGACGTCACCCGCTACAGCGACACCTTCCGCAGCCGCCAGGACGTCGAGATGCTCATCGGGAACGTCGTCGACGACACCTACACGGGTGTCCTCGACGTCAAGGTCACGTTGACGTTCCACCAGGGCCGTCCCGACGGGAAGGACAGTCCCGACCGGGTCCTCACGCTCGACCGAGGGACCGACGGCGCGACCACCCTCACGACGCCGCGCAACAGCGAACGCGTCGTCGCCGAGGTGTACGCCACCGGCTCCGGTGGCGGCTGCGAGGAGTACTGGTACCTGACGGTGCCCGACCCGGCGCCGTACTCCTGCAAGGCGGGTCGAGGCCCGTACCGCGAGGTGCAGATCCGCGTGGACGGCCGGCTCGCGGGCATCGCCGCGCCGTTCCCCACCGTGTGGACCGGCGGCTGGTCCAACCCGTTCCTCTGGTACGTGATCCCGGGCCCCCGCGCCTTCGACATCAAGCCGATCACCTACGACCTCACTCCCTTCGCCGGGCTCCTCAACGACGGCCGCCCGCACCGCGTCGAGGTCTCGGTCGTCGGTGTGCCCGAGGGGCAGACCGGCTGGAGCACCCCCGTGAACGTCCTCGTCTGGCAGGACGAGCAGCGCGCCCACGTGCCCGGGAAGCTCACCGTGCACAAGGCGGGCCACCTCGCCAACTCCTCGTCGTACACGCCAGGTTCCGAGCACCGGGTCGACACCGAGGGCGCCCACCGGCTCACCGTCGCCGGATACGTCGACACCTCGCGCGGGCGCGTCACGACCACCGTCGGCCGTTCGCTCGCCCACACCTCCGCGCACCGCTGGACGGACGGCGAGACGACCGACGCACTCGAAGCCACCTGGACCGACGGCGAGTCGGTGACCGTCGACGGACGCGGCCCGGCCCACACCACCCGCACGCACCGGACCTACACGATGGACGGCACGACCACCCTCGGCGCGGGCGACCGGCTGCGCACCGTGCTGACCCTCGGCGACCGCGCCACAGCCGTCGAGACACGCGGCGGCGGCCGTACGGCGTGGTCACGGCTCGACGACTCCTATACGGGCGACGCCACGTACACGGCGAACGTGCCCCGCGACCAGCGGCACGCGGTCGGCACGACGAGCGAGCGCTACCGGCTGTACGGCTCGCAGGGGTGCTACGACCGCACGCTGACCACCGTGCAGGGGGTGCTCACGGCGGACCGCCGTCGTTGCTGAGGGGGCGCGTGTGGCGTATGTGACATGCGCCACTTAGGGCGCTTTTACTTGGCTGAAACGTTGCGGTCTTGTGCGCGATCAAGACAGCCTCCAGAGTGTACGGCTACGGAAGCCGCTTTCCGTATCGCAGAAGTCCCCTCCGGCCTCTGTGTGTCCCGTCCCCCTAGGAGGCCTCGTGCCACCGTCCGTACCGTCCCTACCGCGGCGCGTCGCACGCACCCTGCGTACCTCACTCTTCGCGCAAGTCCTCTGCGCGCTCGTCCTCGGAATCCTCGTCGGGAAGCTGTGGCCGGATACGGCCACAGCTCTCCAGCCGCTCGGCGACGGTTTCACCCGGCTCATCAAGACGGTGATCTCGCCTCTGGTGTTCTGCGTGGTCGTCGTCGGCATCGCCAAGGCCGGTGACCTGAAGGCGTTCGGCCGGATCGGCGTCAAGGCCCTGATCTGGTTCGAGGTCGCCTCCACGGCGGCCCTGGTCATCGGCCTCGTCGCCGCCAACGTCGTCGGCCCCGGCAAGGGCATGAACGTCGACCCCGCCTCGCTGGACGCCGCCGCGGTGGACCAGACGACGGGCGGTGGCCACCTGCCCTCGACGACCGAGTTCGCCCTCAACGCGCTGCCCGAGAGCTTCGTCGGCGCCTTCGCCGAGAACGAACTGCTCCAAGTCCTCATCCTGGCCTGCCTGGTGGGCGCCGCCCTGCTGCACCTCGGACACACCAAGGTGCCGAAGATCCTGCCCGCGATCGACCAGGCCCAAGACGTGATCTTCACGGTCGTCGGGTTCATCATGCGGCTCGCCCCGCTCGCGGTGTTCGGCGCGATGGCCCACCTGGTCGGCAACTACGGGCTGGGCGTGATGAAGACGTACGCCAAGCTCATCGTGCTCTGCTATGTGGCGGCCGCGCTGTTCATCGTGCTGCTCGCCGTCGCCCTGCGCATGGTGACCGGGCTCAGCCTCTGGAAGTTCCTGCGCTACATCCGCGAGGAGATGCTGCTGGCGCTCGGCACCGCGTCCACCGAGTCGGTCATGCCGCGCGTGATGCAGAAGCTGCGCCGGGCCGGTGCCCGCGACGACGCGGTGGGCCTGGTGCTGCCCACGGGCTACTCCTTCAACCTCGACGGTGCCTCGCTCTACCTGTCCATCGGCACGCTGTTCATCGCCCAGGCCGTGGGCGTGGATCTGAGCCTGGGCCAGCAGATCACCGTGGTCCTGGTGCTGATGCTGACCAGCAAGGGAATGGCGGGCATCCCCGGTTCGGCGTTCCTCGCCCTGTCCGCGACGGCCTCGTCCCTGGGCGCCATTCCGGCCGGAGCCGTCGCCCTGCTGCTCGGTGTGGACCGCATCATGGACTCGATGCGCGTCGTCACGAACCTGCTCGGCAACTGCGTCGCCGTGTTCGCGGTGTCCCGCTGGGAGGGTGCGCTGGACATCGAGCGGGCCAGGAAGACGCTCGACGGGGAGGACACGTCCGACCCCGATGACGAGCTGGACGGCAGTGGCGACGGGGGCGATGCCGACGCTCCCGCGGCGGTGAGCCCGGCCCCGGGGATCCCCACCCAGAAGCCCAAGGAACCCGCGCCTGAGGTCGGTTGACCCGAAGCGACCGGCACCGAACGGGCCGCGGCCACCGCTCCAGCAGGAGAGCGGCGACCGCGGCCCGTTTCGTGCGCCGGGTCCTCAACGCGCCTCAGACCCTCAGCATCGCGTTACCGGTGCTCCGTCGATCAGCGTGTTCAGCAGCCCCCCGAGCGCCTCGCGCTGTTCGTCCGTCAGCGGCGCGAGAATCTCCTCCGCGGCCGACCGGCGCGCCGCCCGCAGTTCGCCCAGCGCCTTGCGGCCGTCGTCCGTGAGCTCGATACGGATCACCCGCCGGTTCGCCGGATCCGGGACCCGCCGCACCTTGCCGCTCGCTTCCAGCCCGTCGACCAGGGTCGTCACGGCCCGCGGCACCACCTCCAGGCGCTCGGCCAGGTCGGCCATCCGCGGTGGCGAGCCCCAGTGCGCGAGGGTGCGCAGCAGCCGGGACTGGGCCGGTGTGATGCCGAGGTCGCGCTGCTCCAGATGGCGCTTCTGGATGCGGTGCACCCGGCGGGTGAGCCGCAGCAACTGCTCGGCGAGCAGGCCGTCGGAATCGGGGGAGGTCATGCGGGAACAATATCAGGATGATGTTCATTGTGAGTATAGGTAACAATGAGCTACGATCCGATCCGCCGCCCTCGCCCCCGCCCGTATCGCTCTCTCGAAGGAGCCCATGCATCCCGACCATGAAGCCCCCTGGAGCGCACCCGCCGACGCGAAGGAACAGCCCCGGCAGGTCCGCCGCATCCTCAGGCTCTTCCGCCCCTACCGAGGCCGCCTCGCGATCGTCGGCCTGCTGGTCGGCGCCGCGTCGCTGGTCTCGGTCGCCACGCCGTTCCTGCTGAAGGAGATCCTCGACGTCGCGATCCCCGAGGGGCGCACCGGCCTGCTCAGCCTGCTCGCCCTCGGTATGATCCTCAGCGCCGTCCTCACCAGCGTCTTCGGCGTCCTCCAGACCCTGATCTCCACGACGGTCGGCCAGCGCGTCATGCACGACCTGCGCACCGCCGTCTACGGCCGCCTCCAGCGCATGTCCCTCGCCTTCTTCACGCGCACGCGCACGGGCGAGGTGCAGTCCCGCATCGCCAACGACATCGGCGGCATGCAGGCCACCGTCACCTCCACCGCGACCTCCCTGGTCTCCAACCTCACCAGCGTGGTCGCCACGATCGTCGCGATGGTGGTCCTCGACTGGCGCCTGACCGTCGTCTCGCTGCTGTTGCTGCCGGTGTTCGTGTGGATCAGCCGCCGGGTGGGCAACGAACGGCGGAAGATCACCACCCAGCGCCAGAAGCAGATGGCCGCGATGGCCGCCACGGTCACCGAGTCGCTCTCCGTCAGCGGCATCCTGCTCGGCCGCACGATGGGCCGCTCCGACTCGCTGACGAAGTCCTTCGCCGAGGAGTCCGAGGAACTCGTCGACCTGGAAGTGCGGTCGAACATGGCCGGCCGCTGGCGCATGGCCGTCATCACGATCGTCATGGCGGCCCTGCCCGCCGTCATCTACTGGACCGCCGGCATGGCCCTCCAGTTGGGCGGCCCGGAGGTCTCCCTCGGCACGATCGTCGCCTTCGTCTCGCTCCAGCAGGGCCTGTTCCGCCCGGCCGTGAGCCTGCTGTCGACGGGTGTGCAGATCCAGACCTCGCTCGCCCTCTTCCAGCGCATCTTCGAGTACCTCGACCTGCCGATCGACATCACCGAGCGCCCGGACCCGGTCCGCCTCGACCGGATCAAGGGAGAGGTCCGCTTCGAGAACGTCTCCTTCGGCTACGACGGCAAGGGCGGCCCGGTCCTCGACGGCATCGACCTCACCGTCCCGGCCGGCGGCAGCCTCGCGATCGTCGGCCCGACCGGCGCCGGCAAGTCCACGCTCGGCTACCTGGTGCCCCGCCTCTACGACGTGACGGGCGGCCGCGTCACCCTCGACGGGGTCGACGTCCGCGACCTCGACTTCGACACCCTGGCGCGCGCCGTCGGCGTCGTCTCGCAGGAGACGTACCTCTTCCACGCCTCGGTCGCCGACAACCTGCGCTTCGCCAAGCCCGACGCCACCGACGAGGAGCTGTACCAGGCGGCGAGGGCGGCGCAGATCCACGACCACATCGCGTCCCTGCCCGACGGCTACGACACCGTGGTGGGCGAGCGCGGCCACCGATTCTCCGGGGGTGAGAAACAGCGTCTGGCCATCGCCCGCACGATCCTGCGCGACCCGCCGGTCCTCATCCTCGACGAGGCCACGAGCGCCCTGGACACCCGGACCGAGGCGGCCGTGCAGGACGCCATCGACGCGCTGTCGGCGAACCGCACCACGCTCACCATCGCCCACCGGCTGTCCACCGTCCGGGGTGCCGACCAGATCGTGGTCCTCGACTCGGGGCGCGCGGTCGAACTCGGTACGCACGAGGAACTGCTGGAGCGGCACGGCCGGTACGCGGCGCTCGTACGCCGAGATGCCCAACTGGAACCGACAAGATGAAAATATGCCGGGTTTGTGACGGTATGCGGGTTACCGTGCCCGCATGCAGAAGAACACTCCGCCACGGAGCACGATTCGACTGACGCGCCGGGGCCGTATCGCCATCGTCGCGACCGGAGCCGTCGTGGTGGGCACCGCCGTGGCGGTGTCGCTGCTGACCCTGGGGCAGGAGGAGCACGGCCGGCCCTCGACCCTGGTGATCCCCGAGGGCTGGCGCGCGAGCCAGGTCTACGCCGCCGTCGACAAGGCCCTCGCCCTGCCTCCCGGCAGCACGAAGAAGTCCCTGCCGAAGGCCGCCCTCAAACTGCCGAACGACGCCGAGGGCAACCCGGAGGGCTACCTCTTCCCGGCGGCCTATTCGCTCCAGGAGACCACGACCCCTCAGAAGCTCCTGGCGCAGATGGTCGACACCGCGAACGAGAAGTACAACGGCGCGCCCATCGCCGCTGGGGCGCAGCGCAACGCCATGAACCTCTACCAGGCCGTCACCATCGCGAGCATCGTCCAGGCGGAGGCGGCCACCAAGGCCGACATGGGCAAGGTCGCGCGGGTCGTCTTCAACCGCCTCGAACGCGGCATGCCGCTCCAGATGGACTCCACCATCAACTACGCGCTCGGCCGCTCCACCCTCCGCACCACGGCGAGCGACACCCGGATCGACAGCCCCTACAACTCGTACCAGCGCATGGGCCTGCCCCCCACCCCCATCGACAACCCCGGCGAGGAGGCCATGCGCGCGGCCATCAACCCACCCCCGGGTGACTGGCTGTACTTCGTCACGGTGCGCCCGGGCGACACCCGCTTCACCGCGGACTACGCGGAGCACCAGCGGAACGTCGCGGAGTTCAACGCGCACCAGAAGAAGGGCGCCGCGCGGGCGGCCGGATGACCCGCCAGGGCGTCACGCGGCGACCGGCTCCTGCGCCAGCAGTCGCCTGATGTCGCGGACGGCCGCGCGGCCGGCGCGGTTGGCGCCGATGGTGCTGGCCGACGGGCCGTAGCCGACGAGGTGGATTCGCGGGTCGGCGGCCACGCGGGTGCCCTCCAGACGGATGCCGCCGCCCGGCTCGCGCAGGCGCAGTGGGGTGAGGTGGTCGATGGCGGCGCGGAAGCCGGTGGCCCAGAGGATGACGTCGGCGTCGACGTGCCGGCCGTCCTGCCAGTCCACCCCCGTGGGCGTGATGCGGTCGAACATCGGCTGCCGGTCGAGCACCCCGTCCTCGATGCCCTGCCGGATCGCGTCGTTGAGCGGCAGCCCGGTGACCGAGACGACACTCCTGGGCGGCAGGCCCTGCCGAACCCGTTCCTCGACGAGCGCGACGGCCGCCCGGCCCGCGTCCTCGTCGAAGGGGCCCTCGCGGAAGACGGGCGGGCGCCGGGTCACCCAGGTGGTGGCCGCCGCGTACGAGGCGATCTCCAGCAGATGCTGCGTGCCCGAGGCGCCACCGCCCACCACGACCACCCGCTGACCGGCGAACTCCTCCGGCCCGGGGTACTGCGCGGTGTGCAACTGCCGCCCCCGGAAGGTCTCCTGGCCCGGATAGCGCGGCCAGAACGGCCGGTCCCAGGTGCCGGTCGCGTTGATCAGCGCCCGCGTCGACCACACGCCCTGCGAAGTCTCCACCAGCAGCCGCCCGCCGGGCCCCTCGCGTACGGCCCGCACGTCGACGGGGCGCCGCACCCGCAGATCGAAGGTCCGCTCGTACCGGTCGAAGTAGTCGCTGATCACCTCGGCCGACGGCCGCGCCGGATCCGCGTCCGTGAGCTCCATCCCCGGCAGCGCGTGCATCCCGTGCACCTTGCCGTACGTCAGCGACGGCCAGCGGAACTGCCAGGCGCCACCGGGACCGGGGAGTGGTCCAGCACGACGAAGTCGCGGTCCGGCTCGAAACCGGATCGCCGCAGGTGATAGGCGCCGGCCAGACCGGCCTGGCCGGCGCCTATGACGACTACCTCGACCTCGCGTGTGTTGTTCACGCTTCTACTAACCGCGCCGGGGGCGTCGATCTTCCCGGCCTTCTGCCGGACGTCCCTAGCCCTCCGAGGGCCGGGGCGCGGTCGTCGACGGAGGCAGGTCACCGTTGAACCGGGTGTCGGTGAAGTCGGCGAAGTCGACCTTGCGCGGGATGAGCTTCAACGCCGTGAACGTGTCGGCGATCTCCTGCTCGGAGGCGATCAGAGGCTTGTCGACGGCGACCTCGACCCGGGTGGTGTAGGTGCGCTTCACCGCCGCCAGTGCCACGTCCTCGGGGAGCCCGGTGTCCTTCGCCCAGACCTTCGCCCACTCCTCCTCGTGGTCGTACACCCACCTGTAGGCGCGCCGCAGCCGCTCCAGGTAGTCCTTGACGGCGGCGGCCTTCTTCTTGTCCTTCAGCGCGTCCGGTGCCGCGACCTGGAAGGTGAGCCCGTTGGTCACACCGTCGCCGTCGGTCAGGACCCGTCCTTGCCGGCCCTTCAGCACCTGCGAGGTGTACGGGTCCCACACCGCCCACGCGTCGACCTTGCCGGCGGTGAACGCGGCGAGCGCGTCGGCCGGCTGGAGGTACTTGACCTTGACGTCACTCGGCTTCAGCCCGGCCTTCTTCAGGGACGCGACCAACTGGAAGTGAGCGGAGGATCCCTGGGCGACGGCGATCGACTTGCCCTTGAGCTGCGTGGGGCTCTTCAGGGGCGAGTCGTCCGGTACGAGGATGGCGTCGCCCTTGGACGTGCCGTGCCACGCGGCCACGACCTTGATCTTCGAACCCGCCCCGGCCGCGAACACCGGCGGGGTGTTGCCGACGCCGCCGATGTCGACGGCCTTGGCGTTCACGGCCTCCAGCAGGGGCGGGCCGGAGGTGAACGTCGACCACTTGATCTTGTAGTCGAGGTTCTTCAGTTCCCCCGCCGCGCGCAGGATGGCCTCCGAACCTCCCTTCTGGTCACCGACGTTGATCGTGACGGGGCCGTGGCCGTCGGTGCCGCCGTCCGACGTACTGGCGGACGAGTTCCCGCCGCAGGCGGTGAGCAGAAGGGCGAGGGGGAGGAGCAGGGCGGCGGGGGCGAGGCGTCGTCGCATGGCGGTTCCGTTCGTGTGGGTCGTGCGTGAAGAGGTTCAGGCGGCTTCGGCGGCCGTCGCCTCGACGCCCAGGCGTTCGAGGAGAGTGGCGCGCAGCGCGGCGAAGCGCGGGTCGGTGATGTCGCGGGGGCGGTCGAGGTCGATGCGCTGCTCGTGGGCGATGACGCCGCCGTCCATCACCAGGACGCGGTCGGCGAGCAGTACGGCCTCCTCCACGTCGTGGGTGACGAGGAGCACCGCGCAGCCCCGGCGCTGCCACAACTCGCCCACGAGCCGCTGGGCCTTGATGCGGGTGAGGGCGTCGAGCGCGCCGAACGGCTCGTCGAGCAGCAGCAGATCGGGCTCGCGCACCAACGCCCGTGCGAGCGAGGCACGTTGGGCCTCGCCCCCGGAGAGGGTCTTGGGCCAGGCGGCCGAGCGGTGGCCGAGGCCGACCTCGTCGAGGGCCTGCTCGGCGACGTGGCGTTCGGGCTTGCCGGGCAGGCCGAGCAGGACGTTGCGCCACACCTTCTTCCAGGGCATCAGCCGCGGTGCCTGGAAGGCGACGGCCTTGCGGCGCGGCACCAGGACGGTGCCCTCGATGTCGCGGTCGAGCCCGGCGAGGATGCGCAGCAGCGTCGACTTGCCGCAGCCGCTGCGCCCGAGCAGGGCCACGAACTCGCCCGGCCGGACGTCCAGTCGCAGATCGTCGATGACGGCACGGCCGTCGAAGGACCGCGTGAGCCCCTCGACGTGGACCGCCTGGGGGGTCACCGGCCGGTGAACGTCGGTCGCCATTGCAGCAGCACCTTTTCGAGAGAGCGGACGATGAAGTCGGCGAGCAGGCCGAGGAAGGCGTAGACGACCAGGCAGACCACGATCACGTCGGTCCGCAGGAAGTCCCGCGCCTGCACCATGAGGAACCCGATGCCGGAGTCGGCGTTGACCTGCTCGGCGAAGACCAGCGCGAGCCAGGCGATGCCGAGCGAGTAGCGCAGACCGGTCATGGCGTTCGGCAGCGCGCCCGGCAGGACGACGTGCCGTACGAGTCCCCAGCGCGACAGCCCGAGGGACTCACCGGCCTCGATCAACTGGGCGTCGACGCCGCGGATTCCGGCGTAGACGTTGAGGTAGAGCGGGAAGGTCACGCCGAGCGTGATGATGGCGACCTTGGGAGCCTCGCCGATGCCGAACCAGATGATGAACAGCGGGATGAGCCCCACGAACGGCACGGTCCGCAGCATCTGCACGGGCGCGTCCACCAGGTCCTCCCCGATCCGGAACAGGCCCGAGAGCAGGGCGAGTCCGGTGCCGACGACCAGGCCGAGCAGCAGCCCGGCCGCGACCCGCTGGAGCGAGGTGCCCATGGCCGCGGGCAGTGAGCCGTCGGCCATCATGTCCCCGGCGACCTGGGCGATACGGCCGGGCGAGGCGAGCACGTCCGGCTGCAACGCGCCCGTGCTGCTGAGGAGTTGCCACAACGCCAGCAGCAGGACCGGGCCGGTCGTGCGACGCAGCCAACGGGGGACGCGGGTGCGGCGGGAAGAGGCGGGGACGATGGGCTGGAGGTCCAGGTCAGGAGCTGATATGGGCGAAATATCGGGTTTCGATGACCTGGGCGGGGCATGGCTGATGCTCATGAAGGCTCCACGAGGGAAGAGCGAGGGCAGGGGGAGGCGCGCCTCGCCGCCGCACCGACGAGAACAGGGTGTTCAGGCGGGAACAGGGGTGTTCAGGCGAGAACGGGGAAGTTCAGCGGGCAGGCGGAACCGAGGCGAGGGAACCGGAAAGCGAGGGGGAGGAAGGGCGTCAGCAGCCGCGGCGACACGCGGCGGAGGCCACCCGCAGCAGGTCGATGTGACCGCGCGTGGTGAGCAGGGCTGAACGCAACATGCCGCTGAACCTAGCCAGATGGCCCGCGCATGGTCAACGGGCGTCTCGACCAGTGGACGCCGGTACCGCCACGCGGGCGGCGGCAGCCGGGTGGAACCGGGGGCGTGCGTCAGGATGGGAGGCATGTCAGATGTCTTCACCACCCGAGTCCTGAACGTCCGCACCGGTTCCACGGAGAGGGTCGTCGACATCACCGGCGACTGCGAGTCCTTCCTGCGGGAGGCGGCGGCCGGGCGTGACGGCCTCCTCAACGTCTTCGTCCCGCACGCGACGGCCGGAATCGCCGTTCTCGAGACCGGTGCCGGCAGCGACGACGACCTCCTGGCCGCACTGCACACCCTGCTGCCCGCCGACGACCGCTGGCAGCACCGGCACGGCAGCCCCGGCCACGGCCGCGACCACGTCCTGCCGGCCCTCGTCCCGCCGCACGCGACCCTGCCGGTGCTGGGCGGCCGGCTGGAGCTCGGGACATGGCAGTCGGTGTGCCTCGTGGACACGAACAAGGACAACCCGGAGCGGAAGGTGCGGCTGAGTTTCCTGGGGTGAACGGGGTCCGCCTGGCCGGAGCCCTCCGTGCGGCGCCCGAACGGCTCCGGCGCACCGTGACGCGTGCCCGTAATGCCCGTATCCTCGTCAATGCCAGATTCTCTTCCGAGCAGCGGATGATCGCGGGCGCAAGCGAGGCGAAGCGTGGTTCGGTCCGGCGAGGAACCCAAGCCGGCGGGACGTGCGACTGACGGCACGGGGCCCGCCCGGCTTCGTGAGCGGTTTCTCCAGGGCGAACCGGTCGACACGGGTGTACGGACGTCCATCCTGAACTCGTGGCGGCGCAGCCGCTCCCTGGGCCTGTCACCGGACCAAACCGATCTGCCCTACCGGGAGGACTTCGACCCCGGGGGCCGTATCGTCCGCGCGGCCGTGCCGGTGCTCGACCGGCTCCAGGACGCGTTCTCCGGCAGCCAGATCAACATCTCGGTCGCCGACGCGAACGGGACGGTCCTCCTGCGCCGGTTCGGGGATCCCGCGATGGCCAGGAACCTCCCGGCGATCCAGCGGGTGCCGGGATTCGTGTTCGCCGAGCAGGTCGCCGGCACCAACGGCATCGGTCTCGCCCTGGCGGAGCGGCAGCTCATCCGGGTCTACGGCGCCGAGCACTTCGCGGAACGCTCCCAGGGCAACGCCTGCGTCGCGATGCCCGTCCGCGACCCGCTCAGCGGACGCATCGAGGGCGTCCTGTGCTTCGGGTATCCGCGCAGTTTCGAACAGCCCGCGCTGGGCGCGGCGATCCGCCGGGCGGCCGAGAACATCGAGCGGCGGCTGCTGGGGCAGAGCTCCGCGCACGAGCGTGCCCTGCTGCGGACGTACCTGGCCACCGGGAGCGGGGCCGGCCTGTACAGCGGTGTCGCCCTCGACGCGGTGGCCGACGAGTTCCCCCCGCGTGACCAGGCGGTCCTGAGGGAGAAGGCAGCCGAGCTGATCTCCCGCGGGCAGCGGGCCGCCATCGACGTGACCCTGCCCGGAGGCCGGCGGGTGACGCTCGTGAGCCGCCCGATGACGAGCGCCTCCGGGGTGCGGGGCTTCGCTGTCGAGGCGGTACTGCCCGGTGCCCCGGCAGGAGGGGCGCTCGTCCTCCCGCACCAGGCGGACGAACTGCCGGACCTCGCCGCCCTTGCGGCCGCCCAGCGGCCTGCCCGACCGTCGATCACCCTGCCGTCCGGATATCTCGCCGCCGCGTCCGGCCCGGCCGTCGCGCCCGACGGTGACCGGGT
>KE354289.1 GCA_000415505.1 Streptomyces afghaniensis 772
GGAACTGGCCGAGACGGCGGTCCCGCGCCTGGCCGACTTCGTCACCATCGACCTGCCCGACGCCGTCCTGCGCGGTGAGGAGTCCGCCGACCCCCTTGCCGACCTGCGCCGCACGGTGCTGCACGGCGTACGCGAGGGCCTGCCCTTCACACAGCCCGGCAAGCGCATCGAGTACGGGCCGACGGCGCCCCAGCTGCGCTGCCTGACCAGGGGCGAGGCGGTGCTGGAACCCGACCTGAAGGCCGCCGCGGGCTGGCTCGCCCAGGACCCCGAGCACACCGCACGCCTGCTCACCCACGTCCAGTCCCTCATCGCGGTGCCCCTGCTCGCCCGGGGGGTCGTCCTGGGCATCGCCAGCTTCTACCGCGCCGGGAGCTCCTTCGGGGACGACGACCGTTCGCTGGCCCAGGAACTCGCCGCCCGCGCCGCCCTGTCCATCGACAACGCCCGGCGCTACACCCACGAACGCACCATGGTCCTGGCTCTGCAGCGCAGACTCCTCCCGCACGGTCTGCCCGACCAGGACGCCGTCGAGGTCGCCCACCGCTATCTGCCCGCCGAGTCCGACGTGGGCGGGGACTGGTACGACGTCATCCCGCTCTCCGGCACCCGCGTCGGGCTCCTCGTCGGCGACGTCGTCGGCCACGGCATGCTCTCCGCGGCCACCATGGGCCGGCTGCGCACCGCCGCGCGCAGCTTCGCCGAGCTCGACTTCTCCCCGGACGAGGTCCTCACCCACCTCGACAACCTCGTAGGACGCCTGGACCGGGAGGACCCCGACGGCAAGGGCGCCGGCGTCATCGGCGCGACGTGTCTGTACGCCGTCTACGACCCGACCGAGCAGCGGTGCCTCATGGCGCGCGCCGGTCACCCGCCGCCCGCACTCGTCCACCCCGACGGCACCGTGTCCTACCCCGACCTCCCGGCCGGGCCCCCGCTCGGTCTCGGGGGTCTGCCGTTCGACTCGGTCGAGATCGACCTCCCCGAGGGAAGTCAGCTGGTGCTGTACACCGACGGACTCATCGAGGACCGCAACCGCGACGTCGACCTGGTCCTGGAGCAGCTCCGTACGGCCCTGGCCCACCCGGAGCGGGCTCCCGAGGAGACCTGCCAGGCGGTCCTGGACACCGTGGCGCCCGCGCACCCGCACGACGACATCGCCCTGCTCGTCGCCCGCGTGCACGCCCTGGATCCCGGCCGGATCGCCGCCTGGGAGCTGCCCGCCGACCCGGCGGTGGTCGCCGAGACCCGGGCGTCCGCCATGCGGCGCATGGCCGACTGGGGGCTGGACGAGACCGCGTTCGCAGCGGAGCTGATCCTCAGCGAGCTGATCACCAACGCCATCCGGCACGGCGCCGGGCCGATCCGGGTCCGGCTGCTGTACGGGCGCACCCTGATCTGCGAGGTCTCCGACGTCAGCAACACCGCCCCCCATCTGCGCCGGGCGGCCAGTACGGACGAGGGCGGACGCGGACTGTTCCTCGTCGCGCAGCTCTCGCAGAGCTGGGGCACGCGCTACCTCCCCGAGGGCAAGGTCATCTGGGCCGAGTGCGGGCTCGACGCCGCCTGACGCGTTCGCCGACCCGCGTGGGAGTCACAGCGGCCGAAAGATGCCCGAAATGCTGTAATTTGATCGGGTGCGCGACGCTCCTGACACGCCGGTGAAGGCGGCTTCACCCTTCGGGCCGGAGCCCTTGGTCCGTATCCGCGGGCTCGGCAAGCGGTTCGGCGGGACCGTCGCGCTGGCCGGGGTCGACCTAGACGTCCACGCCGGCAGTGTGCTCGCCCTTCTCGGACCCAACGGCGCCGGCAAGTCCACGCTCATCAAGATCCTCGCCGGCGTCCACCCCGCCGACGCCGGACAGATCACTGTCGACGGCATGCCCCTGGCAGCCCTGCCGCGTCCCGGAGCATGTCCTTCATCCACCAGGACCTCGGTCTCGTGGAGTGGATGACGGTCGCCGAGAACATCGCCCTCACCACCGGGTACGCACGCCGGACCGGGCTGATCTCCTGGCAGCGCACGCGCGAGCGCTGCGTCGACGCGCTGCGGACCGTCGCCGGGCACCTCGACCCCGACGCGCCGGTCTCCGGGCTCGCACCGGCCGAGCGCTCGCTCGTCGCGATCGCCAGGGCCCTGGCGGCCCGCGCGAAGCTCATCGTCCTCGACGAGCCGACCGCCCGCCTGCCCGCCGCGGACAGCGCCCGGCTCTTCGGCGTCCTGCACGACCTGCGCGACCGCGGTCACGCCATCCTCTACGTCAGCCACCGCCTGGACGAGGTGTACCAGGTCGCCGACACCTACGCCGTACTGCGCGACGGCCGCCTCGTCAGCCACGGCCGACTCGCGGACCACGACCCCACCCACCTGGTCCACGACATCGTCGGCGAGAACCCCGAACCCCCTGCCACCGGCCCCTCACCGACCCTTCATCCCACTGAAACTCCGGCCGCCGACGGCCGGGCCGGTACTCCGGCTGCCGACAGCCGGGCCGGTACTCGGGCTGCCGACGGCCGGGCCGGTACTCGGGCTGCCGACGGCCGGGCCGGTACTCGGGCTGCCGACGGCCCAGCCGACACTCCGGCTGCCGACCACCCGGCCGGTACTCCGGCTGCGGACCGTCCCGTCGGCATGCAGCCCGTCGACCGCTCGGACGTGTCCCCGGGTGTGGATCGTCCCGCTGGTGCTCCGCCCGCCGACGGCCCGGTCGGGACTCCGGCTGCTGACCGTCCTGCCGGTGCTGCGGCCGGAGACCATCCCGTCGGCATGCCTGCCGCCGACCGCTCGGACGTGTCCCCGGGTGCGGATCGTCCCGCCGGCAGACCGCCTACCGACGGCCCCGCCGAGGTTCCGGCCACCGATCACCGGCCGGAACTCCGGCTGCTGACCGTCCGCCGGTCGCTCCGGCCTGCCGACCACCCGGCCAAGCCCCCGGCTGCCGACCGTCCCACCGCTGCTTCTCCCGCCGATCACCCGGCCAGGCCCCGGGCCGCCGCCCACCCCGCCGGTGCGACGCCGCCCACTGCCCGCCCCGCCAAGCCCCCGGCCCGCACACCCCCCGTCCTGACCCTCGACGGTGTGCGGACCGCGCGGGCCGGGCCGGTGAGTCTGGAGCTCGGGGCCGGTGAGGTTCTCGGGTTGGTCGGGCTGTCGGATGCCGGGCACACGGAGCTTGGGCGGGCCCTCGCCGGGGACCGGCCGCTCCTCGGGGGGCGTGCCCTGCTGCTCGGGCGGCCCTATCAGCCCCGCACAGTCGCGGAGGCCGTCGCCCGCGGCGTCGGCTTCGTACCGGGGGACCGGCTGCGGGAGGGCTGCCTCGCCGAACTGACCGTACGGGAGAACCTCCTGGCCAATCCCCGCGCGGGCGGCCGGCCGGCGCCGCGCTGGATCGGTCCCCGCCGCGAACGCGTCCAGGCCGCCGCCCTGATCGACCGGTTCTCGGTGCGCCCCCGCGACAGCGAGGCCCCCATCGCCACGCTCTCCGGCGGGAACCAGCAGAAAGTCATGATCGGCCGCTGGCTGCGGACGGAGCTGCGGCTGCTGATCCTCGAGGAGCCGACCGCGAGCGTCGACATCGGCGCCAAGGCCGCGATCCACCGCCTGCTCGACGACACGCTGTCGGCGGGCCTCGCGGTCCTGCTCCTGTCCACCGACTTCGAGGAGGTCGCGAGCGTGTGCGGGCGCACCCTGGTCTTCGTCCGCGGGGTCGTGACAGCCGAGCTGAGCGGCAGCTCCCTCACCGTCACCGGGCTCACCGGGGCGCCTCGGCCATCGCCCCCGCCACCACCGCGACGGCCGCGACGAGGCCATGACCGAATCGCCCGCCCCCTCCCCGCGCCGCTCCAAGCGCCTGCGCGCCCCCGGCGGGCACCGCATCGGCGCCTACGGCCTGCTCGCCCTCACCGCCCTGCTCTACCTCGTCTTCTCCCTCGCCCTGCCGGACACCTTCCCCACCCTGGACACCGTCGACTCGATCCTGTCCAACCAGTCGATCCCGGCCGTCCTCGCGCTGGCCGCCATGGTGCCCATCGTGACCGGCGCGTTCGACCTCTCCATCGGCTACGGCCTCGGACTGGCCCACGTCATGGTGATGCAACTCGTCGTCAACGAGAACTGGCCCTGGCCGCTCGCCTGCCTCACCGTGCTCGCCGGAGGGCTGGTCGTCGGCGTCCTCAACGGCGTCATCGTCGAGTTCGGCCGGATCGACTCCTTCATCGCCACCCTCGGTACCGGCAGCATGATGTACGCCGTGACCGGCTGGATCACCGACGGCAGCCGGATCGTCCCGGGCCCGCAGGGCCTCCCGCCCGCGTTCACCGACCTCTACGACTCCACGTTCCTCGGCCTCCCGGTCCCCGCCTTCTACGTGCTCGCCCTCGCGGGAGTCCTCTGGCTGGTGCTGGAGCGGCTGCCGCTCGGCCGGTATCTGTACGTCGTCGGATCGAACCCGCGCGCGGCCGACCTCGTCGGCATCCCGACCCGCACCTACACCGTCTACGCGTTCGCCGCCTCGGGGCTGATCGTCGGTTTCGCCGGTGTGCTGCTCGCGTCCCAGCAGCAGATCGGCAACCCGAGCGTCGGCCTCGACTACCTGCTGCCCGCCTTCGTCGGCGCCCTGCTCGGCTCCACGGCGATCAAACCCGGCCGGCCCAACGCCCTCGGCACCGTCGTCGCCGTCGCCGTCCTGGCCGTCGGCCTCACCGGCATCGCCCAGCTGGGCGCCGACTTCTGGACGGTGCCGCTGTTCCACGGCGGCACCCTGCTCATCGCCGTGGGCCTGGCCGGATACGCCGCCCGCCGCCGGTTGCGCGGCGGCGCCGCCGCCCGCGACACACCCGCCGCGCCGTCCCCACCGCCGTCGTCCCCATCACCGTCGTCCCCATCACCGCCGCCCCCGCCACCGTCCTCCCCGACCCCGGAGGGCGGTGCCGCGGGCCCACCCCCTGACCCCCTCGGCACGTTCCACCGCGCCGATCCCCTCACAGGAGCCCCCGTGCACCGCAATCGCAAAGCCGCCCCCGGAGCCCGCACCGCGCGGCTCGCCTGCTGCACCCTGCTGGCGACGGCGACCGCCTCTCGGCTGCGAACGCGGTTCGCGGACGGCGCGGACGAGACCGCGACGGGCCCGAGCGG
>KE354290.1 GCA_000415505.1 Streptomyces afghaniensis 772
CAAGGTGGAGACATACCAGTACCTGTCCGGACTCACCAACGGCAGCCACAAGCTCACCGCCCGGGTGCGCTCCGGCGACGGGCAGAAGTCCGCGTACATAGCACTGAAGAACTGCGGCGGCGCGGAACAGCGCACCGACCTGCCGGTCTCGGCCAGTGGGTGGATCCGGATCGTCGTGCCGGTCAATGTGACCAACAACCAGTGCACGATCAGCGTCAACAGTGACGCGAACGCCGGCAACTGGATCAATGTCGACGACCTGACCTTCACGTCGGGCACGTCCGGTACGTCGATCAAGGGTGCCGACATCTCGTCCCTGGCCAAGAGCGAGGCCAAGGGCGGCGTCTACCGGAACAGCTCCGGCACGGTCGGCGACCCCCTGGCGATCCTCAAGTCGTCCGGCATGAACTACGCGCGCCTCAAGGTCTGGGTGAACCCGGCCGACGGCTACAACGACAAGGCGCGCGTCCTCGCCACGGCCAAGCGCGTCAAGGCGCAGGGCATGAAGCTCCTGGTCGACTTCCACTACTCGGACTTCTGGGCCGACCCGGGCCGCCAGGACAAGCCCGCCGCCTGGGCCGGACACTCGTACGGTCAACTCAGGACCGACGTGTACAACCACACGTACGACGTGTTGAACGCCCTGAAGGCGCAGGGCACCACCGCCGACATGGTCCAGGTCGGCAACGAGATCAACGGCGGCATGCTGTGGAACGAGGGATCCACCTCCAACTGGACGCAGCTGGCCGGTCTGCTCAACTCCGGCTACGACGCGGTCAAGGCGGTCAACTCCGGCACGACCGTCGCCCTGCACCTCGCCAAGGGCGGTGACCTGGCCGGCACCCGCTGGTGGTTCGACAGCGCGCGCTCCAACGGCGTGAAGTTCGACGCGATCGGCCTGTCCTACTACGGCTACTGGCACGGCACGCTGGCCGACTTCCAGACGACCCTCGACGACGCGGCCTCCCGCTACGGCAAGCCGGTCTTCGTCGCCGAGACCGCCTACCCGTTCCGACTGGACAGCGAGGACTCGCACGAGAACATCATCGACACCAGTGCCGAGCTGGTCTCCGGCTACCCGGCGAGCGTGGCCGGCCAGACCCGGTGGATGAACGACGTGGCGAGCATCGTGGAGGCCGTCCCGAACGGCCGTGGCCTCGGCATCTTCTACTGGGAGGCCACCTGGACCGCGGTGAACGGCAACGGCTGGGACCCGACCGACGCGTCCTCCGGCAACGCCTGGGAGAACCAGGCGCTGTTCGGGTACGACGACCGGGCCCTCTCGTCGACGTCCTGGTTCCGCCACCGCTGACCCGACGGGGGAGAGGGCCCGGCCGCACACCCACGGCCGGGCCCTCTCCCGTTCCCGCACGCAGACCGCGGGCCGACCCGAACTCTCCTGCGCGCCACGGCAGTTCGATATCGGTCAAGGAGGCCGAGCCCTCCGGCGCGGCGGCTTCGACTGCGAGACAGTGGGAAGACGCGCCAAGAGGACCAGAGCCGCGAGGCAGGGGCACGACATGCTGAGGACTCCCAAGGACGAGACGCGCCTGCGCATCCTGGCCTGGCTGAAGGAACCCGGCCCCGCCGCACACGGCGTCACCGCGGACGCCGTCGCCGAGACGTTCTCGATACCCCGCCCGGTCGCCGTCACCCACCTCCGGCTGCTCCAGGCCACCGGCATGCTGCGCACCAGCCGGTCCGCGGGCAGCGTGCACTACCACCGCGACGAGATGCGGATCGCCGAGGTCGCCCGGATGTTTGAGAAGGGCTGGTAGGCGACCCGGTACGACCAGTGCGACCCGGCACAGCGGAATCTCCCCGACGGTGAAGGACACACGCGATGGAACGCCCCACGGCACTCGTCCCACGCCACTACGTCGCCGTGGGCCACGGCCCCGAGGACGTGGTCGCCGACCCGCGCGGGCGCGTGCTGACCGGCCTGGCGGACGGCCGCATCCTGCGCCTGGACGGCCTGGGGGACCCGGTGACCGCCCGCACCGAGGTGATCGCCGAGACCGGCGGCAGGCCGCTCGGGCTCGAAATCCTCCCGGACGGCGACCTGCTGGTGTGCGACGCCGAACGCGGACTGCTGCGCGTCGGCACCGGCGACGGCACGGTCCGGGTCCTCGCCGACTCGGTGGCGGGGGAGCGGCTGCGGTTCGCCAGCAACGTCGTGTCCCTCTCCGACGGCAGCGTGTACTTCACCGTCTCCAGCCGCCGCCACCCCCTGGACCACTGGATCGGCGACATCGTCGAACACACCGGGACGGGACGCCTGCTGCGCCTCGCCCCCGGCGCGGACACCCCCGAGGTGGTGCTGGACGGCCTCCAGTTCGCCAACGGGCTCGCCGCCGGAGCCGACGAGTCGTTCCTCGTCGTCGCCGAGACCGGCGCCCGCCGCCTCATTCGCTACGGGCTCACCGGGCCCGACGCCGGCCGGAGCGAACCCTTCGCCGAGAACCTCCCGGGCATGCCCGACAACCTCTGGCGCGGCGCCCCGGACGGACCGGTCTGGGTCGCGCTCGCCGGGCCCCGCGTCCCCGCCCTCGACCTGTTCCACCGCAGCGCGCCCGCGGTCCGCCGCGCCGCCGCCCGCGTGGCCGTACGCGCTCCCTTCCGTCCCACCGGCACGATCGCCGTCCTGGCCTTCGACGACGAGGGCCGCCCCGTCCACCACCTCGCCCGCCGCCACTCCGGGTACCGGATGGTCACCAGCGTGTGCGAAGCGGGCGGACACCTCGTGCTGGGCAGCCTCTGGGAGCCGGGTGTGGCGGTCTGCGAGCCGCCCGCCCCGAAGTGACGCCGGTTCGCCGCCGGGGTTAACCTGAACCCCGGCCGCGACACCTCTCGCGGCGCGGCGGTGGGGCCCGCCGTACCCGAACCGCGGCGCGGACGCCGCCAACGGTCCCTACTTGCGACGGCACGCGCCCGCACGATCCCGGGCCCCGGCGAGTAGGAGACGCACGACCATGACGGCCCCCGAGGCGGAAAGCCTCCGCATCCGGCCCGCTGCTCCGCACCCGCCCGCCTGGCGCGCCCAGGCGCCGGTCGTCGCGGTGGTTGCGCTCGGCGGGGGAGCGGGGGCCGCCGCCCGCTACGCGGCGTCCCTGTGGTGGCCCGCGCACACGGGCGGCTTCCCCTGGACGATCTTCTGGGTCAACGTCGCCGGCTGTGCCGTGATCGGCGCGTTCATGGTGGTCATCACAGAGTTCCGGGCCACCCACCGCCTGGTCCGCCCGTTCTTCGGCACCGGCGTGCTCGGGGGTTTCACGACCTTCTCGACCTACGCCGTCGACATCCAGAAACTGGCCGACAGCGGTCACCTCGGCACCGGCCTGACCTACCTCGCCGCGACCCCGCTCGCGGCGCTCACGGCGGTGTGGCTCGCGGCCTGGTCGACCCGCCGTGCCCTGAAGTGGAGGCAGTCATGACACGGCTGACCGGCAGGGCCCTGCGCCTGACCGTCTTCGTCGGCGAGAACGACACCTGGCACCACAAGCCCCTCTACTCGGAGATCGTGCACCGGGCCCACGCGGCGGGCCTCGCGGGCGCCAGCGTCTTCCGGGGCGTCGAGGGCTTCGGCGCCTCCTCGCTGATCCACACTTCGCGACTGCTGTCCCTGAGTGAGGACCTGCCGGTCGCCGTCGTGATCGTCGACACCGAGCCACGCGTGAGGGCCTTCCTGGCCCAGCTCGACGAACTCGTCACCGAGGGCCTGGTGACCCTCGACGACTGCGAGGTCATCAGGTACACCGGCCAGGAGCGCACCCCGGGCGAAAGGGGCGCGAAGGGTAAGAGGTCGTTGTGAACTGGCTGCTGGTCGTCGGGGGCGCGATGGTGGGCGCCCCGCTGCGCTACCTCACCGATCGCGCGGTGCAGTCCCGGCACGACTCCGTCTTCCCCTGGGGCACCTTCGCGGTGAACGTCACCGGCTGCCTGATCCTCGGCCTGCTCACCGGCGTGGCGGGACACGTCCAACTGCTGCTCGGCACGGGTCTGTGCGGGGCCCTGACGACGTACTCGACGTTCTCCTACGAGACGCTGCGGCTGGTGGAGACCGGAGCCCGCGGCTACGCCGTCCTCAATGTGACGGCGAGCCTGGCGGCCGGCCTCGGGGCGGCGTTCGCGGGGGTGGCACTCGCGCGTCTGTGAGATCGATTCTCGTCCGCGTGTAGTAAGACGGTCCTCTCCGTGCCCGTCACTCGCCGTACAGAACTGGATCCCATGAGCGTCATCAACGTCGGTCAGGCCGTCGTCCTCGGAGCCGTCGAGGGGGTGACCGAGTTCCTGCCCGTCTCCTCCACCGGCCATCTGAAGATCGTCGAAGGGCTCATGGGCATCCCCGTCGACGACCACGCCGTGATCGGGTTCTCGGCCGTCATCCAGGTCGGCGCGATCGCCGCGGTGCTCGTGTACTTCTTCAAGGACATCGTGCGGATCGTCTCCGCCTGGGGGCGGGGCCTGCGCGACCGTGAGGAGCGGTACCACCACGACTACAAGTTCGCCTGGTGGGTCATCTGCGCCACCATCCCGATCGTCGCCGTCGGGCTCGCCGCCAAGCCGCTCATCCAGGGCCCGCTCGCCTCGCTGTGGGTGGTGGCCGGCTCGCTCATCGTCGGCAGCGGGGTGATGTGGGCGGCGGACCAGATGGGCCGGCACAAGCGCGGCGAGGACGACACCTCCTTCAAGGACGCCATGCTCGTCGGCAGCTCCCAGATCCTCGCCCTGCTCTTCCCCGGCTTCTCCCGCTCCGGTGCCACCATGTCCACGGCGCTGATCCTCGACCTGGACCGGGTCGCCGCCACCCGGCTCTCCTTCTTCCTCGGCATCCCCGCCCTGACCGGCGCCGGCCTCTACGAACTCAAGGACGCCCTGGGCACCGGCGTGGGCGCGGCCCCGCTCGCCGTCGGCACGATCGTGTCCTTCGTGGTGGCCTACGGTTCCATCGCCTGGCTGCTGAAGTTCGTCGCCAAGCACTCCTTCAACGCCTTCGTGATCTACCGGATCGTCGTGGGAGTGCTGCTGTTCGGCCTGCTCGGGACGGGTGTGCTCACCAGCTGACCGGTCGCGGGGGCCGGCGGGCCGGGAGTGTGAACGCGGGCTTCCGGCCTCCTGAACGTTTCGTTGCCACCCCTTGACAGGCACCTCCCGCGACCCGCAGGATCGCCTCCGTGAACCTGTCAGACAGCCGGACAGCCGGACAGCCCGTGCGGCGCGTCAGCGCCATGGAAGCGGTGCTGGCGCATCTGCGCGGCGCCATCGAGCGCGGCGACTACGCGATCGGCGACAAGCTCCCCTCCGAGGCGGAGCTGTGCCGCACCCTGGAGGTCTCCCGGCCCGTGCTGCGCGAAGCGCTGCGGGCCCTGCAGACCATGGGCCTGACCGTCTCCAGGACCGGCAAGGGCACCTTCGTCGTCGCCAGTGCCGTCGAGGACCCCACGTTCGGCGACTACTCGGCCAGCGACCTGCTGGAGGTGCGCCGCCACGTCGAGATCCCGGTCGCCGGGTACGCGGCCCGGCGCCGCACCCCGGAGAACCTCGACCACCTGGCCCACCTCCTGGACCGGATGGAACGGGAGACGGACACCACCGCCTGGGTCGCGATGGACACGCTGTTCCACCTCGCCGTGGCCGAGGCCGCCCAGAACCCGGTCTTCCGCCGGGTCATCGAGGAGATCCGGGACGCGCTGGCCCGCCAGTCCGCCTTCCTCAACGAGCTGGGCGGCCGCCGCGAGCAGTCCAACCGCGAGCACCGGGCGATCGTCGAGGCGCTGATCGACGGTTCCGAGAACGACGCGGTGGAGGCGATGGCCCACCACCTCGACCGCGTCGAGACCACCCTCACCGACATCGTGCGCCCCGCGCGCACGGACACCCCCACGGAAGGCGGACCCGAGGCGTGAGCGAGCAGTCCCTGCACGAAGGCGTGCAGAAACGTTCCGGCCATGTCGACGCCGGAGACGCCGGCTACAGCAAGTCCCTGAAGTCCCGGCACGTCAACATGATCGCCATCGGCGGCGCCATCGGCACCGGCCTCTTCCTCGGCGCCGGCGGCCGCCTCGCCGACGCCGGTCCCTCCCTCTTCATCGCCTACGCGGTCTGCGGCCTGTTCGCCTTCCTCGTCGTGCGCGCCCTCGGCGAACTCGTGCTGTACCGGCCCTCCTCCGGCGCCTTCGTGTCGTACGCCCGCGAGTTCATGGGGGAGAAGGGCGCCTACACCGCCGGCTGGATGTACTTCCTCAACTGGGCGACCACCGGCATCGCCGACATCACCGCGGTGGCCACGTACACCCACTACTGGGGCATGTTCTCCGACATCCCGCAGTGGGTGATCGCGCTCATCGCGCTGGCGGTCGTGCTCACCGTGAACCTGATCTCGGTGAAGATCTTCGGCGAGCTGGAATTCTGGTTCGCGATCGTCAAGGTCGGCGCGCTCGTCGTCTTCATGTGCATAGGCATCTTCCTGCTGGTCACCCAGCACCCCGTCGACGGCCACAGCCCCGGTCCGTCCCTCATCAGCGACAACGGCGGCGTCTTCCCGCACGGCCTGCTGCCCATGCTGCTGATCATCCAGGGCGTCGTCTTCGCCTACGCCTCCGTCGAGCTCGTCGGCGTCGCGGCCGGTGAGACCCAGAACCCCGAGAAGATCATGCCGAAGGCGATCAACTCGATCATGTGGCGTGTGGGCGTGTTCTACGTCGGCTCGGTCGTCCTGCTGTCGATGCTGCTGCCGTGGAACAAGTACACGGCGGGGGAGAGCCCCTTCGTCACGGTGCTGTCCAACATCGGCGTCCCGGCGGCCGGCGGCGTGATGAACCTCGTAGTCCTCACCGCCGCGATGTCCTCCCTCAACTCCGGCCTGTACTCCACCGGCCGCATCCTGCGCTCCATGGCCATGGCCGGGTCCGCGCCCAAGTTCACCTCCGTGATGAGCCGCAGCCAGGTCCCCTACGGCGGCATCCTCCTCACCAGCGGAATCTGCGTGCTGGGCGTCGGCCTCAACTTCGTCGTGCCCGCCGAGGCGTTCGAGATCGTGCTGAACTTCGCGGCGATCGGTATCCTCGCCACCTGGGGCATGATCATGATCTGTCACCTCCTCTTCTGGCAGAAGACCCAGAAGGGCGAGCTGACCCGCCCGGGCTACCGGCTGCCGGGCTCCCCCTGGACCGAGATCGTGACGCTGGCGTTCCTCGCCTCCGTCCTGGTCCTCATGTATGCCGACGGCGGCGCGGGACGCACCACCGTGCTGTGCCTGCCGCTGATCGTCGGGGCACTGGTCGCCGGATGGTTCGCCGTCCGCGGCCGTGTCGCCCGCAAGTCCACCACCGGAGCAGACGCGTGACAGACGCGCCGCTCCACGAGAAGCAGGCAGTGATGTACAGCAGTTCCCTCGCGGACGCACCCCTTGTCCGTGAACCCGTCCACGCCCCCGTCGCCCACCTCGTACGCGGCGGAATCGTCGAAGGCATCCACTACGGCTCCGTCGTCGTCCTCGGCGCCGACGGAGAGGTCCAGCTCCAGATCGGAGACATCGAGGCCGCCTTCTACCCCCGCTCCGCGATCAAGCCCGTCCAGGCCGTGGCCATGGCCCGGGCCGGGCTCCCGCTCGACGGCGACCTGCTGTCGCTGACCGCGGCCAGCCACTCCGGCGAGGAACGCCACCTCGCCGGTACCCGGCGCATCCTCGAACTCGCCGGGCTCACCGAGGACCACCTGCGCAACGTCCCGGACCTGCCGTTCGACCCGGTCGTCCGGGACGCCTGGGTGCGCGAGGGCCGGCTGCCCTCCCGGCTCGCGCAGAACTGCTCCGGCAAGCACGCGGCCATGCTCTACACCTGCACCCTCAACGGCTGGCCGCTGGAGAACTACCTCGACCCCGGCCACCCGCTCCAGCAGGCCATCGCCGAGATCATCGAGGACCTCACCGGGCAGCGCATCGCCCGGGTCACCGTCGACGGCTGTGGCGCGCCCCTGTTCTCGATCTCCCTGCACGGCCTGGCCCGGGCCACCGCCCGGATCGCCACCGCCGCGCCGGGCACGCCCGAGGCCCGCGTGGCCGACGCGATGCGCGAGCACGCCGAGATGGCCTCCGGCTCCGGCCGGGACGTCGCCGCGCTGATGCGGGCCGTGCCGGGGCTGCTGTCCAAGGACGGCTTCGAGGGGGTGCAGGTCGCTGCGCTGGCCGATGGGCGGGCTGTGGCGGTGAAGATCGCGGACGGGGCGAATCGGGCGCGTGTTCCGGTTGCTGCCGCGGCGTTGGCGCGGGCGGGTGTCGACCCGGAGCTGCTTTCCGAGTTCGGGGGTGAGCCGCTGCTCGGGGGTGGCCGGGAGGTCGGGCGTGTGCGGCCCGTTCGCTCGCTGGAGCCCGTTGTCGGATCGGCTCGCGCCTGACAGCGTGCCGGATCTGTTCGTCGGCGACTGCGGGCCCAGTGTGGCTGGTCGCGCAGTTCCCCGCGCCCCTTGTGGGGCGCACATCCACCCTCACTTCTCAGAAAAGGGGCCTTCCCGCTCATGACCGCCGCCACCCGCGCCGAGCACGATCTGCTCGGCGACCGTGATGTTCCCGCCGAGGCCTACTGGGGTGTGCACACCCTGCGCGCCACGGAGAACTTCCCCATCACGGGCATGACCATCTCCGCCTACCCGCACCTGATCGACGCCCTGGCCGCCGTCAAGGAGGCCGCCGCCCTCGCCAACGAGGAACTCGGCCTGCTGGAGCCGAAGAAGGCCGCCGCCATCGTCGAGGCCTGCCGGGAGATCCGCGACGGCAAGCTGCACGACCAGTTCGTCGTCGACGTCGTCCAGGGCGGCGCCGGCACCTCCACCAACATGAACGCCAACGAGGTCGTGGCGAACCGGGCGCTGGAACTGCTGGGCCACGCCAAGGGCGAGTACCGGTACCTGCACCCCAACGAGGACGTCAACCTCGGCCAGTCCACCAACGACGTCTACCCCACCGCCGTCAAGATCGCCACGGTGTTCGCCGTGCGCGGGCTGCTCGACGCGATGTCCGTCCTCCAGGACGCCTTCGCCCGCAAGGCCGTCGAGTTCCGCGACGTGCTCAAGATGGGCCGTACACAGTTGCAGGACGCGGTGCCGATGACGCTCGGCCAGGAGTTCTCCGCGTACGCCGTCATGATGGACGAGGACCGGTCCCGTCTTGCCGAGGCCGTCGAGCTGATCCATGAGATCAACCTCGGCGCCACGGCGATCGGCACCGGCCTCAACGCCCCCGCCGGATACGCCGAGTCGGCCCGTCGCCACCTCGCGGCCATCACCGGCCTGCCGTTGGTGACGGCGGCCAACCTGGTCGAGGCCACCCAGGACTGCGGCGCCTTCGTCCAGATGTCCGGCGTGCTCAAGCGCATCGCGGTCAAGCTCTCCAAGAGCTGCAACGACCTGCGCCTGCTGTCCTCCGGTCCGCGCGCGGGCCTGAACGAGATCAACCTGCCGCCGGTGCAGGCCGGTTCGTCCATCATGCCCGGCAAGGTCAACCCGGTGATCCCCGAGGTCGTCAACCAGGTCGCCTTCGAGGTGATCGGCAACGACGTCACCATCACCATGGCCGCCGAGGCCGGACAGCTCCAGCTCAACGCCTTCGAGCCGATCATCCTGCACTCGCTGTCGGAGTCCATCACGCACCTGCGTGCCGCCTGCCTCACCCTCGCCGAGCGGTGCGTCGACGGCATCACCGCCAACACCGAGGCGCTGCGCGCGACCGTCGAGAACTCCATCGGCCTCGTCACCGCCCTCAACCCCCACATCGGCTACACGGCCGCCACCGACATCGCCAAGGAGGCCCTCGCCACCGGCCGTGGCGTGGCCGAACTCGTCCTGGAAAAGGGACTGCTGCCCGCCGAGACGCTCGCCGGCCTGCTGCGCCCGGAGGTCCTGGCGGGCAGCGGCCCGGCTCCGGTGGCCTGACGGACGCGAGATCACCGGGACCGGCAGGAGGGACAATCGGATCATGACGTCGTCGACGACCTTCCAGCCGGTCCTGGAGCGCATCGCCGAGGAGATCGAGCGGACGCCCGGCCGGGGCCGAGCCGCCGACTACATCCCGGCGCTCGCCGCCCGCGACCCGCGCAGCTTCGGCATGGCCGTCGCCGAGCCGGACGGCACGGTGTACGGCGTGGGGGACTGGCGGCGGCCCTTCTCCGCGCAGTCCATCACGAAGGTCTTCACCCTCGCCCTCGTCCTGGCACGCGAGGGCGACGCCCTGTGGGAACACGTCGGCCGCGAGCCCTCCGGCAACCCCTTCAACTCCCTGGTCCAGCTGGAGTACGAGAACGGCATCCCGCGCAACCCGTTCATCAACGCCGGCGCCCTCGTCGTCACCGACCGGCTGCACACCCGTACCGGCGACGCGTCGGGCGAACTGCTGGCGTTCCTGCGGGCGGAGAGCGGCAACGCTGACCTGACCTTCGATCAGGAGGTCGCCGCGTCCGAGTCGGCGCACGGCGACCGCAACGCCGCGCTCGGCCACTTCATGGCGTCCTACGGCAACATCGACAACCCGGTGCCCGTCCTGCTCGACGAGTACTTCCGGCAGTGCTCGATCGCGGCGTCCTGCGCCGATCTCGCCCTCGCCACGGCCTTCCTCGCCCGGCACGGCATACGCGCCGACGGCACCCGCCTGCTCACCCTCAGCCAGGCCAAGCAGATCAACGCGATCATGCTGACCTGCGGCACGTACGACGCGGCGGGCGACTTCGCCTACCGCGTGGGCCTGCCCGGCAAGAGCGGCGTGGGCGGCGGCATCATCGCGGTCGTCCCGGGCCGCTGCACGCTGTGCGTGTGGAGCCCGGGCCTGGACGAACGGGGCAACTCGGTGGCGGGCGTGGCGGCCCTGGACAGATTCACGACGCTGACGGGCCTGTCGGTGTTCTGACGGAACCTCTCGGCGGGCGTCGGGGGTCATGCCTTCAAGGGCGCGGGGAACTGCGCGACAAGCCATGACGAGCCCGCACCCCGCACACCACCGCACCCGGCAGATGCTCCCGGCCCCCATCGCCCACACCTGATCACCGGCCGGTCATACTCCCGCTCCCCGCCAGAGGGCTGCACGTCGCCGCGAGGCCACCCCACGTTGACACGCTGCCCGAGTGTTGGCCATGGCTTTCCCCGTCGATCTCCGCCGCTGCCAGATACTCGGTCTGGCCGGTACCGCCTTCCTCGCGGCAGGCGGTGAGACGGCCGGAGCCCTGCCCGTACGGGACCTCCTCCACCCGGCCTCCGCGCGCGCCGCCCTCGGCCTGGTGGCGGTGTACTTCGGACTCGTCCTGCTGATCGCGGCCTGGGCACTGCTGGGCCGGCTGGTCCGAGGACCGAGACCCCCCGAGCCCCGCGCCCTGCTGCTCGTCCTCGCCGTCTGGGCCACCCCGCTGCTGCTCGCCCCACCGCTGTTCAGCCGGGACGTGTACAGCTACCTCGCCCAAGGGGCGATGGTCGATGCGCACATGGACGTCTACGCGCACGGGCCGTCGCAGCTCGGCGGCCCGCTCGCCGGCGAGGTCGCCCCGCTCTGGCGGCACACCGGCGCCCCGTACGGCCCGGTGTTCCTCGCCGTCGCGGCGGCCCTGTCGGCGCTGACGCGCGGGGAACTGCCCGCCGGGCTGTTCGGAATGCGGCTCGTCGCACTCGCCGGCGTGGCTCTGATGGCCGCCGCGCTGCCCCGCCTCGCACGCCACAGCGGGGCCGACCCGTCCGCCGCGCTGTGGCTGGGCGCCCTCAACCCGCTCGTCCTGCTGCACCTCGTCGCGGGCGCGCACAACGACGCCGTCATGCTGGGCCTGCTCGGCGTCGGCCTGGTGGCGGCGCTCGGCCGGTGGCCGATCCTCGGCGCCGTCCTCGTCACGCTCGCCGCGCTGGTCAAGGCGCCCGCCGCGCTCGGTCTTGCCGCCGTCGTCGTCCTCCAGGTCCGTGCGGGCCGCAGTACGGCGAAGGCCTTCGTCACGACCGCCGTGGCGGCCGCGGGGACGACCGTCGCGGCCACGGCCGCGGCGGGCACCGGATACGGCTGGATCGCCGCCCTGGACACCCCCGTCTCGCCCCAGAACTGGGCCCTGACCACCCTGCTCGGCCGCGCCACGCGCGCCCTGCTGGAACACCTCGGCAGCGATCTCGCGCCCCTGGCGATCCCCGCCTGGCACACCCTGGGTGTCGTCTCGGCCGGGGTCGCGATCGTCCTGATATGGCTCCGGCTGCGCCCGCGACCGCTGTACGCGCTGGGCCTGAGCCTGGCGGCGGTGGCCGTGCTCGGCCCGGCGATCCGCCCCTGGTACGCCTTGTGGGGCCTGTTCCTCATCGCCGCCGCCGCGCCCAGCACCTCCGTACGCCACCGCATGGCGGCCGTGACCGGTGTGCTGGCGCTCTGCGTCCTGCCCGGCGGCGGCCCGGCCGACACCGGGCAACTCGTGCTGGCCGTCTCCGGCGGCGCGCTCGCGGTCGTCGTGCTGTGGCAGGCCCACCAGGCCGAGCTGGCACCGGCGCTGGGACGCACGGCATGACTCCGGCCCCGCCGCGCACCGACCGCGGACGACTGTTGCTCGTGCTCGCCCTCGTCACGGTGGTGACGGTCTTCACCGCGACCGTGCCCCTGCTGCGCGACTGGTTCGACCTGCGCGTCTACCACGGAACCATCGACAGCTGGGTCCACCACGGCGGCCGGATCTACGACTACCGGGTCCCCGGCACGGTGTACGGCTTCACCTACCCTCCGTTCGCCGCCGTCGTCATGCTGCCGATGGCCCTGCTGGACCTCCACACCGCGATCGCGGCCGCCCTGCTGCTCAACCTGGCGGCCCTGGCCCTGATCCTGCGGCTGCTCGCCGGCCCGGCCTGGCGGCGCCACGGCTGGTACGGCTGGGCCCTGACCGCCTGCGTCCTCGCCCTGTTCGAACCACTCCGCGACACCTTCAGCTTCGGCCAGGTGAACCTGCTGCTGCTGGCTCTCGTGCTCACCGACGCGGCGTTGCTCGCCAACGGACGCACACGCTGGGCGGGCATCGGCATCGGGCTGGCGGCCGCGATCAAGCTCACGCCGGCGTTGTTCATCGGCCTGCTGCTGGTGGCCAGGCGGTGGCGCGCGGCGGCGGTCGCCACGGCCGTCGCCCTCGGTGCCACGGCCCTCGCGGCGTCGGCGGACCCCGACGCCTCACGCTTCTACTGGACCGAGGCACTGTGGGACACCAACCGGGTCGGCCGCCTCGGCTATGTCTCGAACCAGTCGGTGCAGGGCATCCTGGCCCGCCTGGGCGAACCCGACCGGGCGGTGTGGGCGGCGGTCGTTGTGCTGCTCCTCGGCGTGTGGGCGCTGCGGGCCCGCCGGGCCGTCGCCGCGGGAGACTGGATGGCGGCGTTCGCCCTGACCGGCCTCGCCGCCTGTCTCGTCAGCCCGATCACCTGGGTGCACCACCTCGTGTGGCTGCTGCCGTCCTTCGCCGTGCTGATCCGTACCGGCCGTGCCCGGATCGCGGGCACCCTGTACGCGGTGCTGTGCACCAGCGTGGTGTGGCTGTGGTTCGACGACGCGTCCGGCGTGGACGGGTTCCTGGGCAGCAACACCTACGCCTGGATCACCCTGGGCCTGCTGCTGTGGCTGCCGGCCGGTCAGCAGCCTCGGACCGGCGGACCGGCAGCCGCAGCACCAGTACGACTGCCGCCGCGCCCAGTCCGGCGGCACCCGCGATCAGCCCCGCTTCCGTCCAGCCGGACCCGGCCTCCTTCGGCACGGCGGACGCGACGGCGGGCGGAGTCGCCGCGTCCGGTCGGGCGGCGGCCCTGGACACGTCGAGGGAACCCACCGGTTCGACCCGGCTGCCCGCCTCGAAGCCCCAGTCGAGCAGTGAGCGGGCTTCCTCGTACACCGCGGAGCCGCCGCCTTCCTGAGGGTTCATCACCGTCACGACGAGGGTGCGCCCGCCGCGCCGCGCCGCCGCGACGAGCGTGCTGCCCGCCTTGCTGGTGTAGCCGTTCTTGATGCCGATCAGTCCCCGGTACGGCTTCACACCGGGGGCGCCGCTCAGCAGCCGGTTGGTGTTGCGGATCGGGTACGACCAGCCTCCGCCGCCCGGGAACCTGGCCTCGACGGTGGCGCAGTACCGCGCGAAGTCGGGGTTGCGCAGCCCGACCCGTCCGAAGACCGCCAGGTCGAACGCCGACGACACCTGGCCCGGCGCGTCGTAGCCGTCCGGGGAGACCACGTGCGTGTCGTGGGCGCCCAGGGCGCGGGCCTTGGCCTGCATGCGCTGAGCCGTGGCCCGCCAGCCGCCGTTGAGCTCGGCCAGGACGTGCACGGCGTCGTTGCCGGAGTTGAGGAAGACGCCCCGCCACAGGTCGGCGACCCGGTAGGTACGCCCCTCGGTGACCCCGACGATGCTGCTGCCGGCCCCGATGCCCCGGAGCTCCTCCTCACGGACCGTGTGCCGGATTCCGGCCGGCAGCGTGGGCAGCACGGTGAGGGCGAACAGGGTCTTCAGAGTGCTGGCCGGGGGCAGTCTTCGGTGCGCGTTGTGGGCGGCGAGCACCTCGCCGGTGCGGGCGTCGGCCACCAGCCA
>KE354291.1 GCA_000415505.1 Streptomyces afghaniensis 772
GCCGCCCTCGGCCCGGCAGGCGGACTGGGTTCCGCCCTGCCGGAACCGGCCGCCGCGGCGGGCATCAGGGCCAGCAGCCCTGCCGCACAGAGCACACAGGTCGACGCCGCCACCCGGGATGAGAATCCGTTGATCATATGATCAACGTAGAAACGTATGTCCTCCGCACCGCGACGACCGGGCCGGACATCACGCGCGAGCACCCGGATGCCGCACGCACGGCCGACCGGTGGTGAGCGTGACGCCCGCGCAGGCGGAGATGAACGTGCGCGCCTCGTCCGTCAAACCCGCGTTTATCGCGCCTTGATGTCCGCAACTTACGATCGCCCGGCCAGGCCGAACCAAGTTTGTGGCATGAAAGCGCAAAGGCTGAGCAAAGGGGGACGACGGCATGCTTCGCATCCACTTCAGCGACGGGGACCTGGCGCGCACCAGGGTCGCCGCCGCGCCCGATCCGGTGTCGGAGATCGCCGCGAGTCTGCACCGGTTGCAGTCCCGCAAAGGCCGGTGGGCCTACGTCGGGTGGTACCGCACGGCGCGGCAGCAGCTGCGGGACAAGGGGCTGGAGCGGGTCCTGCGGAGCGTTCTGTTACCCCTGTATCCGAGAGCTGCGTACTTCCCGGACTTCCTGACCCCCGCCGGCGCGGTGGGCGACTTCGACACGGGCATGGAAGCGATCGTGGCCACTCCTCCACAACGCGTCCTGGCGGAGCTGGCCGTCCTCGACCGGACGGTGGGCGCCCCCGCATGGGCCGGACAGCTGACCGGGCTGCAAGCGCGCAAGGAGTTGGTGGGCATGCTGCGCGCGTACCACGCCGCGGTCGTCGCCCCGTACGAGGAACAGGCACAGGCCCGGATCGAGGCGGAGCGGGTGGCCCGCTGCCGTGGGCTCCTGGACGGCGGGGTCGAGGGGATGCTCTCCGGACTCGGGCCCATGCTGCGCTGGCGCCCTCCCGTCCTGGAGGTCAGCTATCCCAAGCAGACCGCCGACCGGGATCTGCACCTGGACGGCCGTGGACTCACGCTCGTCCCCTCGTACTTCAACTGGGGCGAGCCGGTCGCCTTCGCCGATCCGCAACTGCCGCCGGTGCTCTGGTACTCGCTGCTCCACGAGCCGAGCTCGCCGGGCGCCCCGTACGGCTCCGACGCCTCCGAGAGGCCCTTGACCACTCTCCTCGGTCGCGCTCGCGCGGTGGCGCTGCGCGCCGCCGCCACCGGCGCCACGACCGCCGAGATGGCCCGTGCCGCCGGCGTCTCGGCGTCCTCGGCCAGCCGGCATGCCACCGCGCTGCGGGACGCGGGGCTCATCACCACCGTCCGGCACGGCCCGGCCGTACTGCACACGCTCACGCCCGCGGGGGCGTCCCTGCTCCGGGCCGGCACGGGCGGGCCAGGCTGACGCGACAGCTCACTCCGAGGGCAGTGTCGGCTGGATGCGCCGAAGGAACGTCGCGTTGTCCGGGGTTTCGCGCATGCGTTCCAGGAGGGTCTCCAGGGCGCCCTGCCCGTCCCGGTTCTGCAGCACGCGCCGCAGGCCGTGCACGGCCGCCAACTCGGCCGGTGGCAGCAGGAGTTCCTCGCGGCGGGTGCCGGAGGGGATGATGTCGACGGCCGGGAACACGCGCCGGGACGCCGGTTCGCGGCTCAACCGGAGCTCCATGTTGCCCGTGCTCTTCAGCTCCTCGAAGTAGAAGTCGTCGGCCCGGGAACCGGTCTCCACCAGCGCCGTCGCGAGGATCGTGAGGGAACCGCCCTCCTCGGCCGACCGGGCGGCGCCGAAGAACCGCTTGGGGCCGGTCAGCGCGGATGCGTCCACGCCCCCGGTGAGGATGCGGCCCCCGGAGGCGGCCGCGTTGTTGTGCGCCCGGCACAGCCGGGTGAGGGAGTCGAGGAGGATCACGACGTCCTCGCCGGCCTCGACGAGCCGCTTGGCCCGTTCGATCACGAGCTCGGCGAGCGCGATGTGCTGCTTGGCGCTCCGGTCGAAGGTCGAGGCGTACACCTCGCCCCGCACGCCGCGCTGCATGTCGGTGACCTCCTCGGGCCGCTCGTCGAGCAGCAGCATCATCAGCCGGCACTCGGGATGGTTGCCGGTGACGGCGGCCGCGAGCTGCTGGAGGAGGACCGTCTTGCCGGTCTTGGGCGGGGCCACGAGAAGCCCGCGCTGACCCTTGCCGACCGGTGCGATCAGGTCGACGACCCGGCCGGCCAGTCCGGCGGCCGGGTGTTCGAGACGCAGGCGCTCATGAGGATGCAGGGGCGTCAGGTCCCGGAAGTGCCGGCGGCCGCGCAGTTCCGCGGTCGTACGGCCATCGATCCGTGCGACGTCGGTGAGACCGCGCCGGTCGCCCAGGGTGCCCTCGACGAGGTCGCCCTTGCGCAGGCCGTGACGGCGGATCAGGGCGGGGGAGACCGCGGGGTCGGTGGGTGCGGGCAGGCAGTTCTCATCGCGCAGATGCCCCTTCCCGCCGGCGTCGATGTCGAGGACACCGAAAACCGTCCGGGACTCGGAATGCTGCTGGACGGGCGGGGTGTCGAGTGTGGTGGTCATGGTGATGTGTCCTTTCACGGACGGCAGGCACGGGACATGCGAAGGGAAGGGGAGAGAGCCGCGAGGGGAGGGCCTGGAGCAGGCCTCCGGCGGCGGGAACAGCGCCTCGGATACGACAGAGCACGTCGAGGTGCCGGAAATGACGGAGAGAAAGGAAGAACTGCACCGGCGCCCACAGATAGGGGCGTGCACGAGTGCTGTTTGCAGACTACCACCCGACGGGGCGCCGGGGGAGAGGGATGCGCGTCAGCGGGTGGCCAGCAGCCCGTACAACAGGGGGATCCGCGGCTCGGGCAGCCGCCACCAGCCGGACTCCGTACGGACCATCTGCGGCCAGCGCGGCCAGGGAAGTTCGTCGCTCTCCCGCAGCCGCCGGACGGCCAGTCCCGCATCCGTCAACGCGTTGACGACCTCGCCCATTCCGTGCATCCACTCGTAGCTGTCCGTGGCGCCCTCGACGGCCGGGCCGTCCGTGTAGGTGTGGGTCGCGTCCCGGTGCACGGGACCGCCGCCGCCCAGGTAGTCGTGGCGCAGGAGCAGCTCGGGACCCTCGCCCGGAGCCGGTTTCGGGCCGAGGGAGTTGAGCAGGGGATGGAACTCGACGACGTACAACCGGCCGCCGGGACGCAGGAGCCGGCCGACGACCTCCGCCCACCGGTCCAGGTCCGGCAGGTAACACAGGGCGCCCTTGCCGGTGTAGACGACGTCGAACCGCCGCCCGCCGAGGGCCTCGTCGGCGTCGTAGACGTTCGCGCGGACGTACGTCACGTCCGCACCGGCCTTCGCGGCGATGCCGGTCGCCGCCGCCACGGACGCCTCGGAGAAGTCGAGGCCGACGGCCCGGGCGCCGCGCCGTGCGAAGGCGATCGTCTCCGTGCCGAGGTGACACTGGAGGTGCAGCACGTCACGACCGGCCAGCTCGCCGAGGTCCTCCCACTCCCAGGACGCGAACCAGCGCTCGGGGTCGGGGTCCTGGTCGAGGCCGTAGAACCGGCTGGCGAGATGGACGGGCGTGCGGGCGTCCCAGTTCGCCTGGTTGGCCCGCATCAGCCGGTCGTGATCGACGGACGTCATGAGGACATCCAACCGCCGGCGGGCCGCGAGCGGCGGCAGAACGCGGGAAACAGCCCCCCGGACGTGTCGCTCACATCGAGCGCGCCCGTGCCTCCTCGGCGATCCGCTCGAACTGCGCGCCCATGGCCGCCGCCAGCGCCTGCGCCGCCGACAACGGGCGCACCATCACGGTCACACGGCCGTTCACGTCGTTGATCTCGCGCACGCAGCGGAAGTCCTCGACCGGGCTGGTGAAGACGACGTCCGGAGCCAGCAGCGCCTCGGCGGCGTCGAGGTCGAGTGCCTCGACCGCCTCACGGAAATGCACGCATCGAACGACCTGCGCGCCTTCGCCGGCGCCCCGCCCCGCCGGCCCACCGCCATCCGCGACGAACTCCTCATCAAGATCCAGGCCATGGACGGCGCGGACCCCGAGGCCACCCGCGCGCTGGTCGAGGAACGCGAGGCCTGGCCCGGGGGCAGCGGCCAGTCTCGCCCGCTACGAGCGCGTCCGCGAACGCCTCCTGGCTCACGATCCTCGAGCGGCGAGCTCCCCTGGGCCGAGCCGACCGCTGAGCCGATGAGTCTGAGCCGATGAGTCCGGGCCGATTAGTCTGGGTCGATGTTCAGCCCCGAAGGACCCAGCCTGCGTGAGCTCGCCGTCCAGGCGCTGTCGTCCGTCGAACGCGGCTACGATCTCCTCGCGCCGAAGTTCGACCACACCCCCTTCCGGACGCCCGACGCGGTCCTCGGCGCCGTCGAGTCGGCCTTGCGGCGGACGGGACCCTTCGACGCCGGGCTCGACCTGTGCTGCGGCACCGGCGCGGGTGTCGGTGTGCTGGCAGGGGTGTGCCGGGAGCGGGTCGTCGGGGTCGACTTCAGTGCGGGCATGCTCGACGTGGCCCGGGAACGGGTCCGGCCGGCCGGACCGCCGGTCTCCTTCGTCCGTGCGGATGCCCGTGCCCTGCCCTTCGGGCCCGCCTTCGACCTGGTGGTGAGTTTCGGGGCCTTCGGGCACTTCCTGCCCCGCGAGCTGCCCGGACTGTTCGCGCAGGTCCGCTCCGTCCTGCGGCCGGGCGGCTGCTTCGCGTTTCCACTGGTCGCCCCGCCCCGCCCGGGCTCGCTCGGCTACTGGACGCTGCTCGGCTTCGACACGGTGATGCGGGTGCGCAACGCGCTGTGGCGGCCTCCGTTCGTCATGTACTACCGCGCGTTCCGCTTCGGGGAGGTACGGCGTGAACTCGCCCGGGCCGGCTTCCGGGTGGACCTCCACGCGCTGCCGGAGTTCGGGCGGCGACAGGACGGCAGCCCACGGGTGCGCCTGGTCGTCGCCCGGACTCCGGGCTAGTCAGTCGCGCAGGAAGTTCAGCAGATCGTCGTTGAACGCCTGCTCGTAGTCGCCCACCAGGCCGTGCGGGGCGCCCGGGTACACCTTCAGCGTCGCGTCCTTGACGAGCTGGGCGGTCCGCTGGGCCGAGGCGCCGATCGGCACGATCTGGTCGTCGTCGCCGTGCGCCACCAGCGTCGGTACGTCGATCCGCCCCAGGTCCTCCGTGAAGTCGGTCTCCGAGAACTGCGCGACGCAGTCGTAGGCGCCCTTCAGCCCGGCCTGCATGCTCCACATCCAGAACGCCCGCCGCACGCCCTCCGACACGGCGGCCCCGGGCCGGTTGAAGCCGTAGAAGCTCTCGCTCAGCTCCCAGTAGAACTGCGAGCGGTCCGCCGCCACGGCCGCGCGGATCCCGTCGAAGGCGTCCTTCGGGGTGCCCTCCGGATTGGCCTCCGTCCGCAGCATCAGCGGCGGCACCGCGCCCAGCAGCACGGCCTTGGCGACCCGCCCGGTCCCGTGCCGCCCGATGTAACGGGCCACCTCTCCGCCGCCGGTCGAATGGCCCACCAGGACCGCGTCGGTGAGGTTCAGCGCCTCGATCAGCTCGGCCAGGTCGTCGGCGTACCGGTCCATGTGGTTGCCCTGCCACGGTTGCCCCGAGCGGCCGTGCCCGCGGCGGTCGTGCGCGATCGCCCGGAACCCGTGCTCGGCGACCAGCCGCGCCTGTCCGTCCCAGGCGTCAGCGTTGAGGGGCCAGCCGTGGCTGAACACCACGGGCTGCCCCTCGCCCCAGTCCTTGTAGTAGATCTCGGTTCCGTCGGACGTGGTGAACGTGCTCATGAGGCATCCTCTCGGTGGAGTGTGGTCTCGGGCTTCCTGTCGATGATCTCCGCGCTCCCCGGTTCGCGCCGCCGGTGCCGGTAGGAGAAGGGACTCCCGCGGGGGCGTACCCGGCCCGGGTCCTCAGCGGCCCCGGCCGCGTCACGCGCCGCTCGGCGCCGGCGTCCGGCCCGGCAGAGTGAACTCGTAGACCAGGGCGTCCTGTTGGTCGTCCACCACCAGGTCGGTGATCTCCAGTGGGCGCGCGTACTGATCGTGCACCCGGCGCGTGACCCGTACCGACGGTGTGCCCGCCAGGCGGGTGATGGCGTCGCGATGGTGCAGTGTCAGACCGGCCCGGCGCATCCAGTCGTAGGCCCGCCGCAGATGCGCGGTGGCGGTGCCGTCGGCGCGGTCGCGGTACCGGGCCAGCTCCTCCACCTCCGCGAGCGCCACGGCGGAGAAGGACGTCACGGCATGACGCAGCCGGCGTCCGTCGGCCGTCGCGCACCGGTAGCGGTGGATCAGGGTCGGCCGGCCCGGGGCCAGTCCCAGGGCCTCCGCATGGTCCGGCGGGGGCGCTCCCAGGTCACGGTGGCGCGGGCGACCGTGCCCGGGGTCGCGGCCCGGGCCCCGACCGGGAAGGTGAGCGAGGCCGGGCTCTCGACCGGCGGGCCGGGCAGGGTGGCGTGGCTGCCGCGCCGGTCGGTGGCGACGAGACCGTCGCGGCGCAGCAGTTCCAGCGCCTGCCGTACGGTTTCCCGGCTGACCCCGAAGTGCCCGGCCAGCCGCCGCTCGCCCGGCAGTCGTTCGCCGGGCGGCACGGTGCCGTCGCGCAGTTCGCCGAGCAGCTCCATGGCGAGCCGCCGGTACAGGGGCTCTCCGTCGGCCGTCGGGTGGTCGTGCGGGGTGGTGCGGGCCATGCCGCGCCTCCTGTTGGTGACGTTCGGTAGCCGCTTGGGCTCGGTGCGCACCAGGTCTAGCATTGGTCTAAACCAGCGGGGAAGGGTGGCCGGACGGTTCGGCCGAAACCGGCCCGCCCGCACCCGCTGTCACAGAGCGCTGTAGAGGGCGTCGACCAGGGCCATCTTGCGCGGGTCGTTCGCGATGTGAGGCCCCATACGGTTCATCACATACCCCATCGACACGTGCGCCTCCGGGTCGGCGAGCCCGCAGGAGCCGCCGAAGCCGTCATGACCGAAAGCACGCGGGTTGGGTCCGTAGGAGCCGTTGGATCCGCTGAGCCACAGACCGAGCCCCGCCTCGGTCTCGCCCTCGAACCCGGCCCCGAGCACCAGATCCCGGCAGCTGCCCTGTCCCTCGCGCACCCGCTCGGCGGCAGTCGGGGACAGGATGCGCTTGCCCCGTACGAACCCGCCCGCGAAGACGCCGTACAGC
>KE354292.1 GCA_000415505.1 Streptomyces afghaniensis 772
GGCTCCGGCACCACCGCGGGCGTGATCGCGGGCATCGACTGGGTGACGCAGAACCACTCCGGCCCCTCGGTCGCCAACATGTCGCTCGGCGGCGGCGCCTCCGCCGCCCTGGACACGGCGGTCCGCAACTCCATAGCCAGCGGTGTCACGTACGCCGTCGCCGCGGGCAACAGCAGCACCACCGCCTCCTCGTCCTCCCCGGCCGGGTCGCCGAGGCGATCACCGTCGGCGCCACCACCAGCACCGACGCCAAGGCGAGCTACTCCAACTACGGCTCGGCCCTGGACATCTTCGCGCCCGGCTCCTCCATCACGGCCGGCTGGCACACCAGCGACACCGCGACCAACACCATCTCCGGCACCTCGATGGCGACCCCGCGCGTCGCGGGCGCGGCGGCGGTCTACCTGGCGGGCCACACCTCCTCCACCCCGGCCAGGTCGCCTCGGCCCTGACCGGCGGCGCCACCACCGGCAAGGTGACCAGCGCGGGTTCGGGCTCGCCGAACCGGCTGCTGAAGCTCGTGCCGTAACCGGCGCGGACTCCGGCACCTGAACAACCGTTCCCCTCAGGCGGGTCGAGCCTGAGGGGAACGATTGTTTCCGCCACCGGAACCTTTCAACTTGCGCCCCGCAAAACGCATCCCGTAACGACCAAACCAACAAAAACGTGAGGGGCCGTTCCAGGTCTTGCCATACGGGTTCAATCGTCAATACCGTCATACATCTCACCCGCATCGGTCCGTCAGCACGCGGCTCTAGGGGAGGGCTCAAGGACCGCGACGTACCGGCGCGGGGCGCGGTAGGGGGTGCCGTGCTCGGTGACCGCAACTGTCTCCGGGCCGTGCCGCGCGGTCGGCTGCCGTTTTCCGCTGTCGGCCAGCTTTGCCAGCTCACCCGGCGTGCCCGAAGCTCCATCTCGGCGTGCCACGGGTGAGAACCCCCCTTTCGAACCGGACTGGATCCGGACTGCCCTGGGGGGGCGGTCCACCGGACGAGAGGGACCAGACTCATGAGCTCAGTTCTGCAGCCGGCCGCGGCGGAGCAGCATCCGCCGACCGCCGGGAAGTACCGGCCCGTCTCCTCTCACCTGGCCATAGCGCCGCCGGTGAGCGTGGTCATCCCGGCCATGAACGAGGCGGAGAACCTTCCGTACGTCTTCAAGACCCTGCCCGACTGGATCCACGAAGTGGTCCTGGTCGACGGCAACTCCACCGACGACACCGTCCAGGTGGCCCGCGAGCTGTGGCCCGAGGTCAAGGTCGTCGAGCAGCGCGGCAAGGGCAAGGGCGACGCCCTGATCACCGGGTTCCAGGCGTGCACCGGCGACATCATCGTGATGATCGACGCGGACGGCTCGGCGGACGGCAACGAGATCGTGTCGTACGTCTCCGCCCTGGTCTCCGGCGCGGACTTCGCCAAGGGCTCCCGCTTCGCCAACGGCGGCGGCACGGACGACATGACCTTCATCCGCAAGCTCGGCAACTGGGCGCTGTGCACGGTCGTCAACCGCAAGTTCGGCGCCCGCTACACCGACCTGTGCTACGGCTACAACGCGTTCTGGCGGCACTGCCTCGACAAGATCGACCTGGACTGCACCGGCTTCGAGGTCGAGACCCTGATGAACATCCGGGTCGTCAAGGCCGGGCTCAAGGTGCAGGAGATCCCCAGCTACGAGTACCTGCGCATCCACGGCACCAGCAATCTGCGGGCCGTGCGCGACGGGCTGCGCGTGCTCAGGGTGATCCTCCAGGAGCGTTCCAACCGCCGGGCGCTGCGCAGCCGTTCGCCCCAGTCGCCGATGCTCGACCCGGTCCGGGGAGAGGTGTCTTGAGCGGTCCCGGCATCTCCGTCGTGATCTGCGCGTACACCGAGGACCGCTGGGAGGACATCCTCGCGGCGGTCTCCTCGGTGCGGGCGCAGTCACGGCCCGCCCTGGAGACACTGCTGGTCGTCGACCACAACCAGGCCCTTCTGGACCGTCTCGGCAAGGAGTACAAGGAAGTCGACGACGTGCGGGTGCTCGCCAACGCGGGCCCCCGCGGTCTGTCCGCCGGCCGCAACACCGGGATCGCGGCCGCGCGCGGCGAGATCGTCGCCTTCCTCGACGACGACGCCGTGGCCGAGCGCGACTGGCTCCTGCACTTCGCCGAGGCGTACGCCGACCCGCGCGTGCTGGCGGTCGGCGGGCGCACGGAGCCGGTCTGGGCGTCGGGACGGCGGCCGGCCTGGTTCCCCGAGGAGTTCGACTGGGTGGTGGGCTGCACCTACCGGGGCCTGCCGCGCGGCCGGGTCCGGGTGCGCAACGTGCTCGGCGGCAACGCCTCGTTCCGCCGGAGTGCCTTCGACGCGGCGGGCGGCTTCGCCACCGGCATCGGCCGGGACGGCGACAAACGCCCGCTGGGCTGCGAGGAGACGGAACTGTGCATCCGTCTCAGCCGGGCCCGGCCCGACGCGGTGCTGCTGATCGACGACCGGGCGGTGATCCACCACCGGGTGCCCGAGGCCCGTGAGCACTTCCGCTACTTCCGTACGCGCACGTACGCCGAGGGCCTGTCCAAGGCCCTGGTGGCCCGCAGCGTCGGCGCCGGCAAGGGACTGGAGTCCGAACGCCGGTACGCCACCCGGGTCCTGCCGGCCGGGGTGGCCCGGGGACTGCGGGACGCCCTGCTGGCCCGGCCGGGCGGTGCCGGGCGGGCGGGGGCCATCGTCGCCGGGGTGCTGACGGCGGCGGGCGGATACGTGGTGGGCAGCGTGCGGGCCCGCAGGGGCGGGACCACGTTCTCGGTGCCCGAGGTGGAGGTGGCGGTCCGTGAGTGACGTCCGCGTACCGATCCTCATGTACCACGCGGTCGCGACCGACCCGAACGACGCGACCCGCGCCCTGTCCGTGACCCCCGAGGCGTTCGCCGAGCAGATGGCGGTGCTCGCCGAGCGGGGTCTCAGCCCCGTCACCACCGCCGAGCTGGCGGCGTGCTGGCGCTCCGGCCGCGCGCTGCCCGAGCGGCCGGTCCTCATCACGTTCGACGACGGCTACGAGGGCGTGCACCGGCACGCCCTGCCCGTGCTCGCCAAGCACGGCTTCCCGGCCACCCTGTTCGTCTCGACCGGGTGGATCCGGGGGCCGTACGACACCGGCGGCGGTCTGGACACCATGCTGGACTGGGGCCAGGTCCGCGAGCTCGCGGCGGCCGGTGTCGAGATCGGCGGGCACAGCCACAGCCACCCGCAGCTCGACCAGGTCTCCGACGCCACGCTGCGGTTCGAGCTGATCCACTGCAAGGAGATCGTCGCGGACCAACTGGGCGCCGTCCCGGTCTCGTTCGCCTATCCCTACGGCTACTCCAGCCGCCGGGTCCGGCAGGCGGTACACGAGACGGGGTACGCCCAGGCCCTCGCCGTCGGCAACGGCCTCGCGCGCCGCGCGCAGGGGCCGTACGCCCTGCGGCGCGTGACGGTGCGCCGCAGCACGGGCACCGACGAGTTCGAGCGGCTGGTCGAAGGCCGTGCGATCGGCCGTACGTTCGCCCGGGACCGTGCGCTGACCAAGGGGTACGCCGTGGTCCGCAGGACACGCCAGGCACGCCGGCTGGTGTCCCGCCTCGGGGCTTGACCCGCACCTGCGAAAACGCCGCGTGTGCACCGGGAAACCGGGTGCACGCGGCGCCCTCGTGCCGGATCATGGCGGCATGTCTGGAAACCCGCACGAGGCGCTGCCGATCCGGCTCAACGTCGACGACTCCGACTCCCCGTCCGATGTCGTCGACGCGCTGTTCCTCGGCCGCTTCGCGACGGGCGAGCAGCCGTACTCCCACGCGGTGAACATCGACCGCGTACGGTCCGGGGCGACGCTGATGCCGCCCGGCGCCCGGGTCCTGCGTGCCGCCCGGGACGACGACCGCAGCGCGACCCTCGCCGAGGGCGACGGCTGGACCCTGCTGATCTCCCGCTGGAACCGGGGCGCCGACGTCACGGTGACGGCGACCAGCGCCGAGCTGGCGAAGAAGGTCCTGGACCAGGCCACGGACGGCGCGGCGGACGAACCCGAACCGCAGCCGGAGAACGTCACGATGGGCTTCTGGTACGTCTCCCCGCGCCGCGGCCCGCACCGCACCACGCGCCAGATCGCGGCGGGCACCTGGGACGAGGTCCGGCCCAACTACACGGCGCCGGTGGCGGACGCCATGGACCGTCTGATGAAGACGACCCCCGAGGACATCTCGGGCCGCCTTCTCCTCCTGCACGGTCCGCCGGGCACCGGCAAGACGTCCGCCCTGCGCACCCTCGCGCGTTCCTGGCGGGACTGGTGCCAGGTGGACTGCGTCCTGGACCCCGAGCGGCTGTTCAGTGACGTCGGCTATCTGATGGACATCGCGATCGGCGAGGAGGACGCGGCGGGCAAGGGCCGCTGGCGGCTGCTGCTCCTGGAGGACTGCGACGAGCTGATCCGCGGCGAGGCCAAGCACACGGCGGGCCAGGCGCTGTCGCGGCTGCTGAACCTGACGGACGGACTGCTCGGCCAGGGCCGCAACGTCCTGGTCGGGGTCACGACCAACGAGGACCTGGAGCGTCTGCACCCCGCCGTCGTCCGGCCCGGCCGCTGTCTGGCCCGGATCGAGGTGGGCCCGCTGACCCGCGCGGAGGCGGTGAGCTGGCTGGGCCGCGAAGAGGGCATCGGCCGCGAGGGCGCCACACTGGCCGAGCTGTACGCGCTGCGCCGGGGCACGTCCCCGACGGCCCTGCCGGAGCCGCGCGGGGATGCCGACGCGGGGCTGTATCTGTAGGAGGTCCCCGCGCGCCGGTGTTTTCATGGGTCTATGACCCTGTTCGTCGGCACGTCCGGGTGGCAGTACAAGGACTGGCGGGACGTCCTGTACCCGTCCGGGCTGCCGATGCGGCTCTGGCTGGAGGAGTACGCGGGGCACTTCGCCACCGTCGAGATCAACAACGCCTTCTACCGGCTGCCGGCCCGGGAGACGTTCGAGGACTGGCGCGGCCGCGTGCCCGCGGACTTCGTCGTCGCGGTCAAGGCGAGCCGCTATCTGACCCACATCAAACGGCTCAAGGACCCCGAGGAGCCGGTCGACCGCCTGATGAGCCACGCGGCGGGCCTCGGTGACCGGCTCGGCCCGGTGCTGCTCCAGCTCCCGCCCAACCTGCGCGCCGACCCGGGCCTCCTGGACGCCTGCCTCGCCTGCTTCCCCGCCTCGACCCGCGTCGCGGTCGAGCCCCGCCACGACTCGTGGTGGACGCCTCAGGTCCGCAGGGTCCTGGAGTCCCGGCGCGCGGCCCTGTGCTGGGCCGACGTCCTGGCCCGCCCCGCGACGCCGCTGTGGCGCACCACCGACTGGGGCTACGTCCGCTTCCACCAGGGCCGGGCCCGGCCCTGGCCGCACTACGGCCGCCGCTCGCTGGCCACCTGGCTCGACCGCATCGCCACGACCTGGCCCGGCGGCGAGGACGTCTACGCGTACTTCAACAACGACCCGGGGGGCGCGGCGGTGGAGGACGCGATGACGTTCGCGCGGCTGGGGAGGCCGGCGGGCCTGGAGATCACCCGGACACCCGACCGTCTGGCGCGGGCCGGCTGACCATGCCGCCCTACTCCCCCTGAGCCGCCCGCAGGGCATCCCGTACCGCGGCGAGCGCCGCGTCCTCCCCCTGCCCGAGCCTTCGGGCCCGCTCCACGTACGCCTGGGCCGCGACCGCCAGCTCCCGGTCAGCCGCCGAGCCGGCGGCGGCCACGAACGTGCCGTGCCGCCCCCGGGTCTCGATCACGCCGTCCGCCTCCAGCGCCCGGTACGCCTTGGCGACCGTGTTCGCGGCGAGCCCCAGGGACTCGGCCAGCCCGCGCACGGTCGGCAGCCGGTACCCCACCGGCAGCTCACCCGACCGCGCCTGCTCGGAGATCCGCGCCCGCACCTGCTCGTACGGCGGCGCACTGTCGTCGATGTCGATCTTCAAGGTCACAGGCCGATTGTCCCGTACCCGACGGAAAATGGGAGGCACCCCTGGCGCGCTCCCGCGTAGCGTGCGCCTCCATGACCGTGATCGTGCGCGACCTGCGACCCGACGTCCGAGCCGACGCCGAGGGGTTCTCCCACACCCGCCGCCTCGCCCTGCCCTACATGCTGTCCACCCCCGAGTCCGTGGTGCACACCCTGACCCACGCCCACCCGGACGCCCACTTCGGGCAACTCGTCGCCGAGGAGGACGGCGAGATCATCGGCACGGCCCAGATCAGCGTCGCCCACGAGAGCCCGGAACCCGGCCAGGGCTCCGCCAACATCTACGTACGCCCCGACCGCAGGCAGCGCGGCGCCGGTTCGCTGCTGCTGCGCACCGCCGAGGAGCGCCTGGCGGGGCTGGGCGTGCGGAAGCTGTTCGCCTGGGTGCTGGACGAGCCGGACAACCTGGCCTTCGCCGAGCGGCACGGCTTCCGGGCCAGCCGTTCCGCCTACTTCATGCGCCTGGACCTGGCAGCCGGCACGCTGCCGCCCCGCCAGGACCCACCGGCGGGCGTCGAGCTGCGCACGGCCGCCGACTACGCGGACGACCCGCGTCCGATGTTCGAACTGGACGCGGAGACGGTGTCGGACGAACCGAGCGACATCGAGGCCGAGTTCACGGACTACGAGGCCTGGCTGGAACAGAACTGGAAGCACCCGCTGCTCGACCGCGAGCTGACCACGGTCGCGGTCGTCGACGGCCGCCCCGCCGCCTTCAGCGTGGCGCACACGGACGGCAGCCGCTACGGCACCGCCATGACCGGCACCGCCCGGGCGTTCCGCGGCCGCGGCCTGGCGAAGCTCGCCAAGAACGACTCCCTGCACCGGGCCCGCGCCGCCGGGTACACGGAGGCGTTCACCGGAAACGACACCGGCAACGAGCCGATGATCGCCATCAACAAGTGGTTCGGCTACGAGATCTGTGCGAAGGAAGTGCGCTATGTCCGCGAACTCGGCTGACCGGTCCGGCCAGGTCGACGTCGTGCTCGTCAAGGCGGGCCGTACGAAGATCCGCTACGCCGGAGAGCTCCTGACGGACGACGGCACCCGCGTCGCGGTCCGCGCCCCCTGGGCGGGCAGCGGCGTCCGCGACTTCGGCTTCGTCCGCTTCGAACCCGGGGACGTCTTCACGGAGTACTACTGGCGTGACCGCTGGTACGCGGTGAAGGAGGTCCGCTCCGCCACGGGCGCGCTGAAGGGCTGGTACTGCGACGTCACCCGCCCCGCCGCACGCTCCGGCCCGGAGCTGGTCGTGGAGGACCTCGACCTGGACCTGTGGGTCTCCGCGGACGGCACGGACGTACGACGCCTGGACGAGGACGAGTTCGCCGACAGCGGCCTCGCCGAGTCGGACCCCGGGGCAGCACGAGCCGCCCTGGCCGCCCTCGACGAACTGGAGTCACTCGCCCGCGGCGACGGCTTCACCGCGCTCCTGGCCTGAAGCCCCGCGCACGGCCACCACCGCGTACCGCTCGTCGGTCACCTCCCCGCCCCACAGCAGCGGATCGCCGGACAGCCGCTCCACGCTCACCCGTCCGGCGATCGGCGCGAGGAGACCGGTGAGCCGTTGCGCCGGTATCCCGACCGGCTCGACCGTCCCCCACACGCCCTCGACCAGCACGAGCCGCCCTCCCGGCCGCAGCAGCCCGGCCCAGTGCCGCAGGGCCCGGCCGGGGTCGGGCAGGGCCCACAGGACGTGCCGTACGAGCACGGCGTCGAAGCGCTGCTCCCCGACCGGCGGTGCCGCCGCGTCACCGACGAGGAACACCGCGTCACGCCCGGCCAGTTTCCGCCTGGCGAGCGCCACCATCGCCGGGGAGAGATCCACGCCCGTCACCCGGTGCCCCTGCTCGGACGCGAGGAGCGACAGACTGCCGGTGCCGCAGCCGAGATCGAGGACGTCCCCCGGCCGCCCGGGCAGCCAGGAGCGCAGCCGCGCGGCCCAGGCCCGGCGCACCTCCGGGTCGCGCAGGCCGTGGTCCGGTTCCTCGTCGAAGGAGGCCGCCCGCGCGTCCCAGTCCACGTCGGCGCCGGTGTTCGCCGAGGTCATGCCGTCACTGTCGTTCGCCATGGGCCCAAGAGTGACACCCGCCACTGACACTCGAATCGTGACAGCCGCCACTGACAGACCAGGAGCGATGAGGAACTCTCCCCCGAAAGGTCTACCTCCGTGAGAACGCGGAACCCGGTAGACCCTTAAGGAGGCAGCCATGCGCCGTGTGACCGTGCAGAAGCCCCTGAAGAAGACGGACGTCCGCCGGGCCCGCGAGGAGGCCGACGAGCGCCCGGCGGGACGCCCGGAAGTCCGCAAGGACGTCGCACGCACGTGGTGGCCGGACGCCTGAGCGGCCGGTACCGACCATGAGACGCACGCGTCAGAGCAGCCGCTTGCGGCAGTGCCCGCGGTCGTAGGGCCCGTCCGGTCGTCGCTCCACCAAGGCCGGTCACGGGCTCGCCCGTCACCTACCTGATGCCAGTCTGAGCGCTCCCTTAACGCGGCCATAAGGATCTCCCTCACCCGCCCTCAGCAGGCGATTTCACGGTTCTCAGGGGCTAGCTTCGGATCACCCCACGGGATCCGGCCCACTCGGGCCCGGCCCTGTTCCCCTGTACCGTCTCGAGGAGTTCCCGCATGCCCGCACGCCGCACGGCAGTCACCGTCGCCGCCCTCGGCGCCCTCCCGCTCGCCCTGACCGCCACGCCGGCGGCCGCGCACGGTTCGATGGGCGACCCGGTCAGCAGGGTCTCGCAGTGCTACGCCGAGGGCCCGGAGAGCCCGAAGTCGGCCGCGTGCAAGGCGGCGGTCGGAGCGGGCGGCACACAGGCCCTCTACGACTGGAACGGCATCCGTATCGGGGACGCCGGCGGACGGCACCGGCGGCTCATCCCGGACGGCAAGCTGTGCAGCGCGAACAACGAGCAGTTCAAGGGGCTCGACCTGGCCCGCGCCGACTGGCCGGCGACCGACGTGCGCAGCGGGTCGCACACCTTCAAGTACCGCGTGACGGCCCCTCACAAGGGCACGTTCAAGGTGTACATCACCAAGCCCGGCTACGACCCGGCCGAGCCGCTGGCCTGGAACGACCTGGATCTGGAGCACCCGGTCGCGACGGCCACCGACCCGGCGGCCACGGGCGGTTTCTACACCTTCTCCGGCAGCCTGCCCGAACGCTCCGGCAGGCATCTGCTGTACGCGGTCTGGCAGCGGTCGGACAGCCCGGAGGCGTTCTACTCCTGCTCGGACGTCACCTTCGGCGGCGACAGCGCGGCAGGCGGCGCCGCCCCGGCCCCGACGGCCTCCGCTCCCACCAAGGAGCAGATCGAGGCGGGCAACGACAAGTCGACCGTCGAGCACCACGGCCACGGCGACAACGACCCCAGCACCTCGGCCGAACCGGCCGCCGCCCCGAACCGGCCCACAGAGGCTGACGCCGGCCCGAAGCAGCCCACCGAGGCCGACGCCGCTCCCAACCAGCCGAAGGCGGCGGGCGCCACGGAGAACCTCGCCGAGACCGGCGGCGACAGCAGCACCCCGTACCTCGCGATCGGCGGCGCGGCCGCGCTGGCGCTCGGCTCGTCGGCCGTGTTCCTGTCGGCCCGGCGCCGGGCGGTGAGCGGCCGCCGCTGAGCAGTGCCCGGCACGGCCGCTGACCGGGGCCGCTGCCCATGACTCGGGGCCTGTCCGGCGGCTCAGGCCGGACAGGCCCCGAAACGTTTCCTCGACACATGTACACGTGTCATTCGAATGCCGACGCACAGGTGGTGGGCCTGGCCCGTGCCGGGTCGAGCGCGTTGGCCACCTCGTGGAAGGCGACCCTGTCCAGCAGCCCGACGGCCACGTGCTCGGACAGGTCGACCGGGCACAGGTCCTGGAGCAGGACGTTGCGCACGTCCGTCCCGTTCAGGTACTGGCTGCGCCACGGCGTGACGACCTCGTCGTACCGGGTGGCGATGACGGTGTAGCGCACGCCGGGCACGGTGTCGCCGCCCGCGTTGAGCCGCTTGAGGAAGTCGGAGCCGGTGACCTGGTCGGCGAGGGCCGGGGTCGTCTTCGCCAGCAGGTCCCCGGCGCCCGGGAAGTACGGCAGCAGGTTGGTGAAGCCGTTCAGGTCGGTGCCGTGGTTGCTGGGCGCGACGCCGACCAGGGCGTTCACCTTGGCTGCGCCGCCGAGGAACCGCAGGTACCAGCGGGGCATCATGCCGCCTTGCGAGTGTCCGACGATGTCGGTCTCGGCGGCGCCGGTGGTGGCGAGCACCCTGTCGACGAAGTCCTTCAGCTGGACGGCCGACTTCTCGACGGGGCCGAGGCCGTGGAAGAAGGGGACGCCCTCGAGCTGTCCGTAGTCGAGGGAGAAGACGCAGTAGCCCCGGACCTTCAGATAGGGGGCGAGCCCCAGCCAGTTGTCGACGGAGTTCCCGAGGGTGCCGTGGACGAGGACGACGGGGCGGGGATGGGCGGCGGACGGCTTGCAGGAATAGTCGTTCCAACCGGAGCTCGGTGCGCCGGAGGCCTGGGCGGAGGTGGCGGGGACGGTGACGGCCGCGGCGGTCAGCAGCAGCGCGGCCAGGGGTCTGAGCACTCGTTTCCAGGGCAGCATCGGGTGATCTCCTTGCGGCTCAAGGGAGGTGCGACGGCACGACGCCCTGTGATCCGGATCACGGGATGCTGTTCACTCGTCAAGTTACGAGCGGGTAGTCGAACTGGGAAGTTACGCGTCAGTAAAAACTTCCAGTGGTAACCGACGACGCTGACCCACCCGACACCCCTTCACCAGGCAGGCCGGATGGGCCCGCGCGGAGCGATGCGCAGCAACTGCTCCCCGAGCGCCCGCACTTCCCGCTCCCCCAGCACGTCCCCCCACTCCCGCACGGCCTCCGCAGCCGCCTCCTCCGCCGCCCGAGTGCAGGCCCATCCCCGCCCGGTCAGCACGACCAGCCGCGCCCGGGCATCCTCCGGGTGCGGCCGCCGCTCGGCGTACCCCTTGCGCACCATTTCGTCGACGAGCTGACTGGCCGCCTGTTTGGTCACCCCGAGGTGGGCGGCCAGGTCGGTGACCGTCGCACCGTCCGGGGCGAGCCGCGCGAAGGCGAAGCCGTGCGCGGGCCGCACCCCCTCGAAACCGCGCGCGATCACACCCTCGTTGATGCGTTGCGTCAGCCCACCGGCGACGGCGAGCAGGGCGGCGGACAGGGCCATGGCCTCGGAGTTCTGCACGCATGCATTGAAACACTCTTGACTCGATGGTCAAGCTGCTTGACCATATAGTCAACCAGCTTGACTACTTGGAGGCCTCATGCCCATCGTCCGTTCGCCCGAAGCCGTCACCCACGAGATCCACGGCGCCCGCTTCGTCTCGTACGCCACCCCGCGCAGCGGCAGCAAGGAGCTGTGCGCCTGGCGCGGTGAGATCCCGGCCGGTCTCAAGGCACCCGCGCACACCGTCAACCGGGAGGAGATCTTCCATCTGCTCGACGGGGAACTGCTGATCACCCTCGACGGCCGCACCGAGCGGATCGCCGCGGGCGACACGGTGATCATCAATCCCGGCGCCACCCTGGCCGTCGAGAACCCCACCGACCGGACCGCGTACTCCTGGGTCACCACCTCGATCGGCCTGGAGGCACGGCTCGCCGACGGCACGCGCATCGTGCCGCCGTGGGCCAACTGACGTCACGCAGAAGGATCTACGCCGCCAGTCCCCCTAGTCCCCCGGGCCATCACCGCCCGCGGTCCGAACTTCGCCCGTGCCCGGTCCGCGACCTCCTCGATGCGGCGGACCTTCTCGTCCACGGGGTCGAAGGTCAGCTGGTGGGAGGCCTGGTCGGCGGGGTCGAGTCCCTCGGCGCGCAGGGCGATCGCGCGGACCCGGGCGCGTTGCAGGCCGAGCGCCTCGTACATGCCGTACGCGGCCCTGGTCAGGTCCGGCGAGTGCGCGGTCGGTTCGTTCAGCTTGCGGCTGCGGGTCGTGGCCGAGCGGTCGGCGTAGCGCACGGTCAGGGTGAGCGTGCGGCACACCTTCTCCAGGGCGCGCAGCCGGGCGCCGATCTCCTCGGCGGCCGACAGCAGGGCACGGCGGTGGCGGTCCGGGTCCAGTTCGTCGCGGCCGAAGGGGCGTTCCGTGGCGAGGGAGCGGGAGACGGCGTTCGGCACGACCCGGCCGCGGTCGACGCCGTTGGCCTTCTCGTGCAGCTCGCGGCCGGCCTTCGCGCCGATCAGCCGCTGGAGCGTGGACAGCGGCGCGGCGGCGACCCTGCCGAGGGTGTCGAGGCCGTAGTCGTCCAGCGTACGGGCGGTCGCGGCGCCCACGCCGGGCAGCGCGGCGACGGGCTTGTCCGCGAGGAACTCCGCGATGGCGTCCCGCTCCTCGGGCACCGCACACGTCACCCCGGGCACGGCGTCGCGCAACGCCACGCGGGCCAGCATCGGTCCAGGCCCGGCACCGATCACGCAGTCGACGCCGTACAGCGCGAGCGAGCGCACCCGGATCACGGAGGCCAGCTGGAGGGCGTCCCGCCCGAAGTACCGCTCGGCGCCCCGCAGGTCGGCCAGCGCCCCGTCCGGTGGCAGGGCTTGGACGACGGGCGTGAACTCCTCGAGCATCCCGAGCAGTCGGGGCAGGTCGGCCTCGCGCGTCGGAGGCAGCTGGAAACGTACGCAGAGGATGGTCATCCCGCACTCCCCGGACTCTGGTGCCACAACTTTCTTCCCACCGCGGGCCCTTCGCCCGCGGGACGCAGATCGGCCCAGGGGTGCATCTCGTACCCCGTGGGCATACGGATCTTCCGCTGCTCCGCCGGATCCTGGTCCGCGGAGCCCTCCGGCCCCTCGCCGTCACCGGAATCACCGGAACCGGCCAATCTGGCCGCGACCCCCTCCAGTCCTTCCTCCCGGCGCACCTCCAGCAGCTCCGCGAGGTTCCATGCGGCGGCGCCCACCACGCTGAGGCTGCGCGGGCCGCGCCGCTGCACCACCCCGCGCACCAGCAGCAGCCAGGAGTGGAAGACGGTGTGGGCGCAGGCGTCGTGGGAGTCGTCGAAGAAGGCGAGGTCGACCAGGCCCGTGCCGTCGTCCAGGGTGGAGAAGATGACCCGCTTGCCGGACCGGATCGGCGGCGTCTGGGTGGCCGCCTTGGCGCCCGCGACCAGCACCGTCTCGCCGTGCCTGGCCTCGCGCAGCCGACGCGCGGACACCACGCCCAGCTCGTCGAGGAACGCCCGGTGATCGTCCATCAGATTGCGCGAGGCGTCCATGGACAGCACGCCCAGCTCGGCGCTGAGCCGCTCCGAGGAGGTGAGGTCGGGCAGCCCGGCCGGTGCGGTCTTCCGCCCTCCGGCCAGCGGGAGCTGGCCACCGCCCGCGCCCCGCGCGCCCCGGTGCAGCTCGGTCAGATGCAGTTGCAGATCACGGCGGTTGGCGCCGAACGCGTCCAGCGCTCCCACCTGCGCGAGCCGCTGGGCCAGCGGACGGCTGGGCCGGCCCCGCTCCCAGAAGTCGACCAGCGAGGCGTACGGCTGCCCTTCGGCGATCCGCGCCGCCTCGGCCTCACTGATGCCGTGCACGTCGGAGAGCGCCAGCCGCAGCCCCCATTTACCGGACACCAGTTCGATACGGTGTGCGACGCCCGACGCGTTCACATCCAACGGCAACACGGGCACCCCGCGCCGCCGCGCGTCCGCCAGCAGCAGCCGCTTCGGATACATCCCGGGGTCATGGGTGAGCAGCCCGGCGTAAAAAGCAGCGGGATGATGCGCTTTCAGCCACGCCGACTGGTACGTCGGCACGGCGAAGGCGACCGCGTGGGCCTTGCAGAAGCCGTACGACCCGAAGGCCTCGATGATCTCCCAGGTCCGCTGGATCGTTTCCGCGTCATATCCGTTCGCCGCCGCGTGCTGCGCGAACCACACCTTGATCCGCCCCTGCGACTCCGGATCCGACAGCCCGCGCCGCACCCGGTCGGCCTCACCGCGCCCGCAGCCGGTCATGATGTCGACGATGTCGATGATCTGCTCGTGGAAGACGACGACCCCGTACGTCTCCTTCAGCGGCTCTTCCAGGTCCGGGTGCGGATAGCGGATCGGCGCCCGCCCGTGCCGGGCCTCGATGAACGGCCGCACCATGTCGGCGGCGACCGGCCCGGGCCGGAACAGCGAGATGTCGACGACGAGATCGTGGAAGCCGGCCGGCTGGAGCCGTCCGACCAGGTCCCGCTGCCCCGGCGACTCGATCTGGAAGCAGCCGAGCGTCTCGGTGGACCGGATCAACCGGTACGTCTCCGGATCCCCCGGCGACAGCCCGTCCAGATCGACCCTCACCCCCGACACCCGCTCCACTTCCGCCACCGCGTGCGCCATCGCGGACTGCATCCGCACCCCCAGCACGTCCAGCTTGAGCAGCCCGAGATCCTCCACGTCGTCCTTGTCGAACTGCGACATCGGAAAGCCCTCGCCGCTGGTCGGCATGACCGGCGTGCGCGCGAGCAGCGAGGCATCCGACAGCAGCACCCCGCACGGATGCATGGCCACCCCGCGCGGCAGGGCGTCCAGCGCCTCGACCAGCTCCCACAGCCTCCCGTACTTCTCCTTCTCGCCCGCCAGCGCCCGCAGTTCGGGCAGTTCCTCCAGCGCGGCGCGGGCGTCCCGCGCCCGGATATGGGGAAAGGACTTGGCGACCCGGTCGATCTCGGCCGGGTCCATGGACAGGGCGGCCCCCACGTCACGGATCGCATGCCGCACGCGATACGTCTCCGGCATCGCGACCGTCGCGACCCGCTCGGTGCCGAACCGGTCGATGATCGCGCGGTAGACCTCCAGCCGGCGCGCGGACTCCACGTCGATGTCGATGTCGGGCAGCACGACCCGCTCCTTCGACAGGAACCGCTCCATCAGCAGCCGGTGCTCGATCGGATCGGCGTGCGCGATACCGAGCAGATGATTGACGAGCGACCCCGCCCCGGATCCCCGGGCGGCGACCCGGATGCCCATCTCCCGCACATCGTCGACCACTTGGGCCACGGTCAAAAAATAGGAAGCGAAGCCATGGTGGGCGATGATGTCCAGCTCATGGTGCATCCGCTCCCAGTACTCCCGCCGCCGGTCGTACCCGCGCAGCACCATCCCCGCCGCCGCCCGCGAGGCCAGTGTCCGCTGGGCGGTACGGCGGTCGGCACCGACCAGATGCGGCTCGGGGAAGTGGACGGTACCGATCCCGAGATCGTCCTCCGGATCGACCAGGCATTCGACGGCGGTGGCCTCGGTCTGCTCCACCAGCCGATGAGCGGTGTCCCGCCGGAACCCCGCGGCCTCCACGATCCGCTCCGCCACCCCGACCATGGCCCCGGCCCCCTTGAGCCAGGCCTCACCGGAGTCCAGCTCCTTGGTCGGGTCGACGGGCACCAGACGCCGGGCGGCATCCAGCACGTCGGCGACCGGCCCCAGCCCCGGGTCGGCGTACCGTACGGCGTTGCTGAGCACGGGCCGGATCCGCTGCTCGGCGGCGAACCCGACGGTCCGGGCGGCCAGCCGCAGGGAGCCGGGCCCCGTACCTTTCCGGCCATGCCAGACGGCCTCCAGCCGCAGGGCGTCGCCGTAGACCTCCCGCCAGGGCACGAGCAGCCGCGCCGCACGGTCGGGACGCCCGGCGGCCAGGGCTCGCCCCACATCCGAATCAGGCCCGAGCAGCACGGTCACACCCTCGGCGTGATTGCGCTCCCAGGGCAGCAGCGGCGTCCCCTCCCCCTCGTGCACCGCCGAGACGAGCCGGCACAGCCCGGCCCAGCCACGGGCACCGTCCCGGGCGAGGAAGGTCACCCGGGGGGCGGACTCATCGACGAAGGCGCCACCGCGTACAGGAGTACGGCGCCGCCCCCGCCCCCGCCCGGGTTCGGGGCGCTCCGCTCCCGCCACCGCCAGCTGCGCCCCGAACACCGGACGGACTCCCGCCTTCGCACAGGCCTTGGCGAACCGGACGGCACCGGCAAGTGTGTCGCGATCAGTGAGAGCCAGGGCGTCCATGCCCCGCTCGGAGGCGCGCTCGGCCAGCCGCTCCGGATGCGAGGCTCCATACCGCAACGAGAATCCGGAGACGGTGTGCAGATGCGTGAACCCCGGCACACGCACCTCCCGCACTCGTGAACCACACCGGCTCTCGAACATCTGTTCCCAGCTACCTCACCCCCACCATAGACCAATTCTCGAATACATGTGCGACAACCGCTCGGCCCCACCCCACCTGCGGAAACACCAAAATGCCCCCGACTGTGGAGGCATGCCACACCGCTCGTTCCGCGACGAGGCGAGAGACGCCGCCGCTTGAGCAAGGCGCGGTAAAGCCCCCCGACGCGACCCCGACCCACCGCACCCCGGTAGGCGCTACGCGCACCCCCACCGAAGCAGCCACAGGCCGCCGCCGGCACCCGGCCCAACCGCCGGAGGCCGGCGGCACACGGAAAAGCCCCGCCCCTCACACAAGGGGCGGGACTCCACAAACCTGGAACCCGGAACTCAGCCGATCTCGGTCCCGGTCGCCGACAGCGCCTCCGTCACCGGCTGGAAGAACGTCTCCCCACCGGACGTGCAGTCACCGCTACCACCGGACGTCAGCCCGATCGCGTTGCTGCCCGAGAAGAGCGAGCCACCACTGTCACCGGGCTCCGCGCACACGTCGGTCTGGATCAGACCGTTCACGATGTCGCCGTTGCCGTAGTTCACGGTGGCGTCCAGCCCCGTGACCTTCCCGTCGTGCACCTGGGTCGTCGAACCGCTCCGCGTGACCTCCATGCCGACCGTCGCCTCGGCGGCACCCGTGATCTTCTGCGTCGAGCCGTTGTAGAGGTTCACCTCACTCGGGTGAGCCACCTCCGCGGTGTACTTGACCAGCCCGTAGTCGTTGCCCGGGAAGCTGGAGTCCGCGTTGGTGCCGATCTCCTTGCCGCTGGAGTCCGACCACGTCGAGATGCCCTCGGTGCAGTGCCCCGCGGTCAGGAAGAACGGCTCGCCGCCCTTGACCACGTTGAAGCCGAGCGAGCAGCGGCCACTGCCACCGGTGATCGCGTCGCCACCGGCGACGAAGGGCTTGTACTCGCCCTTGGTCCGCTGGAGTTCGGCCTTCGCACCGAGCTTGTCGACGACCTTCGTCAGCGTCGCCCACTCGGCCTTGGACACCGTACGGTCGGCGGTGACGACGATCTTGTTGCTGGTCGGGTCGGTCACCCAGGAGGTGCCCGGAATCGTCGCGTCCTGCTTCAGCGTGCCGCGGGCGCTCTTCAGTTCGGCGAGAGAGTTCGCCACGACTCTCGCCTTGGCTCCGGCCTTCTCGACGGCCTTGGCCGCGGCCTCGTCGAGCACGTTCACCACGAGGCTCTTGCTCTTCGTGTCGTAGTACGTGCCCGCCGCGTCGGCGCCGAGGTCCTCGGCCAGCGTCGAGGCGAGCTTTCCGGCCGCCGCGACCGACAGGGTCCGGGGCGCGGAGGCCTCCGGGGTCTCGCTCGCGTTCGCAGTCTGGAAGGTGACTCCCGCGGCGACCAGTGCGGCGATACCCGCACCTGCCACGGCTACACGCCGCTTGGGTATGCGTCGGTGCTTCAACTCACGTCCTCCTGTGGGGGGGTCGGCCCGAGAGGTTGTGGGGACCTCGCGAACCGGAAGGCTTTGTTGACGAGCGCCCACTATTCCGAGGACAACGGGGAGCACACAAGGGTGAGTTCGAGACGCGCGTAGACAGCGCTTCGCACGCCCCCTCATTTTGACCGTCCACGGTCAAATCGGACCCAACTCCCCTGTGTTCACAGTGCAAACATTACGCGTGAGTAATGTGCGGGCACTCTGCGGGGTTCACGCATGGCCGAATTTCGCCCCTCCGGCAGCCGGTTCGGAGGAGCGCCCACACGCCACACGAAAGCCCCCGCACGCGATGCGTGCGGGGGCTGCGAAGTGCTGCGAAGTGCCGCGAACTGCCGCCGGGGCTTAGTACACGCTGACCCCGTAGGCGCTCAGGGCCTCCGTGACCGGCTGGAAGAACGTCGTACCACCGGAGGAGCAGTTACCGCTGCCGCCGGAGGTCAGACCGTAGGCGACGCCGTTGCTGCCGTAGAGCGAACCGCCGGAGTCACCGGGCTCGGCGCAGACGGTGGTCTGGATCAGGCCGGAGACGATGTCCCCGCCGCCGTAGTTCACGGTGGCGTTGAGGGCGGTGACACGGCCGCTGTGCGTACCGGTCGTGGAGCCGTCGCGGATGACGGTGGTGCCGACGCTCGGGGTGGCCGCGCGCGTGATGTCCACGCCGTTCGCGGTGCCGGGACGGCTGACGGAGCCGCTGTAGCGGACGAGGCCGTAGTCGTTGCCCGGGAAGCTGGAGCCGGCGGTCGAGCCGATGACCGTGGTGCGGCCGGAGTTGGAGTACCAGGTGCCCGCGCCGTCGGTGCAGTGACCGGCGGTCAGGAAGTACTCGGTGCCGTTGCTGGCACGGACGTTGAAGCCGAGGGAACAGCGCCAGCTGCTCGCATAGATGGCGTCGCCGCCCTGGATCAGCTTGTTGAACTTGCCGGGGGTGCGCTTGATCGTCAGCGCGTCGGCGTTGGCGCCGGCCTGCTGCTTGATCTTCGCTATCTCGGCCTGGCTGACCGTGCTGTCGACGGTCAGGAGCACGCGGTTGGTCTTGCTGTCGACGGCCCAGGCGGTGCCCGGGATGTCGGCCTTCAGCAGGGAGCCGCTGGCGCTCTTGAGCTCGGCGGCGCTGAAGGTGGCGGGGGTGTCGGAGGCGTTCGCGCTGGGGATCGCGATCGCTGCGGCGGCAACGAGGCCGGTGGAAACGGCGATCAGCCGGGTCCGTCTCGAAATGCCACTGCGGGGGGTGGTGCGCTTGATCCTCACTTTTCGTTCCTCCACAAAGGAAGTAGGGGGCCCTCGTGGGGTTTCGGGCCCGTGAGGCGCAGTCCGGGGCGAGGCGGGCCGGATTCCGAATCCGCCGTGCCCCTGACAAGCGCTGTGGGGGAGTATTCGGCCGAACGGCCGGTAGGCGCAAGAGGGCCTTTCGGCCGTGCCCTTCTGAACCACAGGTCACACGGGGTCAGCCGTCGCAGGGGCAGCAGCAGTCGCATCCATCGCAGTCGCAATCGCGGCAACAGCCCTCGCGCTTCTTGCGGGACCACGGCCCCTCGTACTCCTTGGCACAGCACAGCTTGCAGGTGCAGCACAGCAGCCAGAACATCCCGCAGCCGGCCCAGAACCCGCGCCGCCCCCGGGGCGGCTGGGGCACCGGCGCGCCACCGCCGAGACCACCGCCGCCGTACCCGCCTCCCCCACCTGCGAACGGGTTTCCGCCATCGCCCGCGTACGGGTTCTGCCCAGAGCCGTGCGGCCCGTGCGGCCCCTGACCGTACGGGCCCTGAGGCGGCTGCTGTCCGTACGGCCCGCCCTGATGTGACGCGCAGACCGGCATCGTCCCGAACGCCCGGTCCACCGAGCGCCGCAGTTCGTGCACCAGCAGCAGATGCACGAGCTTCGCGTCGGCGAACTCGGCGTCGCGCAGCGCGAGCCCCACGCCGTGCACCGCGTCGTCGGCGAGCCGCCGGGCCTCCGCCAGGGAGGTGCCGGTCGCGGCGATCGGGTTCCAGGCGCCTGAAGCGGCGTCAGCGTGCAGGTCCTCCACGGCATCCAGGAGATGGGCCAGCCGCCCGAAGAGCCGTCCGGCCTCGGCGAGCGGCCCGGCGTTGTGCGGCCGGCCGGCGAGGACCGCCGTGTGCGCGAAGGCGGCGGCGGTCGCGGTCTCGGTCGGTTCGGTGACCGTCAGGATCGGTGTGCCGGGACCGGCGAGCGCCTCGATGCCGCTCTGCCGGTCCACGGCGTCGACCAGGACGGCCGTGTCGAACCCGACGGCGGAACCGGTGCGCGCCCCGGCGCGGTCCCAGCCCGCGGCGACCCGGCGCGCGGCGCGTGCGACCGGCGCACGGGCCAGCAGTCCGTCGCCGTCCGCGACGTGGTCGCGCACCTTGGCGGAGGCGAGCACCAGCGACACGGCCGCCGCCAGCCGCGCTCCCTCACCGTGCGCGACGGACGCGGTGCGCATCCCGCGCAGCGGACACGGCCCCGCCGTACGCCGCCCCACACCGCTCGACGCGCCGGCCGCCCGGCCCGCCTGAGCCTCCGTCAACACCGAGACGAGAAGCCCGTCGTAGTTCGTGACGATGCGCGCGAGCTGCCCGTGGTCCCCGCGCAGCGCGAGACACAGCCCACACAAATGCGCCATCCACTGGGCCGTGAGGCTCTCCCCGAGCCGGTGCCTACAGGGCCTGACCATTCCGAACATCGATGTCCCCCCGTGCTTCGTACGACGTTTGGCGCCGCATGGTATCGGCCATCGTGTTCACCCGTACGCACCGCTCATCACCCGTACGCCGCGAAGAATCATATTTCACTCACAGTCAGCAGTCGTTTACGACAAGGCCCTTGGGAAACACGGACTCTCGACGGATTCGCTGTGCACCAGTACCGTCACAAACCCCCCGTGCGGCGTCTATCCACTTGGCGCGCCATCCGCATCATGGACGACCATAGGGATGCGGAAAGCAGAAAGACCGCTGTGAGAGGAGGCGTCCATGGGATCGGTACGCAAGGCAAGTGCCTGGCTTGGCCTCGTCGACGACAACGAAGACGAGCGTTACTACGACGACGACTACTCCGACGGGACCGAGCCCGGGGAGGCCTGGGTCACCGATCCGCGCGTCAAGGTGGCCTCGGACGTCGCCGAGGAGAAGGGGCGCCGCATCGGCACGGTGACCCCGGACAGCTTCCGGGACGCGCGCGCCATCGGCGAGCTGTTCCGCGAGGGCGTGCCGGTCATCATGAACCTCACGGCCATGGAGGCCGGCGACGCCAAGCGCGTGGTGGACTTCGCGGCCGGGCTGATCTTCGGTCTGCGCGGTTCGATCGAGCGGGTGTCGACCCGCGTGTTCCTGCTGACCCCCGCCAACACGGAGATCGTGAACGGCGACCCGGCCGGGCACCGCACGGACGGCTTCTTCAACCAGAGCTGAGGCAGGGCCGCTCACCGGCCCTGCCCCCGCGCGGGGTTCACCGGAAGGCGTCGAGTCCGGTGAGCGCCTTGCCCAGCACGAGCTGGTGCATCTCGACGGTGCCCTCGTAGGTGAGCACCGACTCGAGGTTGGTCGCGTGCCGCATCACGGGGTATTCGAGCGAGATCCCGTTGGCGCCGAGAATGGTGCGGGCGGTGCGGCAGATCTCGATCGCTTCCCGTACGTTGTTGAGCTTGCCGAAGCTGACCTGCTCGGGACGCAGGCGGCCGGCGTCCATACGCCGCCCCAGGTGATGGGCGAGCAGAATTCCCTTGTGCAGTTCGACCGCCATGTCGGCGAGTTTGGCCTGGGTGAGCTGGAAGCCGCCGATGGGCCGTCCGAACTGCTCCCGCGACTTCGCGTAGTCGACCGCGGCCTCGAAACAACTGCGGGCCGCACCCATGGCGCCCCAGACGATCCCGTACCGCGCGTGCGACAGACAGCTGAGCGGTCCGCGCAGGCCGGTGCCCTCCGGGAGGACGGCGTCGGCGGGCAGCCGTACGTCGTCGAGGACGAGCTCGCTGGTGACGGAGGCGCGCAGGGACCACTTGTGCTTGATCTCCGGGGCGGAGAACCCACCGCTGCCGGTCGGCACCACGAACCCCCGGATCCCGTCCTCGGTCTGCGCCCAGACGACGGCGACACCGGCGACCGACCCGTTGGTGATCCACATCTTGCGGCCGTTGAGGACCCAGTCGGTGCCGTCGCGCTTGGCGTACGTCCGCATGGAGGCGGGGTCGGATCCGTGGTCGGGCTCGGTCAGCCCGAAGCACCCGATGACCTCGCCGGAGGCCATCCGGGGCAGCCACTGCTGCTTCTGCGCCTCGCTGCCGAACCGGTGGATGGCGTACATGGCGAGGGAGCCCTGCACGGAGACGAGGGACCGGATCCCGGAGTCGGCGGCCTCCAGCTCCAGGCAGGCGAGCCCGTACTGCACGGCGGACGCCCCGGCGCACCCGTACCCCTCCAGGGACATCCCCAGGGCACCGAGCTCCCCGAGTTCCCGGGCGAGCTCCCGGATCTCCGGCAGCTCCCCCTTCTCGTACCACTCGGCGACATTCGGCAGCACCCGGTCCGCGGCCCAGGCCCGCACGGTGTCCCTGATCCCGAGATCCTCCGGCTCCAGGAGGTCGTCGAGGCCGAGGGGGTCGGCGGGGTCGAAGGGAGGAAGCTTGGACGACTCGGACATGCGGACACCCTCCGAAGCTCTTTAACTAGCACTGCTAACCAAGACGCTACGACGTCCACCCACCCCAGCACCACCGTAGCTGTCGACCGGAGGGCGAAGACCACCGCAAGCCGCCGACGGTGCTCCACCCCCACGGGCGAGCTCCACCCCTCAGTCGGCAGATACGGGTGGAGCGTGGGTGGGCAACAAGGGCGTCACACCGAGACGCGGGCGTCACACCGAGACGCGCGACTCCGCGGCGTCCCTGGGGGCGGGCACCTCCACCGCACCAGTGCCCTCACACTGCATGACCCGCGGCAACCGCAACGCCATGACCGCCCCGAGCAGCAACAACCCCGCACTCACCAGCAACGTGACATGCAGCCCGTGCACGAACGCGTCCCGGGCGGCATGACGCAGAGCAACCCCCGCCACCCCGCCCAGCTGCGCGGCAACCTCGTACGCCTCCCCCAGCGAATGCCCCGCCGAGGAGGACGCCGACTCCGGCACCCCCGGCACGCCCGACAACCCGGGCGCGTACGCCGCGTTCATCACCGTGCCGAGCAGGGCGATCCCGATGCCCGCCCCCAGCTGGTACGACGTCTCCCCGATCGCCGCCGCCCCACCGGCCTGGTCCTGCGGCGCCTCGCTCAGCATCGACTCGTACGCCCCGAACAGCGTCGTCTCCAGCCCGAAGCCGAGCAGCACGAACCCGGTCAGCATCAGCGCGCAGTCGTCGGTCCGGCCCAGCGCCGTCAGCAGCACCACCGCGAACGCCGTCAGACAGAACCCGAAGCACACCATCCGCCGCGGCCCGAACCGCCGCAGCATCCGCGCCCCGGCCAGCCCGGCCGCCATCGCGGCGAACGTCAGCGGCACCAGCCGCAGCCCCGTCTCCAGCGGCGACAGCCCGAGCACCAGCTGGAGGTACTGCGCGGCGATCAGTTCGAGTCCGACCAGCGCGAGCATCGCCAGCACGATGCACCCGACGGCCGTGCTGAACGCCGGCCGCGCGAACATCCCGAGGTCGACCAGCGGATGCGTCCGCCGCCGCTGCCGCCGTACGAAGGCGACCAGCAGCGCCGCGCCCACCACCAGCGGCAGCACGGTGAGCAGGCTCCCCACCGACTCCCCGCCGCCGAGCCGCTTGACGCCCAGCACCACCCCGAACAGTCCGATCGCCGCCATCAGCGCGCCGACCACGTCCCAGGGCCCTTCGCCGTCGCCCTTCGACTCGGGCAGCAGCAGTCGCCCGACCGGGAGGCTGACCAGCATCAACGGAATGTTGACGAGGAACACCGAGCCCCACCAGAAGTGCTCCAGCAGGAAGCCGCCGAGCAGCGGCCCGACGGCCGCGCCCACCGCGGCCACGGCGCTCCAGATGCCGATCGCGAGCGCCCGCTCGCGCCGGTCCGGGAAGACCTGCCGCAGGATCGACAGGGTCGCCGGCATGATCATCGCGCCGCCCACGCCGAGCAGCGCCCGCGCCACGATCAGTACCTGGGCGTTGTCCGCCAGGGCCGCGAGGCCCGAGGCGACGCCGAACAGCGCGTACCCGAGGAGCAGGACCCTTCGGCGGCCGACGCGGTCGCCCAGCGTGCCGAACAGGATCAGCAGCGAGGCGCAGACGAGCGGATAGACGTCGACGATCCAGAGCAGCTCTATCCCGCCGGGCTTCAGGTCCTCGGTGACGGCGGGGACCGCCACGTGCAGCACGGTGGCGTCGACGGCGACCAGCAGCAGGCTGACGCAGAGGACGACGAGGACCACCCAGCGGTTGGCACCGGCCCCGGCCGCCCGACGGCGCAGCGCAGCGGCCGTGGTCGTCCCGGACATGTACGTACCTCCCAGATGTTCCCTCGCGATCGGCGGGTTCACGGGGTGGGGGACGCCCCCGCGACTCGGCCGGAGAGGAGCGGTGGTCTCCGGCCCGCGCAACGAAAAGCGAGTGACACGTCAGAGTACGCGAGTCCGCGCCGGAGCCGAGTGGCGGACCTCTCACACATTCGGCGGAAAGATGTGGCGTACGCCACTCCCCTCTCCGTCGACCACGCCCCGGGCG
>KE354293.1 GCA_000415505.1 Streptomyces afghaniensis 772
CGCCGGGGCGCTGCGCCGGGCGGCCCCGGCGCTCCTCGGGTACGCGGCCGTCCGCGCCCTGGGCCTCATCGCCCTGGCCCTGTGGAGCGCGGCGCGCGACAAGAGCGCGTACACGCTGCTGACCGCTCGCTGGGACGCGCTCTGGTACACCAGGGTCGCCGAACTCGGCTACGGCTACGAGGTGCGCCTGGCGAACGGCGACGTGCACTCGAACCTCGCGTTCTTCCCGCTGCTGCCCTGGCTGGAGCGGCTGGTGGCGGCGGTGTCCCCGCTGTCGTACGCGGACGGCGGTTTCCTCGTCGCCCTGGTCGCCTCCCTCGCCGCGGCCTGGGGGATCTTCGCGGTCGCGGACCACGTGTACGGCCGCCGGGCCGGGGTGTGCGCGGTGCTGCTGTGGGCGGTGCTCCCGGTCGGGATCGTGCAGTCGATGGCGTACAGCGAGTCGCTGTTCACGGCGCTCGCCGCGTGGTCGCTGTACGCGGTCCTGACGGGCCGCTGGGTGACCGCGGGCACGCTGGCCCTGCTCGCGGGACTGACCCGCCCGGTCGGGATGGCCGTGGTGGCCGCGGTGTGGGTGGCGGCGATCGCCGCCTTCGTGCGGGAGAGGCGGGCCGGCGACGCCCACGACTTGGGCCCTCGCGCCCGTCGTGTCCTCGGCATGCTGCTCGCCCCCCTCGGCACCGCCGGATACGTGCTGTGGGTCGGCCACCACACCGGCAAGGGGCCTCTCGGCTACATCGACGTGCAGGCGGGGTGGCGCAACGGCTTCGACGGGGGTTACGCCTTCGCCCGGTTCGTCGCCGAAAAGTTCACGTCGTTTCCCTCGGCCCTGGCCGGTGCCGGGCTGATCGCCGGGGTCGCGTCAGTCGTATGGCTGTATCTGGTCGGCGTACGTCAGCGCCAGCCGCTCCCGTTGCTGGTCTACACCGGAGTCGTGACCGCGCTCGCCCTGTGCGCGTCGAGCTACTTCGGCTCGAAGCCGCGCCTGCTGATGCCGGCCTTCCCGCTGCTGCTGCCCCTCGCCCTGGCCCTGGCCCGGCTGCGTATCCGCAGGTCAGCGCTGGTGCTCGGGTCGGTGGCGGTCGCCTCGGCGGTGTACGGGGCGTTCTGGCTGAACGGTTCGGGTCCCCCCTGACCCGCTGTGAGCGCCCGGAGAATTCCGCACCATGCCCCGGTGAACGAATTCAAAAGCTCAATAAAACCCCCATCCGGAATGATCAAAGGAATTGAAGGCCGCAGGGCCCGGCGATTACGGATTCGCTGGAAATAAACCTCCTGCTGAGAGGAATCCCACATCACATCGTCATCACAAAGCCGTTGATTCGACAGGGATCCGAGCTCACTCGCTGTAACGTCGATTGGGTGCGTACCGAACCGAAGCTCACCCGTCTGGACCGGGTGTTCGCCCGGCTGGACCGTGAGCCGGAACGACCGGCCCACATCGATGTGCCGAAGATGAGCAGGCACCGCATCGTGCTCTTCGCGGCGACCCTGGCCTTCTACGGCGCGATCGTGTGGGCCGTGATCATCACGTCCTGGCTGGTGCGGCTCGACTGGCAGGTCATGTTCTTCCGGCCGTACCAGCAGTGGTCGGAGATCCACTGGTTCGTCGACTACTACGTGGTGCTCGGCCAGCGCGGCCCCACCGCCGTGATGGTCGCGGCCTGGCTGGGCTGGCGCTCCTGGCGGCAGCACACCCTGCGCCCGCTCCTCGCCCTCGGCGTCTCGCTGCTCCTGCTGAACATCACGGTCGGCGCCGCCAAGTACGGCATGGGCCGTCTGGGACCGCACTACGCGACCGTGATCGGCTCGAACGAGATGTGGCGCGGCGGCGATATATTTCCGAGCGGTCACACCGCCAACGGGGTGGTGACCTGGGGGATCCTGGCCTATCTGGCCTCGACCCCGAGAGCCCGCCGCTGGCTGTCCGCCGTGTCCGCGGTGACCTCGCTCGGCGTCGGGATGGCCACCGTCTACCTCGGTACGCACTGGCTGAGCGATGTGCTGCTGGGCTGGGTCGCGGGGCTGCTGATCCTGCTCGCCCTGCCGTGGTTCGAGCCGCTGATCGCCCGTTCCGAGACAAGGATCTTCGACCTGCGCGACCGCTGGCGGGCCCGCCGGAGCGGTACGGCGGCGGCCACCGCCCCGGTGAGCGCGCCGCCCGTGGTGGTCACGCCGCTGCCCCCCGACCGGGACGACGTCGCCGCCCGCTCGCCCCGGGCCCCGGTCTACCTGGCGCCGGGCCCGCACACGGCCCGTTCGGAGCGCACGCCGATCACCCCGGCGGGCAGCCGCCGCCCGCCGCACACCGAGCGGCACCCACGCGGCTCGGCCTCCTCCTCGGCCCGCCCCTGACGGGCGGCTGACCACGACGGACGGCGGGCGGTGCGCACACCCCGCACAGGCACGGCGAAGGCCCCGGTTCCGGAGCGGAACCGGGGCCTTCGCGGTGTCTCAGCCCTTCCAGGCCCGCGCCACTCGGCCGCCCTTCACCTCGAAGTTCAGCCGGCCCACGCGGTACTCCATCGTGATGATCGCCCCCGGCGGCAACGCGCGCACCGTCGGCCAGCCGCGCTCACGCGCGAGGTGCTCGGCCCGGCCGGCCTCCAGGCCGACGTAGGTGTCCGGGCTGTCGTCGGGTTCCGCGGAAGGTGTCGGAATCGGTGCCATGCCGCCACGCTATGCCGTGCCCGGCGACCGCGGAAGTCCGGGCCTGTGACCCCGGTCCCCGTCCCTCCCCTGTCACGCTTCTGTCACAAGATCACGACAGCTGTTTCGAGAGCTGTCCGTCACACGGACGAGCGGTTTCCTAGGCCTTCCGCAGGTATTCGATCGCCATTTCCGCGTGTCACATGAGCCCATGGAAAAGCCCGGCGGAAAGTTCCGGGAGAAGTGGCCTCGGGGCCCCAATCCATTCCGGCGCCGCACCGGGCCGGCTCAGCCGCCGCCGCACAGGAAATGCATGGCTTCGGCACACAAAGGCCGGTACGCCCCTGTCGGAGCGCTCGGTGACGCGAGCATCATGGCGTGAGCTCGCGGGGATGCGGCGCGGGCTTCGGCGGGCCCGGGACGCGATGAGCGAAGGGGCGAGCGAGCGATGGGGACGCAGACCGTACAGGCGACGGTTCGGCCCGTGCCGGGGAAGAAGCACGGACGGGTGCTGGTCGACTGGCTGACCACGACGGACCACAAGAAGATCGGTCACCTCTACCTGATCACGTCGTTCGTGTTCTTCCTGATCGCCGGAGTGATGGCGCTGCTGATGCGCGCCGAGCTGGCCCGCCCCGGACTGCAGATCATCAACAACGAGCAGTTCAACCAGGCCTTCACGCTGCACGGCACGATCATGCTGCTGCTGTTCGCGACGCCGACCTTCGCGGGCTTCGCGAACGAGCTGATGCCGTTGCAGATCGGCGCGCCGGACGTGGCCTTCCCGCGGCTGAACATGTTGTCGTACTGGCTGTTCCTGTTCGGCGGGCTGATCGTGCTGGGCTCGCTGCTGGTGCCCTCCGGACCGGCCGACTTCGGCTGGTTCGCCTACGCCCCGCTCAACAGCGCGGAGCGCACGCCGGGCATCGGGGCCGACCTGTGGATCATGGGGCTGGCGCTGTCCGGCTTCGGCACGATCCTCGGCGCGGTCAACTTCATCACCACCATCATCGGGATGCGCGCCCCCGGCATGACGATGTTCCGGATGCCGATCTTCGTCTGGAACACGCTGTTCACGTCGATCCTGATCCTGATGGCGTTCCCGGTGCTCGCGGCGGCGCTGCTGGTGCTGGAGGCGGACCGGCGGTTCGGCTCGCAGGTCTTCGACGCGACCAACGGCGGGGCGATCCTGTGGCAGCACCTGTTCTGGTTCTTCGGTCATCCCGAGGTGTACATCATCGCGCTGCCGTTCTTCGGCATCATCACGGAGATCATCCCGGTCTTCAGCCGCAAGCCGATGTTCGGCTACCTGACGCTGGTCGGCGCGACGATGGCGATCACCGGCCTGTCGGTGGTGGTGTGGGCGCACCACATGTTCGCGACGGGCGCGGTGCTGCTGCCGTTCTTCTCCTTCATGAGCTTCCTGATCGCGGTGCCGACGGGCGTGAAGTTCTTCAACTGGACCGGCACCATGCTCAAGGGCTCGCTGTCCTTCGAGACGCCGATGCTGTGGGCGACGGGCTTCCTGGTGACGTTCCTGTTCGGCGGGCTGACCGGGGTGATCCTGGCGTCGCCGCCGCTGGATTTCCATGTGACGGACACGTACTTCGTGGTGGCGCACTTCCACTACGTGGTCTTCGGCACGGTGGTCTTCGCGATCTTCGCCGGCTTCTACTTCTGGTGGCCGAAGTTCACCGGGAAGATGCTCGACGAGCGGCTCGGCAAGATCCAGTTCTGGACGCTCTTCACCGGCTTCCACACCACGTTCCTGGTGCAGCACTGGCTGGGCGCCGAGGGCATGCCCCGCCGGTACGCGGACTACCTCGCCGCGGACGGGTTCACGGCGCTCAACACCGTGTCGACGATCGGCGCGTTCCTGCTCGGCATGTCGACGCTGCCGTTCCTCTACAACGTGTGGAAGACCGCCAGGTACGGCGAGAAGGTCGAGGTCGACGACCCGTGGGGCTACGGCCGCTCCCTGGAGTGGGCGACGTCGTGCCCGCCGCCCCGGCACAACTTCACGGTGCTGCCCCGGATCCGGTCGGAGTCGCCGGCGTTCGACCTGCATCATCCGCAGTACGCGGCGGTGACTGCGCAGCCCGAGCCAGAGCGCCATCAAGCCGGTCGCGAACCCTCCTGATCGCCTCGATCAGCCCGTCGGGTTCGAGCACCTCGAACTCGAAGCCCAGCATCATCACGTGGATCACCATCACGTCGAGGCTCCCGGCGCCGCAGCGCAGCAGGCAGCTGCCTGGGCCCTCCGCCTCCAGCACCCCGGCGCTGGGCGAGATGTGCGCGGCGGCCTCCTCCAGGGGCGCCAGGAGCCGCACGACGGCGTGAGTGGCGTACACCCGCGTGGAGACGCCCTGGGAGACGTAGGCGGCGAGGTCCTCGGCGGGCGCCTCGCGCGGCTGGAAGCGGGGGCCGTGCGGTGGCCTGGGCGTGACGCGGTCGACGCGGAAGGTGCGCCAGTCCTCCCGGTCGAGGTCCCAGGCGACCAGGTACCAGCGGCGCTCGGTGCACACCAGGCGGTGCGGTTCGACACTGCGGCGGCTGCGGGTGCCGTCGTGGCCGCGGTACTCGAAGCGCAGGCGCTCGGCGTCCCGGCACAGGTGGGCGAGCTCGGTCAGCACGGCCGGGTCGACGGCGTCGGGCACCGGGCCGCGCAGCATCGGCACGGTGAAGGCGTTGAGGGCGCCCACGCGGCGGCGCAGCCGGTTCGGCAGCACCTGTTCCAGTTTGGCCAGGGCCCGTACCGAGGTCTCTCCGATGCCCTCGATGCCCTGCCCGGCCGCCGTGCGCAGCCCGATGGCCACGGCGACGGCCTCGTCGTCGTCCAGGAGCAGCGGCGGCAGCTCGGCGCCCGCGCCCAGCTGGTAGCCGCCGCCCGTGCCCGGGCTGGCGTTGACCGGGTAGCCGAGTTCGCGCAGCCGGTCCACGTCCCGGCGCAGGGTGCGGGCGCTGATGCCGAGCCGCTCGGCCAGGTCGGGGCCGGACCACTCGCGGTGGGCCTGGAGCAGGGACAGCAGGCGCAGCAGGCGTGCCGAGGTCTCCAACATGGGGGCGAGTCTGCCAGCCCTTGCGGACAGCCGCTGTCCTCAAGGCTCGTACGCCAGCTGGGGGACGTCGAAGCAGGTGCGGTTCATGTCGCCCTGGCCGACCCAGCCCCTGCCGTCCTGCCAGCGGGCCACCGACAGGCAGGTCCGGACGGTCCTCGGCGGCTCGGCGCGCCGCTCGAACACGACGGGCAGGAGCAGTCCGCCCGCGGTGTATCCCTCACTGCGGTTCATGGCGGCGTCGACGCACGCGCGCGTGATGCCCGTCCTCGCGCAGGACCGCGCGGCGTCCGTGAACCAGCGGGCGGCCGCCCAGCCCTCCAGTTGCCACTGCGAGTGCGTCTTCAGGTCCTTGGTCGCCTCGCGGAACTCCCGTACGGCCGGGTGGCCGGTGTCGTCGTGGTTGCGGCTGGAGCCGGTCGCCCAGAGGGCGTTGCGGCAGCGCGGGGCGTCCTGGTAGGCGTCGGCGACGGTGGACGTCCAGCTCTGCACGTTGGTCACCTTGGCGGTGACATGGGCGCCGACCTCGTCCATGGCCCGGCACAGCCGGGCGTTGCCGTGGCTGTCGATGGCGTCGAAGACGAGGTCGGCGCCCTGTTCCCGCAGGTCGGCCGCGACGGCGCGGAAGTTGGGCAGGGCGAAGTCGACCTGCTCGGTGACGACCTTGTAGCCCTCCGCGCGCAGACCCCGTTCGACGAGCCGGGCGTAGGCGGCGGACGCGGACTGGTTGTAGGAGACGACGGCGGCGGTCCGGGCGCCGTGTTCGCGCTTGAAGTAGCGGTAGACCTCGGTGCCGCCGTACAGCTTGCCGCCCCAGCCGGGGGTGCCGTTGCGCGGCGCGCGGCTGCCGTAGATGCCGTAGAGGTGCGGGTAGGTGTCGTAGGCGCTGCCGATGGGCTGGCCGCCGATGTCGGGCACGCGCGCGCGGGAGACGCGGGAGGCGCCCGCGTAGTCCAGGGCGGTGGTGGCGACCAGGGCGACCACCTTGTCCTCCTCGACCAGCCGGTGCACGCACTCGTTGTTGCCGACGCCGCTGCCGCCGTCGTCGCACAGAAGTACCTCCACGCGGCGGCCGTCGATGCCGCCGCGCGCGTTGAGCCGGTCGAACCACGCCTTGGCGCCGTCGCGCGTGCCGGTGAAGGCGCTGCCGCCGACCGGGCTGGTGGCGCTGGTGATGATGCCGACCCGCAGGGGCGCAGAGCCGCGGGGCGCGGAGCTGCGGTCGTCGTGCTCGAAGTCGCTCTCCGGGAGCCGGCTGCCGCAGGCCGCGCTCAGGGCGAGCAGCAGCACCGCGGCGAGGGCGTCAACAGCCCGGGACCGGCGACGCATTGCCGCTCAGTTGCACCAGCGCGCACAGCGTCTTGGCGGACACCTTCCAGGTGCCGTTCTGCTCGACGGCGCTTCCGGAGGCGTCGGGCAGGGCGGTGGCGCCCTTCAGGGTGAGTGTGTACGTCACGTCCGCCTCGGTCGCCGAGGTGAACTCGATCTTGGTGACCTTCGCCTGGACCTGTCCGCCGCGCTCGTCACCGCTGAAGGCCTGCAGGACGGGGCCCAACCGGTCGCCGTTCTCCAGGAGGGCCTGCTTGTCCTCGGTCGAGGTCTTCGGGTCGAAGAACTTCTGCCAGTTCTGCCTGATCTCCGTCTCGGCCGCGGCCCGGTCCGCCGGCGCGCTGGCCGGTGCGCTCGTGGTCCGCTCCGCGGTCGGTGTGGGCGGCGTGGTCTCGCTGCCGCCGCCGTTGTCGTCGCTGCATGCCGCGAGGGCCGGGGCGAGGGCCAGGATCAGGGCGGCGGCGATCGCCGTACCCCGTCCCGCGGCTCGTGGGCCCCGTGTCGCGTTCCCTCGCCTGAGGTCGCTGCCGAGAACCATCTGGCTCACCACCGGGTGTCGGTCCGGGCCATGTGCGCCCGGTGCTTTCAGGGTCAGCTTCCAAGGGGCATAGTGCAAGCGATCGGCGGACTTGAACAGGCGGCCAGGCGCGTGCCCGGACAACCGACGTGTGGGAGCCAGCGATGCGGACAAGCCGACTGCGGACCGTGCATCCCGTCCTCTGGGCCGGCTGGGCGGCGCTGGCCGCCGGCGCGGTGCTGTGCGTCGTCGGCTGGTACGGCGTCTCCGGCGAGCGCTTCGCCGAACGGCAGCTGCCCTACCTCGCCTCCTGCACGGTCCCCGGCGCGGCGCTGATCGTCTCCGGGGCGGTGCTGCTGGCCCACGGCCGGGGCTCGATCGCCGCCGCGCGCGTGGAGGAGCTGTACGGCCTGCTGGTGGCGGCCGAGCCGGCCGACGAGGACGAGACCGGGCAGGCCGCGCTCGCTCCCCTCGCGGTCAGCGGCGAGCTGCTGATGGTGCCGGGCGGCACGCTGTGGCACCGCGCGGACTGCCCGCTGGTCGCGGGGAAGGCGGAAGCGGTTCCGGTGGACTCCGAGCTGGTGGCGAGCGGCGAGCTGGGCCCGTGCCCGATCTGCGAGCCCGCCGAAGAGACCGACTGAGCCCGGCCGATGTCCTCGCTGACGTACGACCTCACCCTGGCCGGCCTGTCGGTGGGCAGCGCGGCGGCGCTGACCGGGATCGGCCTGATCGTGACGTACCGCGCGACCGGCGTGCTGAACTTCGCGCACGGCGCGATCGCGATGGTGTGCGCCTACGTGCTGCGGCAGTGCGTGGTCGAGTGGGGCTGGCCGCTGTGGCTCGGGGCCGCGGTGACGCTGCTGGTGCTGGCGCCGGGGCTGGGCGTCGTACTGGAACGGTTCGTCTTCCGGCCCCTGGCCGTTCTCGGGGGTGACCCCGCGCAGACGCTGGTGGCGTCCATCGGGGTGTTCGTGCTGCTGGTGGGCGGAGCGGCGCTGCTGTGGGGACAGGGGGCCCGGGACGACGCGCCGGAGCTGGTGCCGGACGAGCCGTGGGGGCAGCTGGCGGTGGTGCTGGTGCTGGCCGCGGGGGTCGCGGTGGTCGTCCGCCGGACGCGGTTCGGGCGGGAACTGCGGGCCGTGGTCGACGACCGGCAGCTCGCCGTGCTGGGCGGCATCGACGCGGACCGGGTCGCGGCGGCGGGCTGGGCGTTCGGCTCGTTCACGGCGGGCCTGACGGGCGTGCTGCTCGCGCCGTACGTGCGGCTCGACCCGTACGGGCTGTCGCTGCTCGTGATGGAGGTGGTGGCGGTCGCGGTCGCCGCGCGGATGCGGAGCCTGCCGGTCGCGGTGGCGGTGGCGCTGGGCGTCGGGGTGGCGCAGAGCCAGCTCACGCGGCTGCACCCGTCCGGGTGGGGCGCGCCGCTGCTCCAGACGGCCGGCACGAACCTGTTCGTCGTCGCCCTGCTGGTCGCGGCCCTGGTCCTGCCGGGCGTGGGCACGCGTGACGCGCTGCCGCGCACGGCCACCGCCCGGGTTCCGACGCCGCCCGGCGCGTGGATCGTGGCGGCCGTGCTGTTCCTGCTGCCGCTGGGCCTCGCCGGCCGGGACCTGCACACGTCGATCCAGGTGCCGGCGCTGGCCGTCGTCCTGCTGTCCCTGGTGGTGGTCACCGGACGCGGCGGCCAGATCTCGCTGGGGCAGGCGGCGTACGCGGGTCTGGGCGCGCTGTTCACCGCGCTGCTGGCCGCGGGCCGTTTCCCGGGCCTGCCGGCCGTGCCGGAGCTGGCGGCCCTCGCGGTGGCGGTCGTCCTGGTGGCACCGCTCGGCCTGCTCACGGGCTGGCCGGCGATCGGCCGCCGGGGCCTGGCGCTGGCGCTGGCGACGTTCGCCGTCGGCGTGGGCGTGAGCCGCTTCGTCTTCGCCCAGCCGTACGCCACCTCGGGCCTGTCACTGGGCCGCCCGGCGGGTTTCGAGGGAGACCGCGCGTACTACGTCCTGGAGTTGCTCCTGCTGGCGCTCGCGCTGCTGGCGGCGCACGCGCTGCGCCGGGGGCGGACGGGCCGGGCCCTGGCGGCCATGCGGG
>KE354294.1 GCA_000415505.1 Streptomyces afghaniensis 772
GATGCGGCCGTCACGCCCGAGCCGCAGCGCCAGGCGCCGCAGCGACGTCGGGTCGGGGGTCCGCAGCGTGATACGCAGCCCGCCGTCCGCGAGCTCGTCCGCACTGTCGTGCGGGTAGTACTCGGCGACCCAGCGGCCGCCGGGCCCGACCTCGACCACCACCTCCGGGTCCTCGGCCGCGGGCTGCACCAGCGCCTCGGACAGGTCCCGCAGCTCGATCTCCGGCGGTGCCGACGGTTCGTCGAGGATCTTGATCTCGGCGACCCGGTCGAGCCGGAAGGTGCGGCGCGCCTCCGAGCGGCGGCACCAGGCCTCGACATAGGTGTGCCCGACGCTGACCAGGCGGATCGGGTCGATCTCCCGCTCGGTGACCTCGTCGCGGGCGGGCGAGTAGTAGCGGATCCACAGCCGGCGGCGCTCGGCGATCGCCCGGTCGACGTCCGCGAAGACCCCGCCCTCGGACTCGAAGGTCACCGACAGCCGCGAGCTGGCGCCCGCGGCCTCGCCGGCGGCGGTCTCCACCTTGGCCGTCGCCCGCAGCAGCGCCTGGCGGTCGCTCTCGCGCAGGCCGGGCAGGGTGGCCACGGCCCGGGCGGCGACGAGCAGGGCGGTGGCCTCGTCGGCGGCGAGCCTGAGCGGCTCGGCCGCCTCCGCCGCCAGGGCGGCCGGGTTGTGCCACCAGATGCGCTCGCCGTCGGTGTCGATGTCGAGCAGGTCGCCGCCGCGGAAGCTGGTGCCGCACATGGGCAGCACGTCGAGGTCGGAGACCAGCTCGTCCTCGGTGATGCCGAAGGCGCGCGCGACGTCCTCGACCCGGGCCCCGGGGCGCTCCCTCAGATACGTCACCAGGGAGAGCATCCGCCGGGTCTGGTCGATGGCGTTCACGGGCCTGACCGGTTTGCCTGCCACTGTCTCGTCCGCTCCCCCTCAGCCCTTGGCCACGGCCCGCAGCCGGTCCACCACGTCGGCCCGCAGCTCCGCGGGCTCCAGGACGACCACGTCCGGCCCGAACTCCACCAGCCAGGCGTCCAGCCCGTGACCGTACGGAATCTCCAACTCGTCCCAGCCGTCGCCGAGTTCCCGAACCGAGGTGGCCTTCGCCCGAAGGGGGTACCCCGCGGCCGAGCGCAGCCGGATCCGCGCCGAACGGTCGGTGATCTCCCCGGCCCAGCTCGCGACGGTCTCACGGACGGTGACGACGTCCGGCACGTCAGCGGTGTACCGGCCGCCGCGCGAGCGGACCTTGCCGGTGATCCGGGACAGCCGGAAGACCCGCTCGGCACCCCGGTCGCGGTCCCAGCCCGCCAGGTACCAGTGGCCCCGCCAGCACTCCAGCGCCCACGGCTCCACGTGCCGCTGCTCGGGGTGGGCGGCGGTGGCCTTGCGGTAGTCGAACACGACGGGCCGGCGGTCCCGGCAGGCGAGCATCAGCGGCTCGAACGCCGCCTCGTGCACGGGGATGCGCGGCTCCAGCGCGCCGTGCGCCCCGTACGGGTCGACGTCCTCGGGGAGTCCCGCCGCGCGCAGCTTCTGGAGAGCGCCGCTGGCGGCGCCGGCGAGCCGGGCCTGCTGCCACACCTTGGCGGCGAGCCCGAGTGCGGCGGCTTCCTCGGCGTCCAGGGTGATGGGCGGGAGGCGGTTGCTGTCCCGGCGGGCCAGATAGCCGACCTCGCCGTCGAGGCTCTCGACGGTCTCGATGACCAGTCCGAGTTCGCGCAGGTCGTCCTTGTCGCGCTCGAACATGCGGTTGAAGGAGTCGTCGTTGCCGCCCGCGCCGTTGCCCGGCCCGAAGGCCTCGACGTAGGCCTCGATGGAGTCGCGCAGCTCACGCTTGCTGAGCGGCCGCCGCGTCCCGAGCAGACACAGCGCCAGATTCATCAGCCGCTCGGCCTTGGCAATGGCCATCGACGCGCTTCGCCTCCCTATGGTGCTTGACGACGACGACCGTACCGCCCCGCGGTGGCCCGGCAAAAGCCGAGGGCCCATGCCCGAACAGGCATGGGCCCCACGTGATCGAGTCTGTTCGGATCCTGCTCAGACCCCGAGCAGGTCGACCACGAAGATCAGCGTCTCGCCCGGCTTGATCAGAGGGGACGGGCTCTGGTTGCCGTAGGCGAGGTGAGCGGGGATGGTCAGCTGACGGCGGCCGCCGACCTTCATGCCCTGCACGCCCTGGTCCCAGCCCTTGATGACCCGGCCGCCGCCCAGCGGGAAGCGGAAGGGGGTGCCGCGGTTCCAGCTGGCGTCGAACTCCTCGCCCGTGCTGAAGGCCACGCCGACGTAGTGCACGGTGACGGTCTGGCCCGCCTGCGCGACCGGGCCGTCGCCTTCCCAGATGTCCTTGATCTCGAGGTCCGCCGGGGGCTCGCCGCCCGGGAAGTCGATCTCGGGCTTGTCGATGCTCACGTCTCTAGCTCCTGCTTGTCTGCGGAAAGGCGAACACGCACAGTCTTACATCCCACGCGCGTCACAGCTTCGCGAGGATGTCCACCGAAAAGACCAGCGTGGAGTCCTTCTTGATACCGCTGCCCTGCGGCGGGTTGTCCCCGTAGCCCAGCTTCGGCGGGATGACGATGAGGACGCGGCTGCCGACCTTCTTGCCGGTCAGGCCCTGCGCCCAGCCCTTGACGACCTGCTGGAGCGAGAACGACACCAGCTGCTTGTTGGCGTACGACGAGTCGAACTCCTTGCCGCCGTCCCACAGCACGCCCTTGTACTGCACGAGGACGCTGTCGGCGGCGGCGACCTTCTCGCCGTCGCCCTCCAGGACGTACTCCGCGACGAGCTTCTTCGGGGCGGCTGCCTTGGGCACCTCGATGGAGGGCGCCTTGCCGTCGGTGTCGGTGCCGACCTTGGGCAGGTCCGCGTCGTCCTGCGGGACCTCCTTGCCCTTGGCGGAGCTCTTGGCGTTGAACGTGTCCTGCACGTCGACGACGAAGACCAGGGTGTCGGTGCCCTTGATGCCCGCCTGCGGGTTGCCCTGCGAGCCGTACCCCCAGGTGGGCGGGACGGCCATCTCGACACGGCTGCCGGCCTTCTTGCCGGCCAGCGCGTACCGCCAGCCGTCGATGATCTGGCCCTGGGTGAGCTGGATGGCCAGACGGGCCTTGCGGTCGTAGGAGTTGTCGAAGACCTTGGCGGTGCTCCAGACCTGGCCGAGGTAGTTCGCGACGACGAAGTCGTTCTCAGCGACGGTCTTGCCGCTGCCCGCGACCAGGGTCTTCACCGCGAGCTGCTTCGACGGCTCTCCGCTGCCCTTGGCGATCGTCGGCTTCTCGTCGAACTTCGTGCCCGCGGTGACCGCCGGCAGCGGGCCGTCGACGATCTTCGGCGGCGGGGCCGCGGACGGGGCCGACGCCGAGGGCGACGGGCTGTCGCTGGCCTTGCTCGAGTCGGACTTGTCGTCGCCGCATGCGGCGAGCGTGGCCAGTCCAGCGGGTACGGAGATGAGAAGTGAGCGTCGGCGCACTGTGGGGGCCTCGTAATCGGTCGATCTCGTTGATGGCGTGCGCGCAACTCTACGGCGTGAGCAGGGCGCCGTACTTGTAACGTACGGCGCCCGTGTGGCGTTCCGGCGATTTCCCCGCCGGCGCATTTCCTCACATTCCGGCGATCAGCTTCTCCACCCGGTCGTCCACGGAACGGAACGGGTCCTTGCACAACACGGTGCGCTGGGCCTGGTCATTCAGCTTGAGGTGAACCCAGTCGACCGTGAAGTCACGGCGCTGTTCCTGCGCGCGCCGGATGAAGTCGCCGCGCAGCCGGGCCCGAGTGGTCTGCGGCGGAACGGACTTGCCCTCGAAGATCTTCAAGTCGTTGCAGATCCGCGCCGCCTGCCCCTTCTTCTCGAGCAGGTAGTACAGGCCACGACGGCGGTGGATGTCGTGGTAGGCGAGGTCTATCTGCGCGACCCGCGGATGCGACATGGTCATGTTGTGCTTGGCCCGGTACCGCTCGAGCAGCTTGTACTTCATGACCCAGTCGATCTCGGTGCCGATGCGGTCGAGGTCCTCGGTCTCGATCGCGTCCAGGGTGCGGCCCCACAGCTCCAGGACCTGCTCCACGGTGCCGGTGCGGATGCCGCGGCGCTCGCAGAAGTCCACGGCCTTCTCGTAGTACTCGCGCTGCACCTCCAGGGCGGAGGCCTCGCGTCCGCTGGCCAGCCGGACCTTGCGGCGGCCGGTGATGTCGTGGCTGACCTCGCGGATCGCCCGGATCGGGTTCTCCAGGGTGAGGTCCCGCATCACGGTGCCCGCCTCGATCATGCGCAGTACCAGGTCGGTGGCCCCGACCTTGAGCAGCATGGTCGTCTCGGACATGTTGGAGTCGCCCACGATGACGTGCAGGCGGCGGTAGCGCTCGGCGTCCGCGTGCGGCTCGTCACGCGTGTTGATGATCGGCCGGGAGCGGGTCGTCGCCGAGGAGACGCCCTCCCAGATGTGCTCGGCCCGCTGGCTGACGCAGTACACCGCACCGCGCGGCGTCTGGAGCACCTTGCCCGCGCCGCACAGCAACTGCCGTGTGACCAGGAACGGAATCAGAATGTCCGCGAGCCGGGAGAACTCCCCGTGCCGGGCGACCAGATAGTTCTCGTGGCAGCCGTAGGAGTTGCCCGCCGAATCGGTGTTGTTCTTGAAGAGGTAGACGTCGCCCGCGATTCCCTCCTCGTGCAGGCGTCGTTCGGCGTCCACCAGGAGTCCTTCGAGAATGCGCTCGCCCGCTTTGTCGTGGGTGACCAGTTCGATCACGTTGTCACATTCCGGTGTGGCGTATTCCGGATGTGAACCCACGTCGAGATAGAGGCGGGCGCCGTTTCGCAGAAAGACATTGCTGCTGCGGCCCCATGACACGACACGGCGGAAGAGGTACCGCGCCACCTCGTCAGGAGACAGGCGGCGCTGTCCCCTGAACGTGCACGTGACGCCGTACTCGTTCTCCAGCCCGAAAATGCGGCGGTCCATGAGGGAACATTACGCCCGATCCCCTGAACTGAAACGGGGTTCGACGGCACGGTTTGGATCATTTTCCGAACCGGCGGCAACCACCGCTCCCCCACCGGGAGCTGCGAGTACCCGCCCCGTGGCGGTCAAAACCAGCAGGGACACGCCCCCGGCGACCCCCGGCACGGCGAAGCCCCACAGGGCCCCGCCCACCTCTACGACGGGTCCCGCGACGCCCGTTCCGACCGAGTGGCCCACGGTGAACGTCGTCACCAGCCAGGAGAACGCCTCGGTGACCGTGCCGCGCGGCGCGTGCCGGTCGACCAGGACGAACGCGCAGGCGATGGCGGGCGCGAGGAAGACCCCGGCGAGGGCGGTCAGCGCCACCATGGGCACCGCGTCCGGCATGAGCATCAGCGGCAGGTAACACACCACCAGAAGGGCGACCAGCACCCGCAGTCGCCGCGCGGGCTCACCGGCCCACTGCCGGGCCCCGTAGACGGCGCCGCCGACCAGCGCCCGAACCCCAGGGCCGCCATCAGCCAGCCGTACACGACGTCACCGCCGTGCTCGTCCGCGTAGGGCACCGAGGCGACCGTGATGGACCCGAGCGCCATCCCGATGAACAGGAACGCCGCCAGCAGCGCCAGCAGCCCCGCCGAGCGCAGCGCGCCCAGCCAGTGCGCCTCCCGCGGTGCCGACCGCCACGCGCGCGAGGGCGGCGACACCACCACGGACAGCGCCCCCAGCACCCCGACCGCGTTCAGCACGAGCAGCGCGGCCTGGGCGGACCACAGGGACACGCACAGCGTCACGAGCAGCGGCCCGACGGTGAACATCACCTCCTGGGCCACGGCGTCCATGGCGTACGCGGTGTGCACGTGTTCCTCCTTGCGGAGGACGGACGACCACAACGCCCGCAGCCCGCCCTCGAGGGGCGGCGTGAAGAGCCCGGCACCGGCCACGGCGGCATAAGCGAGGGGCAGCGATCCGATCCCGGCGAAGGCGAAGACGGCCATGGCGAGCCCGGAGAGAACGGCCGCCGGCAACTGCACGCGCGGCTGCCCGCGCAGGTCCACGAGCCGGCCCAGCACCGGCTGGCCCACGGCGTTGGCGACGCCGTACACGCCCGCCAGCGCCCCCGCGAGGCTGTACGAACCGCCTTCGGCCCGTACGAACAGCAGGATCGCGATGGCCGCAGTGGCGTTGGGCAACCGGCCGACGAGCGTGCCGACGAGCAGCCGGGCGGCGTGTCGCGCCCGAAGGATCTCCAGGTATCCCGTTGCCATGTCCCCGCCCTAGGTTTTACGTATAACGTCGACTCCCATACGTACCATGGCCGCTGTTCACGAGTCCAGACGAAGGAGCAGCCCGACGGTGGCACGAGGCAGCACCCGACCCACGAGCCGGGACGTCGCCCAGGCCGCCGGCGTGTCCCAGGCGGCGGTCTCCCTGGTCCTCGGGGACAAGTGGCGCGGGCGCGTGTCGGAGGCGACGGCGCAGCGGGTCCGCGAGGCCGCGCGCGACCTCGGCTACCGCCCGAATCTGGCCGCCCGCAACCTGCGCCTGGGCCGTACCCGCACGGTCCTCCTGGTGGTCCCGGCCCTGACCACGGAGTTCTTCGCCGGCGTCTACACGGGCGCCACCCGCGTCGCCGCCGAGCACGGCTTCGGCGTGGTCCTCTACCCCTCCCCCGAGGGGATCGGCCCCGCCCGGGACCCCTTCGCCTCCGCGCAGGCCGCGCTCGACGGCGTCATCGCGTCCTCCATGGCCGCGGACGCGCTGACCGCGATCCGCGGGGAGGCGCTGCCGCTGGTGATGCTGGACAGTGACCCGGCGGGCAGTCTGGGGGCGGCGACGGTCAACCTGGACATCGCCGACGGTGTCCGCCAGGTCGCGGAACACCTGCTGTCCCTGGGGCACCGCCGGTTCCTCCACCTGGCGGCGGACGTGCCGTCCTGGACCTTCGAGGTCCGTGCCCGGGAGCTGGCGGCGCGCCTGGCCGGGGTGCCCGGCACGTCCGTCCGTACGGCGCGCTCACCGATCTCCATCGAGGGCGCGGTGGCCGCGGCCGAAACCGCCCTCTCGGGGCCCGGTCCCCGTCCCACGGCCGTGGTCTGCGACGACGACCAGCTGGCCGCCGGCACGTACAAGGCAGCTCGCCGTCTGGGCCTGCGCGTCCCGGACGACCTGTCGGTCACCGGCCTGGACGATCTGGCCCTGGCCACGGCGATCGACCCCGAGCTGACGACGGTCCGGCTGGACGCCGAGCTGTTCGGTGAACGGGGTATGGCGGCGCTGCTGGCCGTCCTGCAGGGCCGTGAGCCCGAGGACGGGGACATCCCGGTGCGGCTCGTTGTACGGGGCTCTACGGCACCGCCGGGACCGCGGTAGCGCCCGTTGTCGCTGAGGCCGGGTGGGTCCGCAGCCCGGCGGAGCGGGGTGCCGCTGCGCCCACCCGTGCCGCCCTCAGCGGCACGATTGCCCGCAGCCAGGGTGCCATGACGCCCGCAGCGGTTGGCGCGTCAACAGACAGCCAGTCGGTTCGCAAACCCCATCGCGCCGTTCCCCGCCGCACCCGCGCAGGCCGCCGCAGGCACAGGCCGCGCGCCCAGGCCGCAGAACGGCCGGGGCGCGCGGCAGTGGACGATTACTCGCCGTCCGACGCCTCCGCCTCGGCGTCCGCCTCGGCCTCCGACGCCGTGCTCGCTCCGTCCGCCTCCAGCAGCCGGCCCAGCTGGCGCCCACTGATCCGCTTGAACTTCCGCTTCTGCGGCCGCGTACGGTCCAGCACCGCCACTTCCAGCCGCTCCGCGGGGATCTCCCGCTCGCTGCCGTTGGTGTCACGGGACAGCGCCTGCACCGCCAGCTTCAGCGCCTCGGCCAGCGTCATACCGTCCTGGTGGCGCTGGTCCAGATAGTTGCTGATCTGCTCCGCGTTGCCCCCCACCGCGACCGAGCCGTGCTCGTCCACGATGGAACCGTCATGCGGCAGCCGGTAGATCTGGTCGCCCTCGGGCGTCTCCCCGACCTCCGCGACGACCAGCTCCACCTCGTACGGCTTCTCCGCCGCGCTGGAGAAGATCGTGCCCAGCGTCTGCGCGTACACGTTCGCCAGGCCCCGGGCCGTCACATCGTCCCGGTCGTAGGTGTAACCCCGCAGGTCGGCGTAGCGCACACCGCCGATCCTCAGGTTCTCGTACTCGTTGTACTTGCCGGCGGCCGCGAAGCCGATCCGGTCATAGATCTCGCTGAACTTGTGCAGCGCGCGGGACGGGTTCTCCCCGACGAACACGATGCCGTCGGCGTACTGCAGCACGACCAGGCTGCGACCACGGGCGATGCCCTTGCGGGCGTACTCCGCCCGGTCGGCCATCGCCTGCTGGGGTGAGACATAGAACGGCGTCGACACCGGTTATCCGTCCCTCTCTTGAAGATTCCGTCGGTTCACTGGACCACCCTCATGAAGACAGCCCGCTGCTCACAGCAGCGCGGCCCGCGGACCGTCGGGCTGCTCCAGACGCCGCTCCAGAATCGACCGCGCGATGTCGGACGACTCGTTCTCGGAGAGCCGGCGGAAGCCGTCCTCGGTGATCACGGTGACGATGGGATAGATCCGGCGGGCGACATCGGGACCGCCGGTCGCCGAGTCGTCGTCTGCCGCGTCGTAGAGCGCCTGGACCACCAGCGTCGTGGCCTCGGACTCGCTCAGGTCGTCCCGGAAGAGCTTCTTCATGGCGCCGCGAGCGAAGATCGACCCGGAACCGGTGGCCGCGAAGTTCTGCTCCTCGGAGCGCCCGCCCGTGACGTCGTAGGAGAAGATCCGCCCCTTCTCCCGGTCCACGTCGTACCCGGCGAAGAGCGGGACGACGGCCAGTCCCTGCATGGCCATGGCGAGGTTCGAGCGGATCATCGTCGACAGCCGGTTCGCCTTGCCCTCCAGCGACAGCTGCGCGCCCTCGACCTTCTCGAAGTGCTCCAGCTCCAACTGGAACAGCTTCACCATCTCCACGGCCAGACCGGCCGTGCCGGCGATGCCGACGGCCGAGTACTCGTCGGCCGGGAAGACCTTCTCGATGTCCCGCTGCGCGATGACGTTGCCCATGGTGGCCCGCCGGTCACCGGCGAGGACGACACCGCCGGGGAACGTCACGGCCACGATCGTCGTGCCGTGCGGCGCCTCGATCGCGCCCTGCACCGGCGGCAACTTCTTGTTGCCCGGAAGCAGTTCGGGCTGGTGATCGGAGAGAAAATCCATGAAGGAGGAAGACCCTGGCGTCAGGAAGGCAGCTGGTAGACGCCCGGTGCTACGAGTGTTGGCTTCCACGCGATTCCTTCCACGTATGCGACAGCCCGCCCTGTGACGTCGGGCCGATCCTTGGAACAATCCCGGTCCGGTTGCGACCGGGGGCTCGGTATGCCACGGACCCTACCCGTCCTTCGGCGGTGATCCACATGCCCGGCGGCTCCAACTCCGGGGGAGCCCCGCCGCATTTGCCCGCCCTTCCTGCCCGGCGGGTCACCGGGCCCCGGACGCCACCGACGCCGGAGCGCCGCACACGAGGGCACCACGTCATGCACTGCCCCGCGCGCAGCGCTCCGCGCTGGCTCGTCCGTCACCCACGGCACCCCGTGACCTTCGGAATGAAGGCTCAGGCGCCTTACTGGCCACCCTTTTGAACGAAGGACCGCACGAAGTCCTCGGCGTTCTCCTCGAGGACGTCGTCGATCTCGTCCAGAACCGAGTCCACGTCGTCGCTCAGCTTCTCGTGACGCTCCTTGACGTCCTCCGAAGCCTGCGCCTCTGCCGCCTGCTCCTCGACCTCCTCGGTGGACCGGGTGGCCTTCTGCTGTCCGCCGCCGGTGTCCTTGGTCGCCATATCCCTCACCCCGCTCGGTTCGCCCGACACAGTTGCTCGGTCAAGATCAGACCCTACTCGCCGGGTCTGACAATGGCCCCGCTGTTGCTCCAACGTACGGGGACCACCTCGATGATTCCCGGACCTGGGATTTTCCACCCTGTCCGGCGGGGCCCCACCCGAGTACCCGTTGACCGCGCTCACCCGCCCGAAAGGACCCTGACCAGGTCTTCCGCGGTGCGGCAGCGGTCCAGAAGCTCCTTGACGTGATTACGCGTTCCGCGAAGCGGTTCCAGGGTTGGAACGCGCTGGAGGGAGTCCCGGCCCGGCAGGTCGAAGATCACCGAGTCCCAGGACGCCGCCGCCACGTCGTCCGCGTACTGCTCCAGGCAGCGGCCGCGGAAGTACGCGCGCGTGTCCTCCGGCGGCGCCGTACGGGCCCGCTCGACGTCCGCCTCGTCCAGCAGCCGCTTCATGCGCCCGCGGGCCACCAGACGGTTGTACAGGCCCTTCTCGGGCCGTACGTCGGCGTACTGCAGGTCGACCAGGTGCAGCCGTGCCGCGTCCCAGTCGAGGCTGTCCCGGCGCCGGTAGCCCTCCATGAGCTCCCGCTTGGCGACCCAGTCCAGCTCGCCGGCCAGGCTCATCGGGTCGTGCTCCAGACGGGTGAGGGTGTCCTCCCAGCGCGACAGGACGTCCTTGGTCTGGTCGTCGGCGTCCGCGCCGAACCGCTCCTCCACGTACTTGCGCGCGAGCTCGTAGTACTCCATCTGAAGCTGCACCGCCGTGAGCGTACGGCCGCTGCGCAGCGTGATCAGACGCTTCAGGGACGGGTCGTGCGAGACCTGGTGGAGGGTGCGGACGGGCTGGTCGACGGCGAGGTCGACGGCGATGAAACCGTCCTCGATCATCGACAGGACCAGGGAGGTCGTCCCCAGCTTGAGGTACGTCGAGATCTCCGACAGGTTCGCGTCACCGATGATCACGTGCAGGCGCCGGTACTTCTCGGCGTCCGCGTGCGGCTCGTCGCGGGTGTTGATGATCGGGCGCTTGAGCGTCGTCTCGAGGCCGACCTCGACCTCGAAGTAGTCGGCCCGCTGGCTGAGCTGGAAGCCGTGCTCGTGCCCGTCCTGGCCGATGCCGACGCGGCCCGCGCCGGTGAAGACCTGGCGGGAGACGAAGAACGGCGTGAGGTGGCGCACGATGTCCGAGAAGGGGGTCTCCCGCTTCATCAGGTAGTTCTCGTGCGTGCCGTAGGACGCGCCCTTGTTGTCGGTGTTGTTCTTGTACAGGTGGATCGGCTGGGCACCGGGCAGCTGGGCGGCCCGTTCCGCGGCCTCCGCCATGATCCGCTCGCCGGCCTTGTCCCAGAGGACCGCGTCCCGCGGGTTGGTGACCTCGGGGGCGCTGTACTCGGGGTGTGCGTGGTCGACGTAGAGCCGTGCGCCGTTGGTGAGGATCACGTTGGCCAGGCCGATGTCCTCGTCGGTGAGCTGGCTGGAGTCGGCGGCCTCGCGGGCGAGGTCGAAGCCTCGGGCGTCCCGCAGCGGGTTCTCCTCCTCGAAGTCCCAGCGGGCCCGGCGGGCCCGGTGCATCGCCGCCGCGTAGGCGTTCACGATCTGGGACGAGGTGAGCATGGCATTGGCGTTGGGGTGGCCGGGGACGGAGATTCCGTACTCCGTCTCGATGCCCATTACTCGCCGTACGGTCATGCGGCCCTCCTTGCCCGGCGGCGCCCTCGGTCGTGGGCGCCACTCAGATACCGCTGGCGCTCGGTTGCGTGTGCGGTGCCCGTCCCCGCACTGCGCGACTTGGCGGTACGCAAGAGCCTAGAACGCCTTTGCGCTGGTGGGGAGATCATTTGCGTCATTGCGTTGCTCCACCCGTGGCCTGAAAAACAGTCGGCTGCGGGTACCCGTCGAGGGCACCCGCAGCCGCCCTGCCTTTTACAGGTACTGACCGGTGTTCGCCACCGTGTCGATGGAGCGTCCGGTGTCCGCGCCCTGCTTTCCGGTGATGAGCGTACGGATGTACACGATCCGTTCGCCCTTCTTTCCGGAGATCCGGGCCCAGTCGTCCGGGTTGGTGGTGTTGGGCAGGTCCTCGTTCTCCTTGAACTCGTCCACGCAGGCCTGGAGGAGGTGGGAGACCCGGAGGCCCTTCTGGTTCTTCTCGAGGAAGTCCTTGATCGCCATCTTCTTGGCGCGGCCCACGATGTTCTCGATCATGGCGCCGGAGTTGAAGTCCTTGAAGTAGAGAACTTCCTTGTCGCCGTTGGCGTAGGTGACCTCCAGGAAGCGGTTCTCCTCGGATTCGGCGTACATCTGTTCGACGGCCGTCTGGATCATGCTCTGGACTGTGGAGGCCTTGGATCCGCTGTGCTCGGCGAGGTCGTCGCTGTGCAGCGGGAGGCGCTCGGTGAGGTACTTGCCGAAGATGTCCTTGGCCGCCTCGGCGTCCGGACGCTCGATCTTGATCTTCACGTCCAGCCGGCCGGGACGCAGGATGGCGGGGTCGATCATGTCCTCACGGTTGGAGGCACCGATCACGACCACGTTCTGCAGGCCCTCCACGCCGTCGATCTCGGCGAGCAGCTGCGGGACGATGGTGTTCTCCACGTCCGAGCTGACACCGGAGCCACGGGTGCGGAAGAGGGACTCCATCTCGTCGAAGAAGACGATGACGGGGGTGCCCTCGCTGGCCTTCTCACGGGCCCGCTGGAAGACGAGGCGGATCTGCCGCTCCGTCTCACCGACGTACTTGTTCAGGAGCTCGGGGCCCTTGATGTTGAGGAAGAAACTCTTGCCGGCGGCCTGGCCGGTCACCTCGGCGACCTTCTTGGCCAGCGAGTTGGCGACGGCCTTGGCGATCAGGGTCTTACCGCATCCGGGGGGCCCGTACAGCAGGACACCCTTCGGCGGCCGCAGTTCGTGCTCCTTGAACAGGTCCGGGTAGAGGTACGGGAGCTCGACCGCGTCGCGGATGGCCTCGATCTGGCCGCCCAAGCCACCGATCTGCTCGTAGCCGATGTCGGGGACCTCTTCGAGGACGAGCTCCTCGACCTCGCTCTTGGGCACGACCTCGTAGACGTAGCCGGAGCGGGGTTCGAGCAGGAGGGCGTCGCCGGGGCGGATGGTGACGTCCAGCAGCGGCTCGGCGAGCCGTACCACCCGCTCCTCGTCGGTGTGCCCGAGCACCAGGGCCCGCTCGCCGTCCTCGAGGATCTCCTTGAGTGTGACGATGTCGCCGACGCGCTCGAACTCCATGGCGTCGACCACGTTGAGCGCTTCGTTGAGCATCACTTCCTGGCCGCGCCGGAGCTCGTCGAGCTCGACGCTGGGGCTTACGTTCACCCTGAGCTTGCGGCCGCCGGTGAAGATGTCGGCGGTGCCGTCCTCGTTCGCCGTCAGGAAGACACCGAAGCCGGCCGGCGGCTGCGCGAGCCGGTCGACTTCCTCCTTGAGGGCCACGATCTGGTCACGAGCCTCACGGAGCGTGTTGGCGAGCCGCTCGTTCTGCGCGGACACGCCGGCCAGATTGGTCTGCAGCTCGACGATCCGCTCTTCGAGAATCCTCGTGTGTCGCGGAGAGTCGGCGAGCTTACGTCGCAGGACGGCGATCTCCTGCTCAAGGTAGGCGATCTGCCCGGCCGGGTCGTCGGACCCGCGTCCCGGGCGGATGCCGCGGTTCATGTCGTCGTCGTGGGCTGCCACGGTCCTCACCTCCTCCAAGGGGAGCTGGACGCTTCCAGACCCTACCTGGGCGGGTGTCGATTGAAACCCCTAGATCACAAAGACGGTCGGGGTGTGTCCGATCTTCACCCTTGCGCTCTCCCTCACGCCAGGGGAATACCCAGCGAACATGATTGGAACCCAGCCTCAGGTACGGTCGAAGCGTTCAACACCCGTCAGAGCTGGCCGGATTCCCGGCACGGCTCGACGCATGAAACGGCAGGAGACATGAGCGTGCAGCAGGAGGCCGGGGTCGACGGCGATGCGCTGGAGGTCTGGATCGACCAGGACCTGTGTACCGGGGACGGCATCTGCGCCCAGTACGCGCCCGAGGTGTTCGAGCTGGACATCGACGGTCTGGCCTATGTGAAGAGCCCCGACGACGAGTTGCTCCAGGACAAGGGCGCGACAACGCCCGTTCCGCTGCCGCTTCTCACGGACGTGATCGACTCGGCGAAGGAGTGTCCGGGCGAGTGCATCCACGTACGTCGAGTTTCGGACAGGGCCGAGGTCTACGGACCGGACGCAGAGTGACTACTTCTCTACAGTCCGTCACTCCTGTCTGATATCTCACACGCGGGGGCGCAGAGGCCTCACACACTGCGGGCACCGGCCGGTGTCGAGCGCACGAACGCGCCGCTGTGCCAACGCCATTTCGCGTCGCTGTGCACATCGGGGCAGCAACGCGGCACATCGGACGACGAGTAGCCGAGGAGCGTGGCCGTGACGGCGCCGTCGCGTACGGCGAAGTCGCTGACGGTGGTGCCGTCCTCGGGGTCGAGCAGGGTCGCCACCACGCGCGGTTCGCCGCCGTCCCTGCCGCGGGTGAGGACGTACACGCCGTCCGGCGGGGTGCCCATCGGGGAGTCGCAGTGGACCACGGCCACCGTCTCGGGGTTGCCGTCGCCGTCGAGGTCGCCGGAAGCCCGCTTCTGCACCACGGCCTTCACCGGGCCGCACTCGATCGGGAACGTCACCGCGGCCGGGTCGGGCGGCGCGAGGTGCGCCGGAGCGCTTCTGGTCTCGGGGCCGGCCGCCTGGGCCGCCGTGGCCGCTCCCGGCTGGAGGAACGAGGAGAGGGCCACGACGCCGGCGACAGCAGTCGCGGTGGCGAGCCAGTGGATGGGGCGGGTGTGGGTGTGGGCGAGCTCCGGGACGGCGGAAGGCTGCACTAGGAGTGTCTCCTGAGGGCTGTGCCGGTGGGTGGCCAAGATGGTGCCACACGTCACACCGCGAGGGAACGGCGGGGTGTGCAGGTCCTGCGCCGGGGAAGTCAGAAGGGTTACGGTCCCTGCCGCTGCGTCAGCGGCAGGGACCGTCGCACGCCGCTGCGGGCCCGCGTCACGTCGGCAAGGCGGGCCGCCGGGGGCCCGTTTCAGGTCAAGGGGGACACGCGCTGGTTCACCCGTGGCGGCGGCCCGGGCAACAGTGAGGCGCCGCGGCGGAGTTCCGGGAGTGTGCCCGGGAACTCCGCCGCGGCGCCTGTGCGTTGTGCGGGGCGGCGGGTCGTCTCAGCGGCCGGTGCCGCCGTCGGCGTTGGGGCCGGCGTAGTCCTCGCCGTAGGCGCCCTTGGCGGGGCGGCGGCGACGCATGGGCGGCTCGACGCCGTCGGCGAGGCGGCGGGCGGTGAGCAGGAAGCCGGTGTGGCCGATCATCCGGTGGTCCGGGCGGACGGCCAGGCCCTCGATGTGCCAGTTGCGGATCATCGTCTCCCAGGAGGTCGGCTCGTTGAAGCAGCCGATCTCGCGGATGGACTCGACCGTCCGGGCGAGCTGGGTGGTGGTCGCCACGTAGCAGCACAGGATGCCGCCGGGGACCAGCGCCTTGGAGACGGCCTCCAGGCACTCCCAGGGGGCGAGCATGTCGAGGATGACGCGGTCGACGTCGGCGTCGGACAGGTTGTCCTGGAGGTCGCCGACGGTGAGCTGCCAGGCGGGGTGCGGGCCGCCGAAGTAGCGCTCCACGTTCGCCTGGGCGATCTCGGCGAAGTCCGCGCGGCGCTCGTAGCTGTGCAGCATGCCCTGGTCGCCGATGGCGCGCAGCAGGAAGCTGCTGAGCGAGCCGGAGCCGACGCCGGCCTCCACGACGCGGGCGCCGGGGAAGATGTCGGCGAAGGCGAGGATCTGCCCCGCGTCCTTCGGGTAGACGACGGCTGCCCCGCGGGGCATGGACAGGACGTAGTCGGGGAGCAGGGGGCGCAGCGCGAGGTAGGCGACGTTTCCTGTGGTGCGGACAACGCTGCCCTCGGGAGCGCCGATCAGTTCGTCGTGCGGGAAGGAACCCTTGTGGGTGTGGAAGTTCTTCCCGGCCTCGAGCGTGAACGTGTAGTGGCGGCCCTTGGGGTCGGTCAGCTGTACCTGGTCCCCGACCTTGAAGGGCCCGCGCCTGCGGGCGGCACCGGTCGGTTCGGACATGTGACCAGCCTACCGGCACCTGAGAGGGCCTCCGACCACGGTCCGACCCCTAGGAGGGGCGGGCCATGGCCTTCACGAAGGCTCGCTCCACGTCGGCCGCGGACAGGACGCCGTAGATCTCGCCGGTCTCCTCGACGACCAGGTACTCGGTCGCGGGGGTCGCCCGGAGCGCGTCCAGGAGCTCCTCGCCGGACAGTTCCGCCGAGACGCGCATGCCGTCGGTCAGGTCCTGGGCGAGGCCGCTGACCGCGACCCAGGGGCGGCGGTGTTCGGGCACGCCGACGATGGCGGCCTCGCGGACGAGGGAGACGGGGTTGCCGTGGGCGTCGACGACGACCAGGGCGCGGGCGCCGGCGGCGTTGGCGCGGCGCAGGGCCTCCGAGAGCGGGGTGTGGCTCTCGACCGGGACGGCGCGGCGGGTGAGCGCTCGGGCGCGCAGTTCGGGGAGGTGCTCGCGCAGGCGGGCCATGCGCAGGCTGTTGCCGGCGCCGGTCCAGATGATCGCGGCGAGGATGGCGGCGAGCAGGGCGTCCAGGACGGTGTCCATGCCGACGTTGTCCACGGCGTCGGTGCCGAGGGCGCCGGACTGGGTCAGCAGCGGCAGGCCGATCAGGACGGAGACGGCGAGGGCGCGGCCGACCCAGGCGGCGGCGACGGTGCCGGTCATCGGCTTGCCGGTGATCTTCCAGACGACCGCGCGGAGCATGCGGCCGCCGTCCAGGGGCAGGCCGGGCAGGAGGTTGAAGGCGGCCACGATGAGGTTGGAGATCATCAGGCCGGCCAGCAGCACGCCCGGAACCGTGCCGGGTTCCACGGTCTGCATGGCGGCGTAGAAGACGCCGGCGAGGACGAGGGAGAGCAGCGGTCCGACGAAGGCGAGCACGAACTCCCGTCCGGGGGTCTCGGCCTCCTTCTCGATCTCGGAGACGCCGCCGAAGAACTGGAGCTGGATGCGGCGGACGGGGAGCTTGAAGCGCAGGGCGGCGACCGTGTGGGCCAGCTCGTGCACCAGCACGGACGCGTAGAAGGCGACCGCGAAGAACAGGGAGACCAGGTAGCGGGCGGCACCGAGCTCGGGCAGCACGCGCTCCAGCTGTCCGCCGAACACCCAGGTGATCAGCGCGGCGACGAGGAACCAGCTGGGCGCGACGTAGACGGGCACTCCGAACGGCCGCCCCATCAGCAGTCCTCCACGCGGCTCCGGGCGCTGGGGCGCGGGGCCCTTGCCGTCGGCCGAGTGCGCGAGGTGGCGGTCACCGGTGCCGGGGGTGGCGTGCCGGCTGTGCGCATCGGGCTTGCCCGCGGCGGAGTCCGTGTGCGGCCCGGCGGCGTAGGCACGGTCGGGGTGTGCGTCGCCCTCCGGCGGAGGGTTGCCGGCGTCGTGGTCGCCGTGGGCGGGGGCCTTGCGCAGGGCGTCCGGCTCGGGGCGGCCGGAGTGCCTGTCGGCCTCCGACGAGTGGGTGCCGTCGTCCTCACCGTGGGCGCGGGCCTTGCGCAGGGCGTCGGCCTCCGGGCGGTCCGCGTGCGCGTCGGCCCCGGAACGGCGGCTGTCGTCGCGGGCGAAGCCCTCGGGGCGGTCCGCGTGCGCGTCGCCCTCCGAACGGCTGCTGCCGTCGTCCTCGCCGTGCGCGGAGGCCTCCGCGCGGTCGGGGTGCGCCTGGGGTGGTGCTTCC
>KE354295.1 GCA_000415505.1 Streptomyces afghaniensis 772
GCCGGGTCGGCCGTCGGTCCGGGTGCCTGGGGAGACGGGCGGTCGTCCGGCCGGGTCGGCGGCGGCGCGGCAGGGGCGTCGTCGTCACTCGTGGAGGTGAACCGCCGTACGTCCGTGGACTGTTCGTCGGCGGGGGTCGGGTCGGTGGCCCGGGCCGGAGGCCCTGCGTGGCGCTCGGCCGACTCCTCGTTGCCGGACCGCGGCTGCCCGCGCCCGCCGCTCTCGTCCACCGGTGTCCCCTCGTTCGCATCGTCTCCCGCGCCTGCCGGACGGGAGGGTCTCGAGTCGATGGTATGCGTCCGTCGAGGTGCCTTCCGCCCCGGCACCCCTGAGTTTCCCTCCGTCCCGTCTCCTCACTCCTGCCCGCGGCGTGACCGCGGCTGGGTCACTGTCAGTGGCGGCCCGTATGGTCTGGGGCATGGAGACGAGCACCGAGGGCGCCGCGCAGCCCGACAGCAGCCCTGCCGCGGCGGTGGATCCGCCGGTCCCGGCCGGGTCCGTGGAGGCGGTCATCGAGACGGCAGTGGAGACGGCGGCCGGGACCGCGCCCACGGCCATACCGCCCGCCTCGCTGTCCCCCTCGCGTGCCAGTGACTTCATGCAGTGCCCGCTGCTCTACCGCTTCCGGGTCATCGACCGGCTGCCGGAGAAGCCGAGCGAGGCGGCGACCAGGGGCACGCTGGTGCACGCGGTCCTGGAGCGCCTCTTCGACGCCCCGGCGGCCGAGCGCACGGCGCCCCGGGCGAAGTCGCTGATCCCGGGCCAGTGGGACCGGCTGCGGGAGACGCGGCCGGAGGTCGTGGAGCTCTTCGCCGACGACCCCGAGGGCGAGCGGCTGGCGCGCTGGCTGGGCGAGGCCGAGCAGCTCGTCGAGCGCTGGTTCACCCTGGAGGACCCCAGCCGGCTGGAGCCGGCCGAGCGGGAGCTGTTCGTCGAGGCCGAGCTGGAGTCCGGGCTGCGGCTGCGCGGCATCATCGACCGGGTCGACGTGGCGCCCACGGGCGAGGTCCGGATCGTCGACTACAAGACGGGGAAGGCCCCCAGGCCGGAGTACTCCGAGGGTGCCCTGTTCCAGATGAAGTTCTACGCCCTCGTGGTCTGGCGGCTGAAGAACGTGGTGCCGCGGCGGCTCCAGCTGGTCTATCTCGGCAGCGGCCAGGTGCTGACGTACGACCCGGTCCTCGCCGACCTGGAGCGGGTCGAGCGCAAGCTGCTCGCGCTGTGGGAGGCGATCCGGCTGGCGACCGAGACGGGCGACTGGCGGCCGCGCCCCACGAAGCTGTGCGGCTGGTGCGACCACCAGGCCCACTGCCCGGAGTTCGGCGGCACTCCCCGCCGTACCCGCTGCCGCTGCGGGCGACCGGCCAGGGCGGCTGAGTCCGGCGGCCTCGCGCAGGGCAGAATGGGGCCGGACTAGCGAAGGAGACTTACGTGGCCATCCGCGTCCTACTGGTCGACGACCAGCCCCTGCTCCGTACGGGCTTCCGGATGATCCTGGAGGCCGAGCAGGACCTCGCGGTCGTCGGCGAGGCCGGAGACGGCCTCCAGGCGCTCGACCAGGTGCGGGCGCTCCAGCCCGATGTGGTCCTGATGGACATCCGCATGCCGCGGATGGACGGCGTGGAGGCGACCCGGCAGATCACCGGTCCCGGGCGGGACGGTCCGGCGAAGGTCCTGGTGCTGACCACCTTCGACCTCGACGAGTACGTGGTGGAGGCGCTGCGGGCCGGTGCCAGCGGCTTCCTGCTGAAGGACGCTCCGGCCAACGAGCTGGTGCAGGCGATCAGGGTCGTGGCCGCGGGTGAGGCGATGCTCGCGCCGAGCATCACCAGGCGCCTGCTCGACAAGTACGCCACGCATCTGCCGTCGGGCGAGGAGCCCGTGCCGGACACCCTGCACACGCTCACCGACCGCGAGGTCGAGGTGCTGAAGCTGGTGGCGCGCGGGCTGTCCAACGCCGAGATCGCCGCGGACCTGTTCGTCAGCGAGACCACCGTCAAGACGCACGTCGGGCACGTGCTCACCAAGCTGGGCCTGCGCGACCGCGTGCAGGCAGCCGTGTACGCGTACGAGAGCGGGCTGGTGCGCCCCGGCGCGCAGTAGACACCCGCGCACCGGAGACACAGAGGGCGCCCCCTGCCGAGCAGGGGGCGCCCTCTTCCTTCACGCACGCGGGTGCGTCAGGAGTCCTTGCTCAGCTCCCAGAAGCGGAACACGGTGGACGCGTCGAGGCAGTACTCCAGTCCGTAGACGCCGTCGCGGACGACCGCGTACTGCTTGGCCTGCCACACGGGCAGGACGGGCAGTTCGTCGGCGACGATGTCCTGGAGCTCGCCGAACTCCTTGTCGGTGGCGGCGCGGTTGGTCAGGGCGGCGGTGCGCGGGATGAGCGTGCCGGTGATGGTGCCGTTGTCGTAGTTGTTGCCCAGCACGTTGCCCTTGCCGAAGAAGGGGGCCGTGAAGTTGTCGGCGTCCGGGTAGTCGGGCACCCAGCCCTTCACGTAGACGCCGTACTTGCCGGCGGCGATGTCCTTCTCGTACTGGCCGAAGGGGACGGACTTGACGTCGGCGTCGAACAGGCCGCTGGCATTGAGCTGGCCGGCGATGGCGTTCAACTCCTGGTCGGTGGCGGGGCCGTAGCGGGACGGCGTCGACCACAGGGTCAGCTTCACCTTGCCGTCGATGCCGTCGGCGCGCAGGGCTGCGGCCGCCTTGGACTTGGAGGGGCGGGCGCCGTAGGTGTCGAAGAAGGCCGTGTTGTGACCGGCGATTCCGGCCGGGATGATCGAGTACAGCGGGGTAGCGGTGCCCTGGTAGACGTCCTTGATGAGGGCTTCGCGGTCGATCAGGTGGGCGATGGCCTTGCGTACGCCGGACTTTCCGGCGACCGGGTCGTTCATGTTGAACACCAGGTGCTGGACCTCGGCGCTGCTGCCCTCTACGACCTCGACTCCGGTGCCGTCGTCGGCCTTCTCCATGTCCGCGATGTCGCCGGCGGTCAGGCCGCGGTAGGCGATGTCGACGTCCCCGGCCTGGATCGCCTGCTTCAGGGCGGTCTGGTCGCCGTCGAAGAACTTGAGCGTCACGCCGGTGTTCTTCACCTTGGCGGTGCCCTTGTAGTTCTCGTTGACGGAGAAGACGGCCTGCTCGTCGTCGATCGAGTCGAGCTGGTAGGGGCCGGAGCCGACGGCCTTGCCGTCCTTGCGCAGCCCGTCCGCGTCGTACTGGCGGTGGTCGACGATGGAGCCGGCGCCGGAGGCGATCTTGCTCGGGAAGGTGGCGTCGGCCGTGTTGAGCCGGAAGACCACCGTCTTCTCGTCCGGCGTCTCGACCTTCTCCAGCGTGGGGAACATGATCGCGGGCCCGTCGGGGTCGTTGATCTTCAGCATGCGGTCGAAGGAGAACTTGACGTCCTCGGAGGTGAGCTGGTCACCGTTGCTGAACTTGAGGCCGTCCTTCAGCGTGCACTTGTAGACCGTGGTCTGCGTGTCGCTGAAGGCGCAGCTCTCGGCGGCCTCGGGCTGGGGTTCCGTGGCGCCCTTGGGGAAGCTGAGCAGCGACTGGAAGACGTTGTTGAACAACAGCCAGGAGCCGGGGTCGTAGCCGGAGGCCGGGTCGGTGGCCAGGACGTCGTCGGACATCCCCACCACCACGTTGGAGCCGTCCCCCGCGGAGTCTCCGGTCTCCGTTCCACAGCCGGTCAGCAGGCCGGAGGCGAGCCCCGCCACGATGGGCAGGACCGGCCACTGGTTGCGTATGTTCACGTGTGTGCCCTGTCGTCGGTTCTCGAGAACGCCCGGAGCATGTCCCTGGCTCCGGGGCACGGTTCCCCGGGGGCCGCGGTCACCGGCCCCGGGGTTCCAGTGGGTCCGTCAGCCACTCACGCCCCGGCCGAGCTCCCACAGCTGGAGCGTCGACGAGGAGTTGAGGGCGTACGCGGTACCCGTGATGTCGTCGCGCGCTGCGACGTACTGCTTGCCCTGCCACAGCGGCAGCACCGGCACGTCGGAGGCGACGATGTCCTGAATGTCCGTCAGGCTGGTGGAGGCGGACAGCCGGTCCGCCTCACGGCGGGACTCCGGAATCAGGGTGTTGCGGATCTGGCCGTTGTCGTACGGCGAGCCGAGGGTGTTGTCCTTGTCCAGGAACGGCGCGAGGAAGTTGTCCGCGTCCGGGAAGTCCGGGAACCAGCCCATGCCGTAGACGTCGTACTCGCCCTTCTTCTCGGCCGGGCGGAACGTGTCCCACGGCGTGCCCTTGATGCTGACGTCGAACAGGCCGCTGGAGTTCAGCTGGTCGCGGAGGACCTCGAACTCCTGCTTGGTGGCCGGACCGTAGTGGTCGGTCGTGTAGTGCAGCGTGAGCTTCACCGGGGTGGTGACGTTCGCCTGGTTCAGCAGGGCGCGGGCCTTGGTGACGTTCGGGTCGCCGTACTTGTTGAAGAACGAGTTGGAGTGGCCGGTGACGCTGGCCGGGACGAGCGAGTACAGCGGCTCGGCCTGGGAGCCGTAGACCTTGGAGACCAGCTCGCTGCGGTTGACGACCTGGGCCATCGCCTGGCGTACGGCCTTGGACTTCACGGTCGGGGCGTCGGTGTTGAAGCCCAGGTAGCGGATCTCCAGGCCGGGCATCTCGACGAGGTCGATGGCGGTGTCCGCGTCGCCCGAGAGCTTGCGGATCTGCTCCGGCGACATGGTGCGGGTCATCAGGTCGATGTCGCCCTTGTTCAGGGCCTCGCCCATGGCGTCGGTGTCCTTGAAGGAGACCATCTCGACCTTGTCGTTGTTCACCTTCAGGCTCCCCTTGTAGTCGGGGTTCCTGGTGAACCGGGCCTTGACCATCTCGTCGTTCTCGACCTCGGCCTTGAGCGTGTACGGGCCGGAGCCCTCGAGGTCGAAGCCGTCGCGCAGCTTGTTCTTCGGGTAGTCGTCGGGGTCGACGATGCCGGCGACCGGGGTCGACAGCTTGTACGGGAAGGTCGCGTCGGCGGTCTTGAGGTGGAAGATGACCTCGCGGTCGCCCTGCGTCTCGACGGTGTCGATGGTGGACAGCAGCGCGAACACGCCGCTGTCGGCCTTGAGGGAACGGGCGCGGTCGATGGAGTACTTGACGTCGGCCGCGGTGACGGGGTCGCCGTTCGCGAACTTCAGGCCGTCGCGCAGGGTGCAGGCGTAGCGCTCGTTGCCGGTGTCGGTGAAGCCGCATCGCTCGGCGGCCTCCGGTACCGGCTCGCCCTCGCCGCGCGGCTGGATCATCAGGGTCTGCACGGTCTGGCGCAGGATGTTCCAGGTGCCGACGTCGTAGGCGTACGCCGGGTCGAGGGGCGCGGGGGCGTCCTTCGAGGCGGTGAACCGGTCCGTGGTGCCGACGACGATCGCGCCGCCGTTGTCGCTCCCGCTGTCGGACCCGCCGCAGGCGGCGAGCACCGGCGCGAGCAGGCCGATCACGGCCGGCAGCACCAAAGTCTTGCGGTTCATGCTCGAGTTTCTCCAGAGCTGTCGACTCCGTGTACCCGGCATGCAGGGGTGGCGCAGCGGATCACGGGGGGTGGGGCGATGTTCTCGCGTCGAGATTAGTCGCGGTCGGCAGGAGGGTTCGCCGCCACCGGAGTTGAGCACCCATCACGCTGCGGAACCGGGCGTGGACGCACTGAAAACCCGACAGCGGAAGCTTTGGTGCAGCGTTCCACCAATCGGGACACAAGGGCACGCCGACGGCCCCCCGGAGGGGGTGCAATGCACGCACCGGACCTGCTGTCGACCCCGGACCGCGTGGGGAACGTCACACCCGTAAACGGGTGCGAGGGTACGGGAATTCGATCCTCCGGGGAGTTCGAATTCACCTTCGGAATTACCGCTCTAACGCCGCTGCACGCTGGGTGAACACCTAGCGCATTTCCGTCATCAGGCCGTGCAGAAATGTCAGGTCGACCTCTTCGAGAGAGGTGACGATCGTGCGCCTCAGGGCCGGGGCGATGGGAGCCACGGAGGGCACCGCCACGACCTGGCAGCCCGCGGCCTCCGCGGCGGCGACTCCGGTCGCGGTGTCCTCGATGACGGCGCACCGGACGGGGTCGGCGCCGAGTCCGGCGGCGGCCGCCAGGTACGGGTCCGGGTAGGGCTTGGTGCGCGGGACCTCGTCTCCGGCCACGGTCAGGGCGAAGTGGTGCGCGCCCAGAGAGGTCAGCACCCGGTCGATGATGCGCCGGTGCGAGGCGGAGACCAGGGCCGTGGGGATCTCGTACTCGTACAGCTCGGCCAGCAGCCGGCCGGCGCCGGGCATCAGCGGCAGGGCGCGGCCGATGCGGTCCTCGAAGCCGTCGTTGAGGAGCACGGTGAGCTCGTCGAGGGTGATGTCGGCGCCGGTGGCCTCGATCAGGAACCCCGCGCTGCGGGTCATGGGGCCGCCGACCACGACATGGCGCCAGGACTCGTCGAGCCTGTGGCCGAGGGAGGCGAAGACCTCGACCTCGACGTCCCACCAGAAGCCCTCCGTGTCCACCAGGGTGCCGTCCATGTCGAGGAGCACGGCCTGCAGGGCCGAGCCTTCGGCCGTACGTGTACCGAGCGCGGGGACCGTACTGGTCATCCACCTACCTCCTTGAGGGACGATCAGGCCGGTTCCCACGTGGGAACCGGCCTGCAGTGGACCGACCAGTCTACGTCGTGTGCGGACGAAGCGCCTCGTTTGACCGCTGTGCCCCCGGGCACACCGTGGATACGCCGGGGGCCGCCGTGCCCTGCGCCCGGTGGGGCGGTTCAGCGGGCGTTGAAGTACTTCGCCTCCGGGTGGTGGATCACGATGGCGTCCGTGGACTGCTCGGGGTGCAGCTGGAACTCCTCGGACAGGTGGACGCCGATGCGCTCCGGCTGGAGCAGGTCGGCGATCTTCGCGCGGTCCTCCAGGTTGGGGCAGGCGCCGTAGCCGAGGGAGAAGCGGGCGCCCCGGTACTTCAGCTCGAACATGCCCTGCATCTCGTCCGGGTCCTCGCCGGCGAAGCCGAGTTCGGAGCGCACGCGCGCGTGCCAGTACTCGGCGAGCGCCTCGGCCAGCTGCACGGACAGGCCGTGCAGTTCGAGGTAGTCGCGGTAGGCGTTCGCCTCGAAGAGCCGCGCGGTCTCCTCGCCGATGCGCGAGCCGACGGTGACGACCTGGAGGCCCACGACGTCCGTCTCGCCGGACTCCTCCGGGCGGAAGAAGTCGGCCAGGCACAGGCGCCGGCCGCGGCGCTGGCGCGGGAAGGTGAAGCGGGTGCGCTCGTTGCCCTGCTCGTCCAGGATGATCAGGTCGTCGTCCTTGGAGACGCACGGGAAGTAGCCGTAGACCACGGCCGCCTCCAGCAGGTTGTCCGTCTGGAGCTTGTCCAGCAGCCCGCGCAGCCGGGGCCGGCCCTCGCTCTCGACGAGTTCCTCGTACGAGGGGCCCTCGCCGGTGCGGGCCTGCCTGAGGCCCCACTGGCCCTTGAACAGGGCGCCCTCGTCGAGCCAGCTCGCGTACTCCTTGAGCTGGATGCCCTTGATCACGCGAGTGCCGCGGAAGGGCGGCTCGGGGACGGGGTTGTCGGTGGCGACGTCGGAGCGGACGTGCCCCTCCTCGGGGCGCTCCTCCACGGCGGCCGGGGCGGTGGCCCGCACGCGACGCTGCTTCAGCTCGGGCAGCTTGGCGCCCGGAACGCCCCGCTTGACGCCGATCAGGGCGTCCATCAGGCGCAGGCCCTCGAAGGCGTCGCGGGCGTAGCGGACCTCGCCCTGGTAGATCTCGTGCAGGTCCTGCTCGACGTAGGCGCGGGTGAGGGCGGCGCCGCCGAGGATGACCGGGTACTTCGCCGCCAGGTCGCGCTGGTTCAGCTCCTCCAGGTTCTCTTTCATGATCACCGTGGACTTGACCAGGAGACCGGACATGCCGATGACGTCGGCCTTGTGCTCCTCGGCGGCGTCCAGGATCGCCGAGACCGGCTGCTTGATGCCCAGGTTGACGACGTTGTAGCCGTTGTTGGTCAGGATGATGTCGACAAGGTTCTTGCCGATGTCGTGCACGTCACCGCGCACGGTGGCCAGCACGATGGTGCCCTTGCCCGCCTCGTCGGTCTTCTCCATGTGCGGTTCGAGGTGAGCCACGGCCGTCTTCATCACCTCGGCCGACTGCAGCACGAACGGCAGCTGCATCTGCCCGGAACCGAACAGCTCACCGACGACCTTCATACCCTCCAGCAGCGTCTCGTTGACGATGTCCAGCGCCGGGCGGGACTGCAGGGCCTCGTCGAGGTCGGCCTCCAGGCCGTTCTTCTCGCCGTCGATGATGCGCCGCTTCAGACGCTCGTCCAGCGGCAGGGCGGCCAGCTCCTCGGCCTTGCCGGCCTTGAGGGACTTGGCGGTGGCGCCCTCGAACAGCTGCATCAGCTTCTGCAGCGGGTCATAGCCCTCGGCGCGGCGGTCGTAGATGAGGTCCAGAGCCGTCCGGACCTCCTCCTCACTGAAACGGGCGATCGGCAGGATCTTGCTCGCGTGCACGATCGCCGAGTCCAGACCCGCCCTTGACGCACTCGTCCAGGAACACCGAGTTCAGCAGGATGCGGGCAGCCGGGTTGAGACCGAAGGAGATGTTCGACGGACCGAGAGTGGTCTGCACCTTCGGGTGGCGCCGCTTCAGCTCGCGGATCCCCTCGATGGTGGCGATGCCGTCCTTGCGGACTCCTCCTGACCGGTGCAGATGGTGAAGTCAGACAGTCGACGAGGATGTCCTCCTCGTGAATGCCCCAGTTGCCCGTCAGATCGTCGATCAGCCGCTCGGCGATCTCGACCTTCTTCTCGGCGGTACGGGCCTGGCCCTCCTCGTCGATGGTCAGCGCGATCAGCGCGGCACCGTGCTCCCTGGCCAGCTGGGTGACCCTGGCGAAGCGGGACTCCGGGCCGGCGCCGTCCTCGTAGTTCACCGAGTTGATCACCGCACGGCCGCCGAGCTTCTCCAGACCGGCCCGGATCACCTCGACCTCGGTGGAGTCCAGCACGATCGGCAGCGTCGAGGCGGTGGCGAAACGGCCGGCCAGCTCCTCCATGTCGGCCACACCGTCACGGCCGACGTAGTCACGCACAGGTCGAGCATGTGCGCGCCCTCACGGATCTGCTCCGGGCCATCTCCACACAGTGTCCCAGCGACGTCCAGCATGGCCTCACGGAACTTCTTCGAACCGTTGGCGTTCGTACGCTCACCGATCGCCAGGTAGGACGTGTCCTGCCGGAACGGCACCGACTG
>KE354296.1 GCA_000415505.1 Streptomyces afghaniensis 772
GCCTTCGTCGAGGGCGCGGGCTTCCTGCCGCACCTGTCCGGCCGCGAGAACCTGGGAGCTGTACTGGCGCGCGACCGGCCGCCCGGCCGAGGACGCGCACATGGAGGAGGCCCTGGAGATCGCGGGCCTGGGCGACGCGCTCGCCCGCGCGGTGCGCACCTACTCCCAGGGCATGCGCCAGCGCCTGGCCATCGCCCAGGCCATGCTCGGCATGCCGGACCTGCTCATCCTCGACGAACCGACCAACGGCCTCGACCCGCCCCAGACTCCGCGAGATGCGCGGAGGTGATGATCCGCTACGCCGCGCGGGAC
>KE354297.1 GCA_000415505.1 Streptomyces afghaniensis 772
GAAGCTGTTCCCCTTTACGTGGTCTTGCTCGCACAACAAATAGGGCGACATACCGAATTCGGTATGTGCCCCAGGCCGACGGAGCGGACGTCAGTCCCGCGCCTCCGCCAGCAGCTTCTGCATCCGGCTCACGCCCTCGACGAGATCCTCGTCACCCAGCGCGTACGACAGCCGCAGATACCCGGGCGTACCGAACGCCTCACCCGGCACCACCGCGACCTCGGCCTCCTCCAGGATCAGCGCGGCCAGCTCGACCGTGTCCTTGGGCCGCCGGCCCCGGATCTCCTTGCCGACCAGCGCCTTGACCGACGGGTAGGCGTAGAACGCGCCCTCCGGCTCCGGGCACACCACGCCGTCGATCTCGTTCAGCATCCGCACGATGGTCTTGCGGCGCCGGTCGAAGGCCTCCCGCATCTTCTCGACGGCGACAGGTCGCCGGAGACGGCGGCCAGCGCGGCGGCCTGGGCGACGTTGGACACGTTCGACGTGGCGTGCGACTGGAGGTTCGTCGCGGCCTTGACCACGTCCTTCGGCCGATGATCCAGCCGACCCGCCAGCCGGTCATCGCGTACGTCTTCGCGACACCGTTCACCACGATGCACTTGTCGCGCAGCTCGGGCAGCACCGCCGGCAGCGACACGGCGGAGGCGTCGCCGTAGACCAGGTGCTCGTAGATCTCGTCGGTCATCACCCACAGACCGTGCTCGACGGCCCAGCGGCCGATCGCCTCGGTCTCCTGCTCGCCGTAGACCGCGCCGGTCGGGTTCGACGGCGAGACGAACAGGACGACCTTCGTCTTCTCCGTACGGGCCGCCTCCAGCTGCTCGACGGTCACCCGGTAGCCGGTGGTCTCGTCGGCGACGACCTCCACCGGGACACCCCCGGCCAGCCGGATCGACTCCGGGTACGTCGTCCAGTACGGCGCGGGCACGATGACCTCGTCGCCCGGGTCGAGGATCGCGGCGAAGGCCTCGTAGATGGCCTGCTTGCCGCCGTTGGTGACGAGGATCTGCGACGCGTCGACCTCGAGGCCGGAGTCGCGCAGCGTCTTCGCGGCGATCGCTGCCTTCAGCTCGGGCAGACCGCCGGCGGGCGTGTAGCGGTGGAACTTCGGGTTCTTGCAGGCCTCGATCGCGGCCTCGACGATGTAGTCCGGAGTCGGGAAGTCGGGTTCACCGGCGCCGAAGCCGATCACCGGCCGCCCGGCGGCCTTGAGGGCCTTGGCCTTGGCGTCCACGGCGAGGGTGGCGGACTCGGAGATCGCGCCGACTCGGGCGGAGACCCGGCGCTCGGTGGGAGGGGTTGCAGCGCTCATGCGCCCCATCGTTTCAGACTGGAAACGTGCGCGGCACGGGGGTTTCACAGACTGAACAACGCCGGGCAAACCCCTGAACAACAGTCCGGATCGACCGCACGGCCTGGGCGATCTTCAGCCGGAGTCCAGCCGTCCGCACCCTGTTCCGCAGGCGATCTTCCGCCAACGAGGCCCCGCCGGAGCCCTTTCTGTTCGACGACCGGCCGCAGACCACGTACACTCTCACCTCGTTGGCCTCCCGCAGGCCGCGCCCGTTCGGTGCACACCAAGCATCCGGACGGATGCGGTACGTTGGGGGACACACAAAGGGTCGTAGCTCAATTGGTAGAGCACTGGTCTCCAAAACCAGCGGTTGGGGGTTCAAGTCCCTCCGGCCCTGCTACACACACCTTCGCCAGGATGTGTGCGCATGTACGTACAGCAATGCACCGCCGTGCGGCTCAGACCGGGCGCGGCACGGCCACGACCCGGAATCAGGTGAGGACGAGTGACGGACGCCGTGGGCTCCATCGACATGCCTGATGCCCAGGACGAGGCGCCGGAGTCCAAGAAGGCCCGCAAGGGCGGCAAGCGCGGCAAGAAGGGCCCGCTCAAGCGGCTTGCCCTCTTCTACCGCCAGATCGTCGCGGAGCTGCGGAAGGTCGTCTGGCCGACCCGCAACCAGCTGACGACATACACGACCGTGGTGATCATCTTCGTGGTCGTCATGATCGGCCTCGTCACCGTGATTGACTATGGACTCAGCAACGCCGCCAAGTACGTGTTCGGCTGAGCCGCCCGCGAAGAGCGCCGAGGTACCCGGCGCTCCTTTCGCATGTTCCACCCCTATGTATCCAGGAAGAAGCAGCCACCGTGTCTGACCCGAACGTGAACGACGCCATCGAGCCTGTCGAGTCCGTCGAGGACGAGCTCGACACCGTCGAGGGCGCGGACAGCGAGGACACCGAGACCTCCGCCGAGGTCGAGGCTGCCGACGCCGTCGCGGACGACGCCGCCGAGGCGGAGACCGAGGACGCCGAAGAGGCCGCGGAAGAACTCGAGGAAGAGCCCGAGGACGACCGCGACCCGATCGAGAAGCTCGCGAGGAACTGCGGGTCCTGCCCGGCGAGTGGTACGTCATCCACACCTACGCCGGCTACGAGAACCGCGTGAAGACCAACCTGGAGCAGCGCGCCGTCTCGCTGAACGTCGAGGACTACATCTTCCAGGCCGAGGTGCCGCAGGAAGAGGTCGTCCAGATCAAGAGCGGCGATCGCAAGACGATCAAGCAGAACAAGCTCCCGGGCTACGTCCTGGTCCGTATGGACCTGACGAACGAGTCCTGGGGCGTCGTCCGCAACACCCCGGGTGTCACCGGCTTCGTGGGCAACGCCTACGACCCGTACCCGCTGACGCTGGACGAGATCGTCAAGATGCTCGCCCCGGAGGCCGAGGAGAAGGCCGCCCGCGAGGCCGCCGAGGCCGAGGGCAAGCCGGCTCCGCAGCGCAAGGTCGAGGTCCAGGTGCTGGACTTCGAGGTCGGCGACTCGGTCACCGTCACCGACGGCCCGTTCGCCACGCTCCAGGCGACCATCAACGAGATCAACCCGGACTCGAAGAAGGTCAAGGGCCTCGTGGAGATCTTCGGCCGCGAGACGCCGGTCGAGCTCTCCTTCGACCAGATCCAGAAGAACTAGCACCACCCCGGCTTCCGAGCAGGTCAGACGGGCTCCTGGAGTCTGCCTGATCTGCTCGGTTTTTGGCCGCGCATAGATACCCGTTATCGTTGTGCGGTATGCCTCCATCCGGCTGATCCGGATCGGAGGCTGGAAAACTCTCACTAGGACCCGGAGAGAGCACATGCCTCCCAAGAAGAAGAAGGTCACGGGGCTCATCAAGCTCCAGATCCAGGCCGGTGCCGCCAACCCGGCCCCGCCGGTCGGCCCCGCGCTGGGCCAGCACGGCGTCAACATCATGGAGTTCTGCAAGGCCTACAACGCCGCGACCGAGTCGCAGCGTGGCTGGGTCGTGCCGGTGGAGATCACGGTCTACGAGGACCGCTCCTTCACCTTCATCACCAAGACCCCGCCGGCCGCGAAGATGATCCTCAAGGCCGCGGGCGTGGCGAAGGGCTCGAGCGAGCCGCACAAGACCAAGGTCGCGAAGATCACGCGTGACCAGGTCCGCGAGATCGCCACCACCAAGATGCCCGACCTCAACGTCAACGACCTGGACGCCGCCGAGAAGATCATCGCCGGCACCGCCCGTTCCATGGGCGTCACGGTCGAGGGCTGAGCCCCAACCCCATCAGCAGAAGTGGCAGGGCCTGCTCGGCCCGGACCACGACTCCTAAGAATCCACAGGAGCAGTAGTGAGCAAGCGCAGCAAGTCCCTTCGCGCTGCGGACGCCAAGATCGACCGGGAGAAGCTCTACGCCCCGCTCGAGGCCGTCCGTCTCGCCAAGGAGACCTCCACGACCAAGTTCGACGGCACCGTCGAGGTCGCCTTCCGTCTGGGTGTCGACCCGCGCAAGGCCGACCAGATGGTCCGTGGCACCGTGAACCTCCCGCACGGCACCGGTAAGACCGCCCGGGTCCTGGTCTTCGCGACCGGCGACCGTGCCGAGGCCGCGCGTGCCGCGGGCGCCGACATCGTCGGCGCCGACGAGCTGATCGACGAGGTGTCGAAGGGCCGTCTGGACTTCGACGCCGTCGTCGCCACCCCGGACCTCATGGGCAAGGTCGGCCGCCTCGGCCGTGTGCTCGGTCCGCGTGGTCTGATGCCGAACCCGAAGACGGGCACCGTGACCCCGGACGTGGCCAAGGCCGTGACCGAGATCAAGGGCGGCAAGATCGAGTTCCGTGTGGACAAGCACGCGAACCTGCACTTCATCATCGGCAAGTCGTCCTTCGACGACACCAAGCTGGTGGAGAACTACGGCGCCGCGCTGGAGGAGATCCTCCGTCTGAAGCCGTCCGCCGCCAAGGGCCGGTACATCAAGAAGGCCGCCATCACCACCACGATGGGCCCCGGCATCCCGGTCGACCCGAACCGCACCCGCAACCTCCTCGTCGAGGAGGACCCGGCCGCGGTCTGAGCCTGACAGCTCACGCAACCGGTCACGGGCCCCGCACCTCTCACAGGTGCGGGGCCCGTTCCCTTTTCCGGTACGTACGCCGGTGGCCTGGGTTAACGTGCGGGAACCGGATGCGAACGGGGGGACGTATGCAGGGCAGGACCGTGCGCAGCGTGGGCCTGGTGCTCGCGGTGGCGAGCGCGCTGACGGGGGTGGCCGCCTGCACCTCCGCGGACTCCTCCGACGGCCCCCGCAAGGACGACCGCGCCGCCCACGGCCGGTCCGTCGCGGCCCTGCGCTCCGCCGAGCGCGCCACCGAGCGGGCCGGATCGGCCCGGGTCGAGTCCACGACGACCATGGGCTCGCTGATGTCCATGACCGCCGACGGCACCCTCGGCTGGGGCGACGGCATCACCGGCACCCTGAGCATCACGTACACCGGCGGCGCCCTGGCCGACACGATGCGCAGGCTCGGCAGCACCTCCATGGAGGCCCGCTACCTGCCCGACGCCTACTACGCGCGCATGGGCGAAAAGTTCGCCGAGCAGGCCGGCGGCAAGCACTGGATCCGGTACGCCTACGAGGACCTGAAGGCCCTCGCCGGGGGTTCCGGAGCCCATCTCGGCGACCAGATGCGCAGCACCACACCGAACCAGTCCGTGAAGCTCCTGCTGGCCTCCGGGGACGTCAGGAAGGCCGGCGAGGAGTCCGTGCGCGGCCGGCGCGCCACGCACTACTCCGGCACCGTGGCCGCCGCGGACGTCACCGACGCCGCCCTGAAGAAGCAGCTCACGGAGGCCGGTGTCACCACCGAGACCGTCGACATCTGGATCGACGAGCGGAACCTGCTGGTCAAGAAGGTGGAGAAGGCGCGGATGAGCACGGGCCTGATGACCCAGACCGCGCACTACGGCGACTACGGAGTGCGGGTCCGGGCCGAGCGGCCCCCGGTGTCCGACACCGGGGACTTCGAGGACCTGATGCGGAAGAAGGCGGGTACGCCCTGAGCTCCCCGTGAATCCGCATAGATCACTTGTGCCCCTCTGGGATAGGCTCACGGCCTTGCTGTGAAGCAACCACGCATTCCTTGGGGGGAATCAATGAAGACATCCATACCTGTCGCCGGGCTGGGTGCCCTGCTGCTCGCCGCCGGCGCGGTCGGCTGCGGTTCGGAGCAGTCGCCGGAGATGACGCCCGCGGCCGCCGTCGCCAAGGCGGCGAAGAACACGGAGGACATCACGTCCCTCCGCTACCGCATGAGCGGCACCGTGCCGGAGTCGGGCCAGGTCAAGGGTGAGGCGTCGATGCGCCTGAAGCCCACGATCGCCATGAGCATGAAGATGACGGCGCCCGCCCAGGGAGCCACCGAGGCCGTGGAGATCCGCCTCGTCGACAAGGCCATGTACATCGGTGGGGGAGCCGAGATGGCCAAGGAGATGGACGGCAAGACCTGGATGAAGTTCGACCTGTCCGGGTCCGACGCGGGCAAGGACCTGGACAAACTGGGGTCCACCAGCCAGGCCGAGCAGAACCCGGCGGCGGAGTCCACCTTCCTCACGGGCGCCAAGGACGTGAAGAAGGTCGGCTCCGAGAAGGTCGAGGGCGTCGAGACGACCCACTACACGGGCACCGTCACGCTCAAGGACCTCCGCGCGTCCCTCAAGGACGGCAAGGCGGACACCCGCGAGCAGCGGGAGAAGAGCATCAAGCAGTACGAGAAGCTGGGCGTCGACAAGCTCACGATGGACATGTGGGTCGACGGCGACGACCACACCAAGCAGTTCCGGATGAAGGGCGACGCCGACAAGGGCCCGCTCGACATGACCATCACTTTCCTCGACTACAACAAGCCGGTGAACGTCACGGCCCCGCCGGCCAAGGACGTCGCCGACCTCGCCGACCTGTTCAAGGAACTCGACGCGAGCTGATCCGTCGTACGGGCGGATTTGCTTGACGGCGATCCGTTCCCGTACTCTCCTACAGAAGCCAAAGACCGCTGGTCGTTTACCGCGCGCTCGGACGAGGGCGCGGTGGCCGAAGGATCCGCTGAACGGCGGACGGCCCGCGCAGGTGACACTTGGAGAAGCTCCCGTAGTCCGCCGCCCCGTGCGTGCGTGCAAGCGGTCGAGCTGCGCCCCGTGCCCCTGTGCCGGGGCGTTTCGTTTTCCCCAGTCCTCCTTCGGGTCCGCGCGGTCCGAATCACCCGGAAGGAGGCCGAGGCTCATGGCGAGGCCTGACAAGGTCGATGCCGTCGAGGAGATGCGGGACAAGTTCCGCGACTCCAACGGCGCTGTCGTTACTGCGTACACCGGTCTCACCGTGGCGCAGCTGCAGCAGCTGCGTCGTTCACTCGGTGAGAACGCTCATTACCGTGTGGCGAAGAACACGCTGACCAAGATTGCGGCCAACGAGGCCGGGATCACCGCGATCGACGACCTCTTCACGGGTTCGTCGGCCGTCGCCTTCGTGACCGGTGACCCGGTCGAGGCGGCGAAGGGTCTCCGTGACTTCGCCAAGGACAACCCCAACCTGGTCATCAAGGGCGGCGTCCTTGACGGCAAGGCGTTGTCCGCCGATGAGATCAAGAAGCTTGCGGACCTCGAGTCCCGCGAGGTTCTGCTCTCCAAGCTGGCCGGTGCCATGAAGGGCAAGCAGTCCCAGGCTGCCTCTGTCTTCCAGGCGCTGCCGTCGAAGCTCGTCCGCACCGTGGACGCGCTCCGTGCCAAGCAGGACGAGCAGGGCGGTGCCGAGTAACTCGGCTCGCATCCCGGCCCCCGCTGCCTGAACGCGGAGGCCGTCGCGGGCCAGTAGTACGCCCGCCTCACATGTACATCCGGCACCTGCCGATTTAGTGGAAGGACCGCCAATCATGGCGAAGCTCAGCCAGGAAGACCTGCTCGCGCAGTTCGAGGAGATGACCCTCATCGAGCTCTCCGAGTTCGTGAAGGCGTTCGAGGAGAAGTTCGACGTCACCGCCGCCGCGGCCGCCCCGGTCGTCATGGCCGGTGGCGCCGGTGGCGCCGCCGCCGCCGAGGCCGAGCCGGAGAAGGACGAGTTCGACGTCATCCTCACCGGTGCCGGCGACAAGAAGATCCAGGTCATCAAGGTCGTGCGTGAGCTGACCTCCCTGGGCCTGAAGGAGGCCAAGGACCTGGTCGACGGTGCGCCGAAGCCGGTTCTGGAGAAGGTCAACAAGGAGGCCGCCGACAAGGCCAAGGAGTCCCTCGAGGGCGCCGGTGCCTCCGTCGAGGTCAAGTAAGACCTCCCGGATCCGCCAGGATCCACGACACGTCCCGCTGGGCGTGTAACGCGTAAGCGCGGAAGAGCGATCATCCATCCGGGTGGTCGCTCTTCGGCGTTTCCGGGGTCCGGCCACGGTTGCCTTGCACCCTCTGTGGCGGGGGGTATGGTGATCTTCGTCGTGTCTCTGGGCGGGGCCCCGGTTCGGGCAGGGGGGCCTTGACGAACCGCACGCAGCGCGCAATTCTCAGGACGCGTCGTCACAAGGATCCGAATCCGAGGTATGGATCGGCGACGAAGAGGGCAGTATCAACGTGCGTTGAGGGCAGCGCCTTGTCGCAGGAGTGGAACAACGAGGGTCAACACGGGTTTCACAACCCGGACTGGACATCAGTGTGCCAAGTGGCTACACTGACCCTTTGCGCTGCCTGTTAGCTGTCCCCTGCCCGTCACCAGGGGTCTGCCCTCGCCCGAGCATCGACGACAAGAGCTGTCTGACCTGGCCTTTAGGCCGGACCGACGCAGCTTGTCTCTGTGTACGGGAGAGGGGCCGGTACGCGCGTAGTGAGTCCGAGCCCTCGGAAGGACCCCCTCTTGGCCGCCTCGCGCAACGCCTCGACCGCGAATACGAACAACGCCGCCAGCACTGCCCCGCTGCGCATCTCTTTTGCAAAGATCAAGGAGCCTCTCGAGGTTCCGAACCTGCTCGCGCTGCAGACCGAGAGCTTCGACTGGCTGCTCGGCAACACCGCCTGGCAGAGTCGGGTCGAGGAGGCTCTCGAGAACGGTCAGGACGTCCCCACCAAGTCCGGGCTCGAGGAGATCTTCGAGGAGATCTCCCCGATCGAGGACTTCAGCGGGTCGATGTCGCTGACCTTCCGCGACCACCGCTTCGAGCCGCCGAAGAACTCGATCGACGAGTGCAAGGAGCGCGACTTCACGTACGCGGCCCCGCTCTTCGTCACCGCCGAGTTCACCAACAACGAGACCGGTGAGATCAAGTCTCAGACGGTCTTCATGGGCGACTTCCCGCTCATGACGAACAAGGGCACCTTCGTCATCAACGGCACCGAGCGTGTCGTGGTGTCGCAGCTCGTCCGTTCGCCCGGCGTCTACTTCGACTCCTCCATCGACAAGACGTCCGACAAGGACATCTTCTCCGCGAAGATCATCCCGTCCCGGGGTGCCTGGCTGGAGATGGAGATCGACAAGCGCGACATGGTCGGTGTCCGCATCGACCGCAAGCGCAAGCAGTCCGTCACCGTCCTGCTCAAGGCGCTCGGCTGGACCACCGAGCAGATCCTCGAGGAGTTCGGCGAGTACGAGTCCATGCGCGCCACCCTGGAGAAGGACCACACCCAGGGCCAGGACGACGCGCTGCTCGACATCTACCGCAAGCTGCGCCCGGGCGAGCCCCCCACGCGTGAGGCCGCGCAGACGCTGCTCGAGAACCTCTACTTCAACCCCAAGCGCTACGACCTGGCCAAGGTCGGCCGTTACAAGGTCAACAAGAAGCTGGGTACGGACACCCCGCTGGACGCCGGGATCCTGACCGTCGAGGACATCATCGCGACGATCAAGTACCTGGTGAAGCTGCACGCCGGCGAGACCGAGACGGTCGGTGACAACGGCACGTCCGTGGTCGTCGAGACCGACGACATCGACCACTTCGGCAACCGCCGCCTGCGCAGCGTCGGCGAGCTCATCCAGAACCAGGTCCGTACGGGTCTGGCGCGTATGGAGCGTGTCGTCCGCGAGCGGATGACGACCCAGGACGTCGAGGCGATCACGCCGCAGACCCTGATCAACATCCGGCCGGTCGTCGCCTCCATCAAGGAGTTCTTCGGCACCAGCCAGCTGTCCCAGTTCATGGACCAGAACAACCCGCTGTCGGGTCTGACGCACAAGCGGCGTCTTTCCGCGCTCGGCCCGGGTGGTCTGTCCCGTGAGCGGGCCGGCTTCGAGGTCCGTGACGTGCACCCCTCGCACTACGGCCGCATGTGCCCGATCGAGACCCCTGAAGGCCCGAACATCGGTCTGATCGGCTCGCTCGCCACCTATGGTCGTGTGAACGCGTTCGGTTTCGTCGAGACCCCGTACCGCAAGGTGTTCGAGGGCCAGGTCACCGACCAGGTCGACTACCTCACGGCCGACGAGGAGGACCGCTTCGTCATCGCGCAGGCCAACGCGCCGCTGACGGACGACCTCCGCTTCGCCGAGGCCCGCGTGCTGGTCCGCCGTAAGGGCGGCGAGGTCGACTACGTCGGCCCCGAGGACGTGGACTACATGGACGTCTCGCCGCGCCAGATGGTGTCGGTCGCGACCGCCATGATCCCCTTCCTGGAGCACGACGACGCCAACCGTGCCCTCATGGGCGCGAACATGATGCGCCAGGCCGTTCCGCTGATCCAGGCGGAGTCCCCGCTCGTCGGCACCGGCATGGAGTACCGCTCCGCGGTCGACGCCGGCGACGTGGTCAAGGCCGAGAAGGCCGGTGTGGTCCAGGAGGTCTCCGCGGACTACATCACCACCGCCAACGACGACGGCACGTACATCACGTACCGCCTGGCCAAGTTCGCCCGCTCCAACCAGGGCACCTCGGTCAACCAGAAGGTCATCGTGGCCGAGGGCGACCGGATCATCGAGGGCCAGGTCCTCGCCGACGGTCCGGCCACCCAGCGGGGCGAGATGGCGCTGGGCAAGAACCTGCTCGTGGCGTTCATGCCGTGGGAGGGTCACAACTACGAGGACGCGATCATCCTGTCGCAGCGCCTCGTGCAGGACGACGTCCTCTCCTCGATCCACATCGAGGAGCACGAGGTCGACGCCCGTGACACCAAGCTCGGCCCCGAGGAGATCACCCGGGACATCCCGAACGTCTCCGAGGAGGTCCTCGCCGACCTCGACGAGCGCGGCATCATCCGTATCGGTGCCGAGGTCATCGCCGGTGACATCCTCGTCGGCAAGGTCACGCCCAAGGGTGAGACCGAGCTGACGCCCGAGGAGCGCCTGCTGCGCGCGATCTTCGGTGAGAAGGCCCGTGAGGTCCGTGACACCTCGCTGAAGGTGCCGCACGGCGAGACCGGCAAGGTCATCGGTGTGCGCGTCTTCGACCGCGAGGAGGGCGACGAGCTTCCCCCCGGTGTGAACCAGCTGGTGCGCGTCTACGTCGCGCAGAAGCGCAAGATCACCGACGGTGACAAGCTCGCCGGCCGTCACGGCAACAAGGGCGTCATCTCGAAGATCCTGCCGATCGAGGACATGCCGTTCCTGGAGGACGGCACCCCGGTCGACATCATCCTCAACCCGCTCGGTGTCCCGTCCCGAATGAACCCGGGACAGGTGCTGGAGATCCACCTCGGCTGGCTCGCCAGCCAGGGCTGGGACGTCTCCGGTCTCGCCGACGAGTGGGCGCAGCGTCTCCAGGCCATCGACGCCGACCAGGTCCCGCCGCGGACCAACGTCGCGACGCCGGTCTTCGACGGTGCCCGCGAGGACGAGCTGGCCGGTCTGCTGGAGCACACCATCCCGAACCGCGACGGCGAGCGCATGGTGCTCCCGTCCGGCAAGGCGCGGCTGTTCGACGGCCGCTCCGGTGAGCCGTTCCCGGAGCCGATCTCGGTCGGCTACATGTACATCCTCAAGCTGCACCACCTGGTCGACGACAAGCTGCACGCCCGTTCGACCGGCCCCTACTCGATGATCACCCAGCAGCCGCTGGGTGGTAAGGCCCAGTTCGGTGGCCAGCGCTTCGGTGAGATGGAGGTGTGGGCGCTGGAGGCTTACGGCGCCGCGTACGCCCTCCAGGAGCTGCTGACCATCAAGTCCGACGACGTGACCGGCCGCGTGAAGGTCTACGAGGCCATCGTCAAGGGCGAGAACATCCCCGAGCCCGGCATCCCCGAGTCCTTCAAGGTGCTCATCAAGGAGATGCAGTCTCTCTGCCTGAACGTGGAGGTGCTGTCCAGCGACGGTATGTCCATCGAGATGCGTGACACCGACGAGGACGTCTTCCGCGCTGCGGAGGAGCTCGGCATCGACCTGTCCCGGCGCGAGCCGAGCAGCGTCGAAGAGGTCTGACGGGAGTCCGGCGGGCCTTGGGAGACCAAGGCCCGCCGGCCCCAGGACCCCCGTATCAGACCAAAGACTTACAACCCTGAGAGGGATTGACGCATAGTGCTCGACGTCAACTTCTTCGACGAGCTCCGGATCGGTCTGGCTACCGCTGACGACATCCGTCAGTGGAGCCACGGCGAGGTCAAGAAGCCCGAGACCATCAACTACCGCACGCTCAAGCCCGAAAAGGACGGACTCTTCTGCGAGAAGATCTTCGGTCCGACCCGGGACTGGGAGTGCTACTGCGGCAAGTACAAGCGCGTCCGCTTCAAGGGCATCATCTGTGAGCGGTGTGGCGTCGAGGTCACCCGTGCCAAGGTGCGCCGTGAGCGGATGGGCCACATCGAGCTCGCCGCGCCCGTGACGCACATCTGGTACTTCAAGGGCGTTCCGTCGCGGCTGGGTTACCTGCTCGACCTCGCCCCGAAGGACCTGGAGAAGGTCATCTACTTCGCGGCGTACATGATCACGTACGTGGACGAGGAGCGCCGTACGCGCGACCTGCCCTCGCTGGAGGCCCACGTCTCCGTCGAGCGCCAGCAGATCGAGCAGCGCCGCGACGCCGACCTGGAGGCCCGCGCCAAGAAGCTCGAGACCGACCTGGCCGAGCTGGAGGCCGAGGGCGCCAAGGCCGACGTGCGCCGCAAGGTGCGCGAGGGTGCCGAGCGCGAGATGAAGCAGCTGCGTGACCGTGCGCAGCGCGAGATCGACCGTCTCGACGAGGTGTGGAACCGCTTCAAGAACCTCAAGGTCCAGGACCTCGAGGGCGACGAGCTGCTCTACCGCGAGCTGCGTGACCGCTTCGGCACGTACTTCGACGGCTCGATGGGTGCCGCGGCGCTGCAGAAGCGCCTGGAGTCCTTCGACCTCGACGAGGAGGCCGAGCGCCTCCGCGAGATCATCCGGACCGGCAAGGGCCAGAAGAAGACCCGTGCGCTCAAGCGCCTGAAGGTCGTCTCCGCGTTCCTGCAGACCAGCAACAGCCCCAAGGGCATGGTGCTGGACTGCGTCCCGGTCATCCCGCCGGACCTGCGTCCGATGGTGCAGCTGGACGGTGGCCGCTTCGCGACCTCCGACCTGAACGACCTGTACCGCCGTGTGATCAACCGGAACAACCGACTGAAGCGGCTTCTCGACCTCGGTGCGCCCGAGATCATCGTGAACAACGAGAAGCGCATGCTCCAGGAGGCCGTCGACGCGCTCTTCGACAACGGCCGCCGTGGCCGTCCGGTCACCGGTCCCGGTAACCGCCCGCTGAAGTCCCTCAGCGACATGCTGAAGGGTAAGCAGGGTCGCTTCCGTCAGAACCTGCTCGGTAAGCGTGTGGACTACTCCGCGCGTTCCGTGATCGTCGTCGGTCCGCAGCTCAAGCTGCACCAGTGCGGTCTGCCGAAGGCGATGGCGCTGGAGCTCTTCAAGCCGTTCGTGATGAAGCGCCTGGTCGACCTGAACCACGCGCAGAACATCAAGTCGGCGAAGCGCATGGTCGAGCGCGGCCGCACGGTCGTGTACGACGTGCTGGAAGAGGTCATCGCGGAGCACCCGGTTCTGCTGAACCGTGCGCCCACGCTGCACCGCCTCGGCATCCAGGCCTTCGAGCCGCAGCTGGTCGAGGGCAAGGCCATCCAGATCCACCCGCTCGTCTGCACCGCGTTCAACGCGGACTTCGACGGTGACCAGATGGCCGTGCACCTGCCGCTGTCCGCGGAGGCGCAGGCCGAGGCCCGCATCCTGATGCTGTCCTCGAACAACATCCTCAAGCCGGCCGACGGCCGTCCGGTGACGATGCCGACCCAGGACATGGTCCTCGGTCTGTTCTTCCTCACCACCGACGGCGAGATGCGCGACCTCAAGGGCGAGGGCCGTTCCTTCGCCTCGGTCGCCGAGGCGATCATGGCCTTCGACGCGGGCGAGCTGTCGCTCCAGTCGAGGATCGACGTCCGCTTCCCGGTCGGCACCATCCCGCCGCGTGGCTGGACCCCGCCGGCGCGTGAGGAGGGTGAGCCCGAGTGGCAGCAGGGTGACAGCTTCCGGCTGAACACCACCCTGGGCCGTGCGCTGTTCAACGAGCTGCTGCCCGAGGACTACCCGTTCGTCGACTACGAGGTCGGCAAGAAGCAGCTCTCCGAGATCGTCAACGACCTCGCCGAGCGCTACCCGAAGGTCATCGTGGCGGCGACGCTCGACAACCTGAAGGCGGCCGGCTTCTTCTGGGCGACCCGTTCCGGTGTCACCGTGGCCATCTCCGACGTCGTCGTTCCCGAGGCGAAGAAGGAGATCGTCAAGGGCTACGAGGCGCAGGACGAGAAGGTCCAGAAGCAGTACGAGCGCGGTCTGATCACCAAGGACGAGCGCACGCAGGAGCTCATCGCGATCTGGACCAAGGCGACCAACGAGGTCGCCGAGGCGATGAACGACAACTTCCCGAAGACCAACCCGATCTTCATGATGGTGAACTCGGGTGCACGAGGCAACATGATGCAGATGCGTCAGATCGCCGGTATGCGTGGTCTGGTGTCGAACGCGAAGAACGAGACGATCCCGCGTCCGATCAAGGCCTCCTTCCGTGAGGGCCTGTCCGTGCTGGAGTACTTCATCTCCACGCACGGTGCCCGTAAGGGTCTGGCGGACACCGCTCTGCGTACCGCCGACTCGGGTTACCTCACCCGTCGTCTGGTCGACGTCTCCCAGGACGTCATCATTCGCGAGGAGGACTGCGGCACCGAGCGCGGTCTGCGTCTGCAGATCGCGAGCCGGAACGCCGAGGGCACGCTGCTCAAGGCGGAGGACGTCGAGACGTCCGTGTACGCGCGCTGCCTCGCCGAGGACATCGTGGTCGACGGCAAGGTGCTGGCCCCGGCCGGTACCGACCTCGGCGACGTGCTCATCGACGAGCTGGTCCGCCACGGCGTCGAGGAGGTCAAGACCCGCTCGGTCCTGACCTGCGAGTCCGCCGTCGGCACCTGCGCGATGTGCTACGGCCGTTCGCTGGCCACCGGCAAGCTGGTCGACATCGGTGAGGCGGTCGGCATCATCGCCGCCCAGTCCATCGGTGAGCCCGGTACCCAGCTGACGATGCGTACCTTCCACACCGGTGGTGTGGCCGGTGACGACATCACCCAGGGTCTGCCGCGTGTCGTCGAGCTCTTCGAGGCCCGTACCCCGAAGGGTGTCGCCCCGATCTCCGAGGCCTCCGGCCGCGTGCGGATCGAGGAGACCGAGAAGACCAAGAAGATCGTCATCACGCCGGACGACGGCAGCGACGAGACGGCGTACCCGATCTCGAAGCGCGCCCGACTCCTGGTCAGCGAGGGCGAGCACGTCGAGGTGGGCCAGAAGCTCACCGTGGGTGCCACCAACCCGCACGACGTGCTGCGCATCCTGGGCCAGCGTGCCGTCCAGGTCCACCTGGTCGGCGAGGTCCAGAAGGTCTACAACTCGCAGGGTGTGTCGATCCACGACAAGCACATCGAGATCATCATCCGGCAGATGCTCCGCCGTGTGACGATCATCGAGTCCGGCGACGCCGAGCTGCTGCCCGGCGAGCTGGTCGAGCGCTCGAAGTTCGAGACCGAGAACCGTCGTGTGGTCCAGGAGGGCGGTCACCCGGCCTCCGGTCGTCCGCAGCTCATGGGTATCACCAAGGCCTCGCTGGCCACGGAGTCCTGGCTGTCGGCGGCGTCCTTCCAGGAGACGACGCGAGTCCTCACCGACGCGGCGATCAACGCCAAGTCCGACTCGCTCATCGGCCTCAAGGAGAACGTCATCATCGGTAAGCTCATCCCGGCCGGTACGGGTCTGTCCCGCTACCGCAACATCCGGGTGGAGCCGACCGAGGAGGCCAAGGCCGCGATGTACTCGGCCGTCGGCTACGACGACATCGACTACTCGCCGTTCGGCACGGGCTCCGGCCAGGCCGTGCCGCTGGAGGACTACGACTACGGTCCGTACAACCAGTAAGCGAGCAGCCATGTGAAGGGCGGCCATCCCTCGGTGAGGGGTGGCCGCCCTTTGGCGTACAGGTCAGAAGGTGGAGACGTCCCAGGTGACGTTGAGCTCGCTGAGCCCGTGGTCCGAGAGCAGCATGGAGCGCTGTAGGCGCCTGAGCGCCGGCGAGGGTTCGAGGCCCAGTTCGGTGACCAGAGTGGCGCGCATGCGCTGGTAGACGTCCAGGGCTTCCGATCGGCGCCCCGAGCGGTACAGCGCGAGCATCAGATGCGCGCACAGGCCTTCATGGGTCGGGTGCTGCGCAATGATGCTCCGCAGCTCGCTGAGCAGCTCGTGGTGCCTGCCCAGGCGAAGGTCGGATTCGATTCTGCGGTCCAGGCAGTTGAGCCGGGCTTCCTCTATCCTCTCCACCTCCCGTTGCAATCGGGGGCCGGCCTGCACGTCCGCCAGGGCCTGGCCGCGGCAGAGCCCCAGCGCCTGCGCGAAATTCTCCGATGCGGCCTCGAAATCGCCCTTCTCCCTGGCCCGGTGGCCGGCCGCGGCCAGTTGCTCGAAGTTGTCCAGCACGACTCGCCCGACGGGGGCCCGCAGGAGGTAGCCGCCGGGCAGGGTGACCAGGATGTCCTTGGCCCCGGGCGTCTTGGCGGGACAGCCGTCGGGATCCCTTCCGGCGGCCGTGGCGATGTTCTTACGCAGATGCAGGATGTAACTCTGCATCGCTGTCTTGGCGCTGGCAGGCTTCTTCTCCGTCGACCACAGTTCGTCCATCAGGGACGCGAGAGGGACGAACTGGTTGGCCTGCACGGCAAGCATGGCCAGCACGGTCCGCGGTTTGGCGGCCGTCGGTACGATCGAAGCGGTTTGCTGTGAGACCGCGAGCGGTCCCAGTACATCGACCTCCATGGAATTCCCCCGTTGTGAGACACATGCGGTTGATGCCGGCTACTGAGGAAACGTTTTCCCGTGGTGGTGGAGAAACAGACGGGAACGGAGAGCTCACATTGCCTTGGCGCTGAATGCGCAGCCGGGCCTTGTCGCCGTGGAGGCCGCGGTGGGCTGCGGAGCTCTCAAGGAACTCATTCATCACGTCGGCGATGTTCACGCCGTAGGAACCAAGGACCTGGCCGACGCTCTGTTTTTCTCTCGCCTGCTCCCGCACGGGCACCTGTCCCCCGACCTGTGGCACATACTGGATGCTTGATCGTATTTGCGACACCTGACATTACGTGAAGTTCAGTTGATCTTTCATGGTCATGCGTGGAAAGTGGCCAGCGGGTCATGGCGCAAGGGGAAAGCGATTTCACCGGAGCGCGGTTTAGTGGCCGCGGGGGTAATCCGCAGATGAGACGTGATATGTGGCCAATGCAGCGATATGCTCGTGCGGTGGCGCTTCGGTGCAGTGGTCGGAGGACAGCGCCCGGATCGACCGGCCGCGACTCCCGCCGGGCGGTGTCGTACGGCGTATTTTCCGTCTCAAAAGCGATGTACGCCGGCCAGCCCGGAGAGCACCGTCAGGGCGTCCGTCTCATAGAGGACCTCACAGGCGCGGCTCACCGCGTAGCAGAGGAAGTAGCGCTCCGTGAGGGTCAGCCCTGCACTGTGCAGACCCAGGTACAGCAGGCTGGTCAGCAGGCGCGCGGCCAGGAAGGCCGGGTCGCGGTTGAGGAAGTCGCGCAGCCCGTCGGACGCGCCGACGATCCGGTGGAAGGCGCTCTCGTCCAGCGCGGTGGCGTCCTGTTCCTCCTCGTCCCCCAGCAGCCTCAGCTCCGTACCCGACCGGAACAGATCGGTCGCCGTGGGCTTCGCCGGGCGAACGGCCTCGAACCACTGCCGGGCGGGTTCGGACACCACCGGTCCACGGCCCTCGCACTGGGTGAGCACCGCGTCGACCAAGCCCAGCAGCGTGGGGGCGACCCGCGCGTACTGCTCGCTCATCGCCGACCGCGCGGCCTGCGGATTCCGGCTGGTGGCGAGGAACGCCTCCGCGTGCGAGCGGTAGCTGAGGAAGCCGAGCGGCACGCCGTCCCTGCCCAGCTCGTAGTCCTGTGCGGTCGGCGCCCCCGAGGCGCTGACGCCGCGCAGGTGGGCGGCCATCAGCGCGGCGGCGGCCGCCAGCAGGGCCGGGCGGCCCGCCTCTCCGGCCGCACCGACCGCGAGGAGGGCCGGGCACAGGTCGGCCAGCACCGTGCGGGTGAACGGCGCCAGGGCAGGACCGTCGAACACGGAGCCGGTGAGCGGAACGAGCCGGGCGGGCCCCGTCACGACCTGGACTTCCGTGCCGACTCGGCCCCCGGCCCCGGTCCCGGCTCCGGAGCCCAGTCGGCCCGCCAGCTCCCGTGCTCGTGCGGCGTACTCGCGCGCGGTCTCGCCGTCCTCCGGCCCCAGGGCCAGCTGCACGGACAGGGTGGGCTGCGCCGGACCGGTACCGCGTACGAAGAATGCCGGTGTCGGCGCGTCCGTGGCCGGGGGCTCGGTGAGCAGCGGTCGCACGATCCCGGCCAGCAGCAGGTCGGCGGTACCGGGTGGCGCCGTCAGCGCGATCTCCAGCCATTGCCGATGGTGAGCGGTGCTCCCGGCGTCTGTCCGGGGCGTGGGCGCCGTCATACGAGTTCCGGCTGGGACATCGCCATCTCGAAGGCGAGCTCGATCAGGGTGAGACCGGCCTGCCGGCGCGGCAGCCGGATGCCCCGGTCGTCCTCGATCAGGCCGCGGCCCCGGAGGAAGTCGGCGAGCGGGGCGATGGCGGGCCGGGTGAGGACTTCGGCCAGGTCCGTGCCGGTCCGGTAGGACCAGTCCTTCCTCGGTACGCCATCGAACATCGCGAGGCCCGCCTGGAGGAGCGAGACCAGTACCCGGTCCTGGCCGGCGGGCACATCGATGTCGAAGCCGAGCGGATCGGCGATGTAGGGGTGCAGCAGGCCCTTCGCATGGGACTGGAACTGCTGGTTGACCAAGGAGATCGCGCCCGAGCCGAGGCCCACGGTGTCGGCTCGCAGCTGGAAGTACATGGCCGCGAACGGCGACACCTTGCCGAAGTAACCGTTGGCGTATTCGGTGAGCCCGGAGGCGTCGATGGCCCGGCGGGCGCGGGCGAACAGGACCTGCTGACGCCGCAGATAGTCCCGCCGCTCGGAGGTCTCCATCCGGCGGCGCATGAAGGTGCCCGGTGTCGGCCGGAACGAATAGAGCGACAGGTGGTTGACGGGCAGTTCCAGGGCCTTGTCGACGGTCCGGGCCAGCTCGTCGGCCTCCTGGTCCGGAAAGCCGGACATGAGGTCGATGGACACGTCCTCGAAGCCGGCCTCGCGGGCGGCGTGGACGATACGGGTGGCCTGCGCGGCGGTGTGCCGACGACCGAGGCGGCGCAGCCGGGTGTCGTCGAAGGACTGCACTCCGCTGGACACCCGGTTGAAGCCCAGGCCGCGGAAGAACGCCAGCTTCCTCGCGTCCACAGTGTCGGGGCTGCACTCGATGGTGGCCTCGGCGACCTCGCTCAGGTCGAAGGAGGTGCGCAGCGCCTCCATGACGGCGGTCGCCTCGCGCTCGTCCAGGCTGCTCGCCGTACCGCCGCCCCAGTAAATGACGTACGGAATGTCCCCGGCAGACCGGTGGGCCGCACCGCGTACCTCTATTTCCTTGCACAGTGCGGTGATGTATTTCTGCCGTACCGAATCATCCGGCTTGCGGAGGAGGTCCTTGGTGGGAATCGCCTGGACCCAGTCGCAGAAGGTGCACTTGGAATGGCAGAAAGGTACGTGCACATAGAGCATCAGCAGGTTCCGCTGCGGAGAGCTGGAGGGGAGTTCCGCGAGTTGAGTGTCCAGTAGTCGTGTCTCCAGGCCGCCCATGGGATTCCTTTCGATGCTGACGCTGCTGAGGACTTGCAGCGGTGCCCCGGGCCGGAGATTCGGCCCGGGGCACCGGTCGGCACATCACTGTGCCGCTGGCTCACCCGACCTGGCGCACCGCGTCAGGAGGAGCAGGAGCAGCAGCACTCACAGGTGGTGCAGGAGGCCGACATGACCTTGGCCACGACCTCGCTGTCCTCGAGGCGGCTGTCGTCCAGGAACTCGGAGATCTCAAGGGCGTCGACGTCCAGCTCGGACAGGTGCACAGCGTCCACTGGAGGCTCCTTTCGTTTCCGGTGAAATGTAGAGCGCAATTTTTTGCGCACGACTCGGAGGCTATGCGGGTTGGTTTGTCGGCGTCAAGGAACAAGATATTCAATTTTCCCGCTGCCTTCTCGCTGTGTTGCCGCTAAATCACCGCTAAAGTCGCGCTCAAACGCTGCTGTACTGCTGGTGTGTTTTCGTCATGGAGTCGGGGTTCTGGTTTTCCTCTTCCTTGTTCCCGCTGCTTTGCGGCAGATATAAATTCAGCGTCTCTTCCGGAGTCCACCGCAGGGAGATCTTCGTATGACGCAGAGCCCAGAAGCAGTTGCCGGCGACTTCACGCTCCCGGAACTGGAGGACGTACGACGCGAGGCCGCCAAGGTCGACACCCATGCCGTTCTGGCGCTTCCGGAGAGCGAGGAGCCGGCCTGGTCCAGGGAGGCGATGGCCCTGGCGCTGTGGGAGGACCGGTCGATCAGCACCGAGGAGCTGAAGGCCGCCGCCGAGGCCCGGTGCGCCGCCCGCACGCCCCGCCTGCACACCTTCGTGCCGCTCTACACGACCAACTACTGCGACTCCGAGTGCAAGATGTGCTCCATGCGGAAGGGCAACCTCCGCCTCGACCGCAAGTTCTCCGGCCGCAAGGAGATCACCGCACAGCTGGAGATCCTCTACCACCACGAGGGCGTCCGCGGAGTCGGCTTCCTCACCGGCGAGTACGAGGACAAGCACACCCGGCTCAGCTCGGCCTTCCGGATCGGCTGGGCCATCCGCACCGCCCTCGACATGGGCTACGAGCGGGTCTACTTCAACATCGGCAGCATGGAGCCGGACGAGATCGACGTCCTCGGCGAGTGGATCGGCCACGAGGAACCGGTCACCATGTGCGTCTTCCAGGAGAGCTACGACAAGGAGACCTACGGCCGGTTCATGGGCCAGACCTCCGCCCAGGTCCCCAAGGCGAACTTCGACCGCCGGGTGGTCTCCTTCGACCGCTGGCTCGACGCGGGCTTCCGGTACGTCAACCCCGGCGTGCTGGTGGGCCTGCACGACGACCTCTCCGCCGAGATCGTCAGCCTGGTCTCCCACGGCGCGCACCTGCGGGCCCGGGGTGCGGTCGTCGACCTGTCGGTGCCCCGGATGCGCCCCGCGATGACGTCACGGGACACCACCCGGGTCAACGACGACGACTACCTGCGGATGATGTCGGCGGTCGCCTTCACCTGCCCCGAGCAGCGGCTGGTCCTCACCACCCGGGAACCGCAGGAGTTCCAGGACGTGGCGATGGGCCTGGCCGGGGTGATCTCGCCCGGCAGCCCCGACGTCGCCCCCTACCGACCGGACTCCCGCGCCCGTAACGACGAGGCCAGCTCGCAGTTCCTGGTGGCGGACCTGCGCAGGCCACGACACATCCTGAGCCGTATCGAAGCGGGGGGACGCCCGGTCGAACACTTCGTGGACCCGTCCTCGTCGGCTCCCACGGCGGGCTGACGTCCCATGGCGGAGGAGACCGCGACCGGCGGGAAACCGACCGTCTACCTGGTGCACGGCCTGCTCGGTACGGGCTACGCCCACTTCAGCCGGCAGATCGGGGCGTGGCGCGACCGCTACCGGGTGATCCCGGTGGACCTGCCAGGACACGGCCGCTGCCCACGGGACGCGGAGGAGGACTACTTCGACGGGGCTCTGCGTCACCTCGTCACGCTTGTGCACGGTTTCGGCCGGGGACGGCTCGTCGGCGCCTCGTACCTGGGCGGTCCGCTCGCCTTCCGCTGCGCGGCCACCCGGCCCGACCTGGTCTCCTCCCTGGTCCTCACCGGCTTCGCCCCGGATGCCGGCAGGGAGGCCTTCCTCTCACTCATCGCGGGGTTCGACCGGCTGGCCGCGGAGCAGCCGGCTCTGGCGGCCGAGTACGAGCGGCTGCACACCGGGCGCTGGAAGCAGACGCTCGCCGCGGTCACGGGGCACTGCGGCCGGGACTTCGAGCGGACGGTGCTCGTGCGCTCGGAGGACCTCGCCTCCCTGCGCGTCCCCGTGTTCATCCTCAACGGCTCGCTGAAGTCGGCCGAGAAGTCCGCGGCGGAGCGCGCCGACGGCCTGGGCGGGCGAGTGCGCGGGCGGGTCGTCGAGGGAGCCGGGCACCTGGTCTGCCACGACAGGCCGGAGGAGTTCAACGAGGCCGTGGAGGCCTTCTGGCAGACGAGCGAGAGGGACAACGCGTGACAGCAGCGACACCACCGCCAGGGACGAAGTCGGGAACGGGGCCGGGAACGGAAACGGAGTCGGAGCTGCGCGCCGGACTCACCGCCCTCCTTCAGGAGAGCGACCCGCACCGGCAGCTCGACTCGCTCGAAAACGTCGTGGTGAGGGCGTACTTCACCAAGCGCATCCCGGAAGCGGGCGCCGTCCCCGGACCCGCCGACGCCCCGAAGACCATCGAAGGGTGGGTGACATGGGCCGTCCGGCGTTCCTCCGGTTCCTGACGGGCCGGCAGCACACCGCCGCCGGGACGCCGCCCACCGGAGTGCGGTGGGACGACGCGTTCGTCACCTGGGACGCCCTGCTGGCTCGCGGCCGTGAACGGTCGTCGGAGGTCCGCCCCGGAGCGACGTACGCCGTGGACCCGGCCGCCGGGCCGGAGTCGCTGGCCTCCCTGTTCGCCGTGGCCACCGTCGCCGGCACGGTGCTGCTGTGGGCGTCCCCGGTGACCCTCGGCGTGCCCCACCGGCAGGTCGCGCCGGCCCTGTTCGAGGTGGCGGACGGTGAGCTGCCGCTGCCCCGCGAGGACCACCGCCCGCTGTGGGGCGTGTGCACTTCCGGCAGCTCCGGCCGGCCCAAGGCGGCGATCGGCTACGCGGACGAGTGGGAGCTCATCGCCCTGCACTGCGAGGCCGCGATGTACGGGGACGTCTTTCCCGGCGGCCCGCCCGAGGTCCTCGCGACGTGCCTGCCCCTGGGCTTCTCGGCCGCCTTCTTCATGTCCGTGCTGCCCGCCCTGTACTTCCGCCGCGACCTGCTCGTCTTCCCGGCGCACGACTGGAGGCCGCTGTACGAGCTGGCGGCCGGCCGGCGCGTGCTGGCGCTCGGCGTGCCGGCCCTGGCCGCCGCCGCCTGCCTGACCGAGGAGTCCGCCGTCGACCTGAGCTCCGTCGCCCTGTTCCTCGGCGGCGGGCATCTGAGCGCCCCCCGGGTGGACCTCATCAGGGAGCGGTTCACCGGCGTGGCCGTCAGCAACCTGTACGGCACCGCGGAGACCGGCGCCATCGCTCTCGACCACGACCCCGGACACAACCGGCACGTCGGCCGCCCGGTGCCCGGCAAGGCCGTCTGGGTGCGGGACGCCGACCAGCGCGGCATCGGAGCCCTCGCCGTGGACGGGCCGGGCCGCTGCCATCACCTGTGGCGTCCGGGTACGGACCCGGTCGCCAGCCCGCCCGGCCACGCCACCGGCACCGACTACGCCCGGTTCGACGCCGACGGCAACCTCTGCCTGGAAGGGCGCGTCGACGGTGGCGAGAAGCTGGCCGGCGTCCTGGTCTACCCGCGCGAGATCGAGCGCCACGTCCTCGACCTCACCGGCGTCAGCGATGTACGGGTCACCGTCGAACGCGCGCCCACCGGCCTGGAGTTCCTGACCGCCAAGGTCGTCGGCAGCGTCGACGCGCACACGGTGCGCGAGCACTGCGCCGCCCTCCCGGAACGGAGCCGGCCCGCCCGTATCACCTGCGCGTCCGAGCGCGAGGCCGCATCCGCCTACAGCACGCACGGAAAGCTCTGACATGGCATCAGGCATGGCACCAGACGAGGCAACCGACACGACGCGCACCGCGACGACGCCCGGTCCGGCCGCGGCCGCCGACCCGGGGCTGAACAGGACCTTCCGCGTCCGCGCCGACGCCTTCTACGTACGCCAGCAGGACGGCGTATGGCTGGGCAACAACACCGGCTCCTTCTCCGTACGCGGTCAGGGGGCGTACGAGCTGGTCAGCTCCCTCTTCGCGGGCCTGGACGGCGAACGCACCCTGCTGGACATCTACGGCAACGTCCCGGAACGGGCCCGTCGCTCGGTGCTCAGCGTGGTCAACGCGCTGCTGCGCAACGGCCTCATCAAGGAGGTCTCGCACCCGGCTGAACCGGTCCCCGCGTGGATGCGCGAGCGGTACGCCACCCACCTCGCCTTCCTGGAGCACCACGCCGACCGGCCGGTCACCCGGCTCCAGCGGGTCCGCACCGGCCGCGTGGTGTGCGCCGGGCGGGGTACGGCGCTGCGCGCCCTCCTCGACGCGCTCCGCGACTTCGGCATCGCCCGGGTGGACGTCCTGGCCGACGGCGACCCCGGTCTGGAGCCGCTGCTGGCCGACACGGCCGCGGCGGATCCCGGCGCGCGCTGGCGCCTGCACGACGGCCTCGGCCCGGCCGCCCCGGCCGCCGTCGCGGACCATCCCACAGTGGCCGGGGCCGACGTGGTCCTGCTGGCCTACGACTATGCGGACGCGGCCGGGCTGGCCCGGGCGCAGCGCGCGCTGTGGGCGGGTGGTGCCGCCGTCGGCGTGCTGGCCGGGTGCGGTGACTTCGTGACCGCCGTGGCACCCGGCCGGGACACGCCCTGGTGCTGGGAGTGCGTCCACCGCTCCGTGGCGGGCAGGGCTGTCGGGGAGACCGAGGGACTGGAACCGGCCGTCGCACCGTCGGCCGTCGGCGCCCTGCGGTTGGCGGAGCACACCTTCGTCCTCCTGGCCGGAGTCGAGCCCGTCGACGGGACGCCGCTCGACGGGAAACCGGTGACCACGGTGGAACCGCTCGCCCCGGTCGTACGCAACCACTCCGTGGCGCGCCACCCGTGCTGCCCCCACCATCCACCGCTGCGGCCCGTGCCGGCGGACGCCTCGCCCCGGGTGGTGACGCCGGAGGACGCGGTACGGCCCGACATACCCGCCCCGGAGGACCCGCCGACCCGGGTCGAGGTCTCGGACCGCATCGTCGCCGTGAGCGCACGCCTCACCGACCCGCTCACCGGCCCGCTGCTCGCCCTCGGCGAGGACGACCTCGGTCAGCTGCCGCTGTCGGCGAGCGCCTGCCGGATCGCCGACCCGGCGCACGACGCCGCCGACCCCGGCGGCCTGCGGGTGGTGTGCCGGGCGCTGGCTCCCCGCGAGGCCCGCAACCAGGCCGTGCTGTTCGCGTTGGAGTGGCTGGCCGAACGGGTCGCCCGGGAGAACGGGCTCGCCGCGGCCGCCGCTGCCGGCGCGGCCGCTCCGGGCCAGGGCTACCGGTTCGGCGCCGGATGGTCGTCCGCCGAGGCACACTGCAGGGCCCGTCTGAACGCCGCGCTCGCCGCGCCGGCCGGCGTCCTGGACTGGGCACCGGCTCCCGGCGGCTCGGACGTCGGCGGGCCGGAGTCACGGTTCCTCGCCGGGGCGCTGACCGTGGAGGGCGACCCGTGGAAGGCGACGGCGGTGGAGACGCTGCCCCACGGTGTCGTCCGCGCGCACGTCCGTACCGGAAGCGGAGCCACCGTCACCGGCGTGGGTACCCACCGCGACCAGGCGGTCGGGCACGCCCTGGCCCGCGCCGTCGCACGGCACGCCGCCACGGGCGCGGGCGGCACCGCCGGGGCGGACGACCGGGAAGTGGTGGCGTTCCTCGCCCCGCCCGTCGCGACCTGGACCGACACGCTGCGCGAACCCGGACCCGACGGTGCCCTGGAGTTCACCGCCATGCTGCCGTTCCTCGGCTCCGGCGGCCCCCATGTCGTCGCCGTACCGTCGCCGGAGGTGCCCGCATGAGCCCGGTGACCGCACCGGCCGTCGTCGGCAGGGGAGTGCTCGCCGACCACCTGGCCGAACGGTTCGCCGCCGGCGAAGCCGGTCACCGTACGGCACAGGGGGCGGCACAGGGCATGGCACTGGGGGCGGCGCACGGCGCGGCACCCGCGACGACGGTGCTGGTGGCCGAACTCGACGGGATCGGTGACTTCCAGGACACCGTGGTGGACTGCCTGGTGACGGGCGGTCCGCTCCTGTTCGTCGGCACCTGGCGGTCGCTGGCCTACCTGGGACCGATGTGGGTTCCCGGCTCGCAGGGCTGCTGCCCCAACTGTCTGGTGACCCGGACCGCGAACTCCCCGTTCGGCCCCGACCTGGTGGGCGACGACTTCGCCGAGTCCTGGTCGCACGGGCCCGAGGTCCGCGTGTGGGGGCCGGGCGTGCTGCGCCTGGTCGAGCACCACGTCCGGGCCTGCCTCGCCCGGCGGCGCCCGGACCCCGGCGGGAGGGTCGTCGTGGTGGACGGCGCCACCGGGACGGTCGAGGAACAGACCCTCCTCGCCGACTCCGCCTGTCCGAGCTGCGGTGTGCTGCGCGGGGACACGGCACCCGCCCTCACCCCGCGCGACGTACCGCTCACCAAGATCACCCCGTCCGTGCTGCGTACGCGCGAGGTGGACCAGGAGACCGTACGCCGCGACTACCTCTATCCCGGGCTCGGCCTGTTCAAGGAACTCCGCCAGGACCTGCAGAGCCCCTTCGGCGCCTGCTCGGTGGAGCTGCCGGCCCGCTGGGGCCGCCGCGAACCCGCCATCGGCCGGGCCGCCGACTACCGGACGAGCCGCACCATCGCCGTACTGGAAGGGCTGGAGCGGTACGCCGGCCTCCACCGCGGCGGCGCCGCACCGCCCGTACGGGCGCGGTACGCGGACATCGCGGACCGCGCGCTGTACCCGCCGGACCTGGGCACGCACCCCGAGGAGAGCTACCGGTCGGAAGGGTTCCGCTACCGCCCTTTCGACCCGGACACCGAGGTCGACTGGGTCTGGGCGTACTCCTTCCGCAGGGACGACCGCGTCCTCGTACCGGAGCGGGCGGCGTTCTGGGGACCGCGCCACGACGACGAGGTCTCGTTCTTCTACGACACCTCCAACGGCTGCGCGCTGGGCAACTCGGTGGAGGAGGCGGTCCTGCACGGCCTGCGTGAGCTGGCCGAGCGGGACGCCTTCCTGCTCACCTGGTACCGCGAACTGGATCTCCCCGAGGTCTCCATGGAAGGCGCCGACCGAACCCTGGACCATCTGCTCGCCAAGGCTCGGCTGTTCACCGGGTTCGGGTTCCGCTGCTTCGACGCCACGATGGAGTACGGCATCCCCGCCCTCGTCCTGACGGCCGAGAACGAGGACGCCGCAGGCCCACGGATCTTCGCGGGCTGCGGCTCCCACCCCGATCCCGTACAGGCGGTCGCGGGCGGGTTGCAGGAGCTCGTCGGCACGATCCTCGCCACCCGCGACGCCTACGAGCGCCGCCGGCCCGAGGCCCTGCGCATGCTCGACGACCCGTACCTGATACGGCGCATGGAGGACCACTCCACGGTGGGGGCCCTGCCCGAGGCACGCGAACGGTTCTCGTTCCTCCTCGACCGGGACGACGGCGGACAGGGCCCCGGTCCGGTGCCGCTGGCCCGGGTGCCGAAGACGCTCCGCTCCGACGCGCCCGATCTGAGGGCGGATCTGTTCACCGCCGTGTCCGGGATCCTCGACCGCGGCCTGGACGTGCTGGTCGTCGACCAGACCATGCCCGAGCTGGGGCGCAACAGGCTGAGCTGCGTACGGGTCCTGGTCCCGGGGCTGATCCCGATGACCTTCGGCCACCGCAACCGGCGCACTCGGGGCCTGCCCCGGCTCACGGAGGGAACGGGGCTGCCCTACCGCAGCAGGCTCGCGCCGGAGCGCGAGATCGGCTCCGTCCCGCACCCGTTCCCGTGACGCGCATCGGACCGGCAGGCTCCGGAAGGGAGAGCACACAGTGATGAACGAGCCGCGCACACCCGCGACCGGCACGGCGACCGGCGCACCGGCTGCCCTCACGGCGGACGAGGCGTACGCCTACACCTCCGGGCTCCGGCTCGACCCCCGGACGGCCAACCCGGAGGACTGGCGGGTCGACTGGCACGACGGGCCGTGGCCGGTCAAGGTCTACACCGGCGGACGCCGGCTGCGGCTGGGGCCGGACGGCGCCCCGCACCTCGCCGCCCTGCACCGGCTGCTGTACGACGCCTTCGCGATCAGCCGGGTGCGCGCCGACCCGGCGGGCGGAGTGCACGCCACCCCGTCCGACCCACGGCCGCACCGGGGCTCCAGCGTGCAGCTGCGCCGTCCGATCCCGTCGGGCGGGTCGATGTACCCGACGGAGGCGTACACCGTCCTCACCGGCGAGGACCTGGGATGCCACTACGACCCCTACCGGCATGAGCTGACCCGCGTGCGGGGCCGCGGGACGGTCCGGGCCGTCCGTACGGCCCTGGGCATGTCCGCCCACGAGCCCCTCCCGCCCGCGCTGCTCGTGATCACCAGCCGCTTCTGGAAGAACTTCTACAAGTACGGCGACTTCTCCGCCCGGCTGGGTGCGGTCGACGCCGGTGTGGCGGTGGGACGGGCCGTACGGCTGGCCCGCGCCGCCTTCGGACACGCCGATGTGCGCTCGGCGTTCGACGACACGGCGCTGCACGCCTGCCTGGGCCTGGACGAGACGGTGGAGAACGTCCTCACGGTCATCGGCCTCGGCCACCCGGTCACGGGCACCGGCAAAGGCGCCACGCCGGCTGCCGCCCCCGGACCCGTGCCCGCCGTACTGGAGCGCTCGCGTGTGATCAAGCGCTCCGTCCGTTTCGACGCGCTCCAGCGGGCCGCTCGCGCCCCAGGCCGGACGCCGCCACGCCCGCCGAGTTCCTCCCCCCACCGTCCCGGCCGATGACGTGACCCTCGGCCTGCCCGCACCGCACCGACCCGACCTGCTGGCCGCGCCCGTGCTCGCCCGGCGCGCCTCGCGCGGGCGGCTGTTCACCGGTTCCGAGGTGACCGGAGAGCGGCTCGCGACCGTGCTGCACCACACCGCCGAGGGGCTGCGCGAGCTGGCACGCGACTGTCCCGACGGACTCGGCGCGCGAGCGGCGGAGACGGCGCTGTACTGCGCGGTGCACCGCGTCCACGGTGTCGCCCCGGGCTGGTACCGCTACCTGGCGGGTCCGCACGCCCTGCTGCCGGTCGGCGCGGGAGCCGACCCGGACTGTGCGCGGCGGGTCCAGGAGGCTCTGTTCGCGGCCTCCTTCAACGCCGAGCTGGCCGCCTTCACGGTGCACGTGGTGACCCCGCTCGACTGGCGCGGCGCGGTGGGGGCGCGGCCCTACCGCGAGCAGCAACTGGCCGTCGGCGCGGCGGTCGAGGGCGTGACGCTCTGCGCGGCGGCCGCGGCGGAGGACCTCAGCGGGCACGCCGTGCTCGGGTTCGACGTGACGGCGATGGACCGGGCCTACGGCCTCGAAGACAGCGGCAGCGGCACACAGGCGCAGGTCTGCGTGGGGGCGTTGCGCTCCGATCCGAACTGGGAGATTGCGGTGATTCCGCGGTGACGACGACCGACCATGACACGCCACATCACGCAGCAGCGCGGGACGCAGCAGCGCTGCGCAGCTCAGCGCAGGACGTCACGGCACGCGACCGGGCACAGCAGGCGGCCGGATTCAGCCCGTACTACCTCTTCCGCCGCGGCACGCTCGGCCTGCCCGCGCTGGAAGGGCTGGCACCGAGCCGGACGTGGCCGCTCCTGGCGGAGGCCGAGCGCGCGAGGGCTCGCCGCGAGGAGCTGCGCGACCGGCTGGAGGACGCGCTGTACGAAGCCGTACCGGCGCTGGCCACCGAGGAGCGGCACGAGATCCTGGGGCTGCGTCGTGCCATCCACAACGACCGCCTCCCCGACGCCCCGGACGCCGTCCGGCTCCTGGAGGACGAGCCGCGCGAGCTGCTGGAGGCATGGCTGCGGCACCGCGCCGACGGCACGCGGCTGATGCGGGAGGCGGAGGCCGCGCTCGCCGCCGAACTGGACGCGGGCCGCCGTGTCCTGGCGGACACCGCCCACCAGGAGGACTTCCAGCGAGGGCTCCAGCTGTCGGACGAGCGCACCTGGCGGACCGTGCTCGACTACGCCGCCGATCCGTTCTCACCTCGCCGCAAGCCCAGCCGGAGACGCCGCGTCGAGAACACCCTGACCAGCTTCGCGTACCGGGTCGTCTTCAAGCCCTCGCCGTTCGCGTCCTTCACCGAGATCGGCGCCGCCCCGTGGCAACCGGGCACCACCGAGCACCAGCCGGAGCCCGCGCCGAAGGGACGGCCCGTGCAGGCGCGGCTCAGCGCCGGCCTGCTCTCCTGGATGGCGTACGAACTGCACCGGCTCGACCGCGCCGACGAGCTCATGCGCATCCGGCTCAACAACTCGCTGACCGCGCGGGGCGACCGGGTGTTCTGCGTCCAGCGCGCCCCCGACGGCGCCGAGGAGGCCGCGTACGGCACCTCGCGCGTCGTCAGCGCCCGCGACACCGCCTTGCTGCACCTGCTGCGGCAGCTGCTCGCGGACGGCGAACGGCCCGAACGGTACGTCCGCGACAGGCTGGTGGCGGCCGGACTGGCCCCGCAGGCCGCGGCCAAGGCCCTGGACCAGCTCGTCCGGGCCGGTATCTGCCACCGTGGACTCGGGCTGCCGGACCAGCACCCGCGTCCGGCTCAGGCCATCGCCCAGCGGCTGCGCGGACTGGGCACCGACCAGGCGGGCGGTTGCGCCGTGGTCTTCGAGCGCCTCCAGGCCATCGAGGACGGTTTCTCCGCCGCGACGGCGCGGCGCCGTGCCGCGCTCCTGGCCGAGGTACGGGAACAGGTCGACGCCTTCGTGGCCGCCGTCGGCTGCCGGGCACCGGCCCCCGAGGCGATGCGCTCCACGCTGTACGAGGACGTCGGCACCCGGGAACCCGCCCGCACCTGGCAGCCAGCGCTCCTGGAGGAGAACCGCTGGGCCCTGGAGCTGTTCCAGCGGGTCGTCCCCGTGCTGGACGACGCGAGCATCGAGAAGGCGGGCCTGTACGCCTTCTTCACCGGCCGGTACGGGGAGCCGGCGGCCGACGTGCCGTTCACCGAGTTCTACCGGGCCTTCTCCGAGCTGTCCCCGGCCGAGGCGAGCGCGGTCGCCGGCGGCCTCGGCGATCCGCACTGCGACGACATTCGCCGGCTGCGCCGGGAGTTCGCTGATCTGCTGCGTACCGAACTGCGTACCGGACCGCGTACCGAACTCCGCCTCGACCCGGACCGGTTGCGCGCGTTCGCGGACCGGCTGCCCCCGGCCCTGGCCCCCTGGCGGTCCGCCGCCTACCGCGTGCAGTTCGCCGCCGACCCCGGCCGGCGGATCGCCGTCGTCAACGGCGTCACCACCGGACACGGCGTGTTCTTCTCCCGCTTCTGCGAACTGCTGGAGCCGGACCGGCCGGACACCTGGAGCCTCACCGAGGCTCTGCGCGACCGGATCGCCGAGACGACACCCCGGCAGTGCGACATCACGGCGGTGCTCGGCCTCAACTTCAACCTGCACCCACGCCTCAGCCCGTACGAACTCGTCTACCCCGGCTCCGTCCCGCACACCGCCGCCGACCGCGACCACACGCTCACCCTCGCGGACCTCGTCGTCCGGCCCGATCCGGCGCGGCGCGTGCTGACGCTGGTCAGCGTCCGGGACGGGCAGCCGCTGGACCTCGTACCGCTCAACTTCCTCTACCCCGCGGCGGCGCCCGCCCTCTACCGGCTGCTGTGCGCGTTCGCCCCCACGCGTACGTACCGGGGCGGGCTGTGGGACCAGCTGGACCGGGCCGACGCCCTCGCGGGACGGGCCGCCGGGCACACCGGCGCACCGACGGCCGAGCGGACGCGGCCGCGCGTACTCCTCGGGGACATGGTGCTCGACCGCGCGTCGTGGCGGTGTCCCACCGATGCCGTTCCGGCCGGGGAGGGTCTGGAACGCCAGGAGGCCGGCGCCCTCGCCGCGTTCGACCGCTGGCGCCGGGACCGGGGCATACCCCGGCACACCTTCTTCCGCATCACCGCGGCACCGGCCGTCGCGCCGGGCGAGCACGACCTGCTGGCGGAGACCAGGCGGTGGGCTCTCGAAGCGCGCACGGCCAGGCTGCACAAACCGCACTACCTCGACGCCCGCAACCCCTTCCTGCTCCAGATCCTGGCCCGGCAGCTCGCGGAGGCCGGCGACGGGGCCACGGTCACCTTCCACGAATGCCTGCCGCACGCCGAGGACTACGACGGACGGGACGGCCGCCCCACCGGCGCCGAGGAGTTCTTCGTCGAGCTCACCCTCGGACCCTCGGCGGCCGACGCGGCCCCGCACACCCGAGGGGACGACGATGTCAACGACTGAGTGGTACGGCCTGCACATCCACCGCTACACCGAGCAGGACGCCTTCCTGGTGGACGCGGTGGCCCCGGCCGTCGCCCCGCTGTACGACTCGGGGGTCCTGGAGCGCTCCTTCTTCCTCCGCTACTGGCAGGGCGGCCACCACATCCGCCTGCGACTGCGTCTCGCCGGGCCCGACCCCGAGTCCGGGGAGCGGCACGTACGCGAGGTGGCCGGCCGGCTCGCCGCCCACCTGGCCGAGTTCCCCGGAGGCACCGGTCCCACCGCCGAGGAGTTCCGGGACGCCCAGGCCACCATGGCGGCGCTGGAGTCGGAGACGCCCGACGAGCTGCGCCCGCCGGACTCCATCCACCGGGTCCCGTACACGCCGGAGTACGGCAAGTACGGGGGAGAGGACGGTGTCGCCATCGCCGAGCGGTTCTTCGACCGCAGCAGCGCGGTGGCGCTGGCCGCGCTGCGCGCCATCGACGGGTCCTCCGCCAAGCGGCTCGGCACTGCCTTCTCCATGATGCTGCGCGGTCTGGGCGCCGCCCGGCTGTCCCCGGCCGACATGGCGGCCTTCTTCGCCCACTACTGCCTGGTGTGGTCGCCGTACGTCTTCGACCGGTTCCTCGACACCTGGCCGGACCTGCTGAGCCGGCGCCGGGCCCCCACCGCCGCGCACGCCGCACGGCTGCTGGGCCTGCCGCACCCGCCGGACGCGCCGTCGGACCCGTTCGGCCGGGCCGTGCACG
>KE354298.1 GCA_000415505.1 Streptomyces afghaniensis 772
CCTTTGGCCGTCTCAGGGACCCGTTTCGCCGGGCCGTGCACGAGGCGTGGCAGGCGCTGGACGGCGCGAGCGGCACCGTGCTGCCCGCGGTCACGCTCGGCGGCGACGACGCCTCGCCGGAACGCCGGCGGCAGATCGTCCTGCTCAGCTACCTGCACACGCACAACAACAGGCTGGGCCTGATCCCCGAACAGGAGTCGTTCCTGGGATACCTCGGCCACCACGTCGTCAGCGACGTCGCCGGCACCGACCCGTCGGCCGGTCTGCTCGACCGCGTACGCGAACACCGCAGGGCACGTCTCGCGGCGCATCCCGAAGTGCCGTCCGGGCACTACTGAACAGGAGACTCCCTTGGACATCGCCGACCGTACCTATCCCTTCACCCGCCACGTCCCCTTTCAGATGCCGGAGGAGTTCGCCTGGCTGCGGGCGAACCGGCCCGTCAGCCAGGTACGCCTGGAGAGCGGTGATACCGCCTGGCTGATCACCCGGTACGAGGACGTGCGCGCGGCCCTCACCGACCAGCGCTTCAGCCGGACCATCAACCGCGAAGGCGCCGCGCGGGTGGACACCGGCTTCCAGGCCGACGCGTCCAGTCCTGTCTTCAACTTCGGCGGTTCGATATCCGAGCCGCCCGGCCACACCCGCTGGCGGCGGATCGTCAACCAGGCGTTCACCGCACGGCAGGCGGAGGCCATGCGCGGCGCGATCGCCGCGCACACCGACGAACTGCTGGACGACCTGGCCTCGCGTGACGGCGGCTTCGACCTGATGGCCGACTACGCCTACAAACTGCCCATCCGGGTCATCTGCGACCTGCTGGGCCTGGAGGACGAGGCCCGCCCCGAGTTCACCGCCCTGGCCGCCCAGCTCACCCGGCGCGACATGCAGTCCTCCTTCATCGAATTCGGCCAGGCACTCCAGTCCATCGGCCGCTACGCCATCGGCCTGATCGTCCGCAAACGGCAGAACCTCGGCGACGACCTGCTGAGCACCCTGATCGGCCTGCGGGACGAGGACGACGGGCGGCTCAACAACGAGGAGCTGGTCTCCACGGTGATCCTGCTGCTGATGGCCGGCTACGAGTCCACCGCCGTCCAGCTCGGCAACGCCTTCTACGCACTCTTGCGCCACCCCGAGCAGATGCGCAGGCTGCGGGCCGAGCCGCAGCTGATCCAGGGCGCGGTCGAGGAGATACTGCGCTACGCCCAGATGGGCACCGGCTATGCGATCGCCAAGTTCACCACCGAGGACCTCGAGGTGTCGGGCACGAAGATCCCGGCCGGCTCCACGGTCTTCGTCTCGCTCGCCTCGGCCAACCGGGACGAGAAGATCTTCGGCGACGACGCCGCCGTGTTCGACGTCGGCCGCGGCTGCGCCCACCGGCAGACCGCCTTCGGCCACGGGCCCCACTTCTGCCTGGGCGCGGCACTGGCCAGGGCCGAGATGCAGGAGGGCATCGCCCGGATGCTGGCCCGGTTCCCGGACCTCAGGTTCGACGGCCCCGATCTGGACGGCGTCCCGCTCGCCAGCAACCTGTTCACGTTCTACCCGGCCGTACTGCCGGTGCGGGTCTGAGGAGGCGGCCGTGGAAGCAGCAGCTCAGAGCGTGTATCCCTTCGAGCAGAAGTGCCCCTTCGCCCCGCCGGAGGAGCTCACCTGGCGGCGCAGGAACGCCCCCGTGTCCCAGGTGCGGCTGGCCAACGGCGGCACGGCGTGGCTCGTCACGCGGTACGACGACGTCCGCACCGTGCTGACGGACCCGCGCTTCAGCCGCCGTCAGGTCCGCGAGGCCCCGCCGGGCGCCCGCCCCGGCGCCCCAGGGCGGCAGCGCCCGTACCACCCCGCCTCCGTCCGGCCGGTTCGACTTCGGGATGTCGCTGTCCGACCCGGACCGCCATGCCGCATGGCGGCGTACGCTCGCCTCGGTCCTCACACCCAGGCACGCCGAATCGCTCCGGGAGAGGGTCGCCCGGGCCGTCGAGGAGACCCTGGACGAGCTCCAGGGCGGCCCGCAGCCCGCGGACCTGGTCTCCGGCTTCGCCTACCAGGTGCCCGTGCGGGTCCTGTGCGAGCTGTTCGACCTGCCCGAGGACGTACGCCCGGCCTTCCGCGCCTGGGCCGCGCTGGTACGAGCCGCCGCCCCGTCCACGGCCGCCTTCGGCGAGGCGATGGGCTCGCTGTACGGCGTCGCCCGGCGCCTGGTGGACAAGGAACGCGCCGCTCCCGGCCAGGGCGTCATCGGTCTGCTGCTCACCGCCGCGGGGGAGGAGGCCGCGCCGACCGACGAAGAACTGCTCACGACGGTGATGCTGCTGGCGACCGCCGGCTACGAGTCCACCGCCGTCCAGTTCGCGAACGGACTGCTGGCGCTGTTCCAGCACCCCGGCGAGGCGGCACGGCTGCGTGCGGGCCAGGTCTCCGCGGCGGCGGCCGTGGAGGAGATCCTCCGGTACGCGCAGGCCGGCACGGGTTTCGCCGGTACGACCGTCACCACGGAGGACGTCCGGCTGGGCGGGGAGACCATCCCCGCCGGATCCACCGTCTTCATCTCACTGGACTCGGCGGGCCGGGACGAGAGCCACACCGACCGCCCTGACGAGTTCGACCTGGGCCAGGGCGCTCCCCACCACCACCTCACCTTCGGCGCGGGATCGCACTTCTGCCTGGGCGCGGCGCTCGCCCGCGTGGAGCTCCAGGAGGGGATCGCCCGGCTCCTGCGGAGGTTCCCCACGCTGCGTCCCCACGACAGTCCGGAGGCGGTGGAGTTCACCGCCAACCTCTTTCACCGTTATCCGCGCGAACTCACGGTGGTGTGGTCATGACCGAGAAGACGACCGAGGAGACGGCCGGGGAGACGTGCCCGCTGTACTGCACGGTCATCCTGTGGGACCTGTCCCGCTCGCAGCAGACGGTCGCGTCACTGCGGAGCTACCTGCGTGATTACGCGGTCGAGGCGTACGCGAAGACGCCGGGACTGCGCCAGAAGGTGTGGATCTCCTCGACCGGCCCCGAGGGCGAGCAGTGGGGCGCCGTCTACCTGTGGGACACCGAGGAGGCCGCGTACGGGCGGCCGCCCGGGGTGTCGAAGGTCGTCGAGCTCATCGGATACCGCCCCACCGAGCGCCGGTACTTCAGCGTCGAGGCGGCCACCGAGGGCCCGAGCCCGGTCGGGCCGCTCGTCGCGGGGCTCGGGCTGGCCTACCGGGAGGGGGCGCCGGAACCGCTGACCCGGCCCCGCGAGTTCCTGCCGCCCGGCAAGGACGCCTTCATCCCAGCGGCCCCGGCCCCGGCCCCGCACCCCCCGCAGCGGCCGGTCAGCTGAGGGTCCGGCCGATCCACTCGCGCACCTGGGCGTGGTGGGCGGCCCAGGCTTCCGACACCTGCGCGCCCCAGGCCCGCAGCAGCGTCCGGTACTCCTGGGCGCCCGCCGCGCGCACCACGTCGGCGGCGGACATCCGGGAGTGCAGTGTCTCGGCGGACGGCCGCGGTTCCAGCGGGCGGAACCCCCCGTGGGCCACCATGCGCTTGTGGAGCCGCGGGCCGAGCCGGGGATCGGCATCGTCCTCCACGAACATGCCCAGGGTCATCAGGCAGATCGACAGCCGCTGCACCGCGCGGTGATCGTCGCCGCCGGGGTGCTGGACGAAGTAGGCGTCCACGAGGATCTGGTGCAGCGGCCGGCGGTCCTCGTCGATGTACGAGGCGGCGAGCAGTTCCATATAGGGAGCCCGGCACCGCTCACAGTCGAAGGTCCCGTACATCACGTTCCGTCATCGCCCTTCCCGCGAGCACGACGCGTGCCCACTCGTCCACCGTCTCCCACCTCCGGCACCACCCGCGATCAGCTCGTCCGGCGTGTTGGGGGGCCGGCCCATTGTTTTGACCGGAGTGGTTGCGATAGGTACGCTCAGACCTTGTGCCTGGGGTGTGCCCTGGCTCTCGTGCGTGCCATCACCCGCACTGCGAGCTGACACCGGCCACCGCAATCTGCGCTTAATTCTGCCTGGCGGCGGGAGTCCGCGAGATTCGACACACCCGACCGCGTGGGTCGGCGACGTTCCAGGTTAGCTTCACCATTCGGCACACAGAAACCGGAGAAGTAGTGCCTACGATCCAGCAGCTGGTCCGCAAGGGCCGGCAGGACAAGGTCGAGAAGAACAAGACGCCCGCACTCGAGGGTTCGCCCCAGCGTCGCGGCGTCTGCACGCGTGTGTTCACGACCACCCCGAAGAAGCCGAACTCGGCCCTGCGTAAGGTCGCGCGTGTGCGTCTGACCAGCGGGATCGAGGTCACCGCTTACATTCCGGGTGAGGGACACAACCTGCAGGAGCACTCCATCGTGCTCGTGCGCGGCGGCCGTGTGAAGGACCTGCCGGGTGTTCGCTACAAGATCATCCGCGGCTCGCTCGACACCCAGGGTGTCAAGAACCGCAAGCAGGCCCGCAGCCGCTACGGCGCCAAGAAGGAGAAGTAAGAATGCCTCGTAAGGGCCCCGCCCCGAAGCGCCCGGTCATCATCGACCCGGTCTACGGCTCTCCTCTGGTGACCTCCCTGATCAACAAGGTGCTGCTGAACGGCAAGCGCTCCACCGCCGAGCGCATCGTCTACGGCGCCATGGAGGGCCTGCGCGAGAAGACCGGCAACGACCCGGTCATCACGCTGAAGCGCGCTCTCGAGAACATCAAGCCGACCCTCGAGGTCAAGTCCCGCCGTGTCGGTGGTGCCACCTACCAGGTCCCGGTCGAGGTCAAGCCCGGCCGTGCCAACACCCTGGCGCTGCGCTGGCTCGTCGGTTACTCCCGCGCCCGTCGCGAGAAGACCATGACCGAGCGTCTGCTCAACGAGCTCCTCGACGCCAGCAACGGCCTGGGTGCCGCTGTGAAGAAGCGCGAGGACACGCACAAGATGGCCGAGTCCAACAAGGCCTTCGCGCACTACCGCTGGTAGTCGCAGACCCCATCGAGACCGAGAGAAGACTGAAGCCTTATGGCTACCACTTCGCTTGACCTGGCCAGGGTCCGCAACATCGGGATCATGGCCCACATCGACGCGGGCAAGACGACCACCACCGAGCGGATCCTGTTCTACACCGGCGTTTCGTACAAGATCGGTGAGGTCCACGACGGCGCCGCCACCATGGACTGGATGGAGCAGGAGCAGGAGCGTGGCATCACGATCACCTCTGCTGCCACCACCTGTCACTGGCCGCTCGAGGGCGACGACTACACCATCAACATCATCGACACCCCGGGTCACGTCGACTTCACCGTCGAGGTGGAGCGCTCCCTGCGCGTGCTCGACGGTGCCGTGACGGTGTTCGACGGTGTCGCCGGCGTTGAGCCCCAGTCCGAGACCGTGTGGCGTCAGGCGGACCGCTACGGCGTTCCGCGTATCTGCTTCGTCAACAAGCTCGACCGCACCGGCGCGGAGTTCCACCGCTGCGTCGACATGATCAGCGACCGCCTGGGCGCGCAGCCGCTGGTCATGCAGCTGCCGATCGGTGCCGAGGCGGACTTCAAGGGCGTCATCGACCTCGTGACGATGAAGGCCCTGGTCTGGTCGGCCGAGGCGACCAAGGGCGAGATGTACGACACCGTCGACATCCCGGACACCCACGTCGAGGCTGCCGAGGAGTACCGCGGCAAGCTGCTCGAGGCCGTCGCCGAGAACGACGACGAGCTGATGGAGCTGTACCTGGAGGGCACCGAGCCCACCGTGGAGCAGCTCTACGCCGCGATCCGTCGCATCACCATCGCGTCCGGCAAGGGCGGCGGCACCACCGTCACCCCCGTGTTCTGCGGTACCGCGTTCAAGAACAAGGGCGTTCAGCCCCTGCTCGACGCGGTCGTGCGCTACCTGCCCACCCCGCTCGACGTCGAGGCCATCGAGGGCCACGACGTCAAGGACCCGGAGCAGGTCATCGCGCGCAAGCCGTCGGACGAGGAGCCCCTCGCCGCGCTCGCGTTCAAGATCATGAGCGACCCGCACCTCGGCAAGCTCACCTTCGTCCGCGTGTACTCCGGCCGCCTGCACTCCGGCACCGCCGTGCTGAACTCGGTCAAGGGCCGCAAGGAGCGCATCGGCAAGATCTACCGCATGCACGCCAACAAGCGTGAGGAGATCGAGTCGGTGGGCGCCGGCGACATCGTCGCCGTCATGGGCCTGAAGCAGACCACCACCGGTGAGACGCTGGCGGACGAGAAGAACCCGGTGATCCTGGAGTCCATGGACTTCCCGGCGCCGGTCATCGAGGTCGCCATCGAGCCCAAGTCGAAGGGCGACCAGGAGAAGCTCGGCGTCGCGATCCAGCGCCTGGCCGAGGAGGACCCCTCCTTCCAGGTGCACACCAACGAGGAGACCGGCCAGACCGTCATCGGCGGTATGGGCGAGCTTCACCTCGAGGTGCTCGTCGACCGCATGAAGCGCGAGTTCAAGGTCGAGGCCAACGTCGGCAAGCCGCAGGTCGCGTACCGCGAGACGATCCGCAAGGCCGTCGAGAAGGTCGAGTTCACCCACAAGAAGCAGACGGGTGGTACCGGCCAGTTCGCTCGCGTGATCATCGCGATCGAGCCGATCGAGGGCGGCGACGCCTCTTACGAGTTCATCAACAAGGTGACCGGTGGCCGTGTGCCGAAGGAGTACATCCCTTCGGTGGACGCCGGTGCGCAGGAGGCCATGCAGTTCGGCATCCTCGCCGGTTACGAGATGACCGGTGTCCGCGTGACGCTGCTCGACGGTGCCTACCACGAGGTCGACTCCTCCGAGCTCGCGTTCAAGATCGCCGGTTCGCAGGCCTTCAAGGAGGCCGCGCGCAAGGCCAGCCCCGTACTGCTCGAGCCGATGATGGCCGTCGAGGTCACCACGCCCGAGGACTACATGGGTGAGGTCGTCGGTGACATCAACTCCCGCCGTGGCCAGATCCAGGCCATGGAGGAGCGGGCCGGTGCCCGCGTCGTGAAGGGCCTCGTGCCCCTTTCGGAGATGTTCGGCTACGTCGGCGACCTGCGCAGCAAGACGTCCGGCCGCGCCAGCTACTCCATGCAGTTCGACTCCTACGCCGAGGTTCCGCGGAACGTCGCCGAGGAGATCATCGCGAAGGCCAAGGGCGAGTAACGCACAGCGTCTGCACGCCGTAGGCTTGACTCCGGAGCCTTGAGGGGCATTCCGCCGCAATCTGGTGAGAGTGCCCCGGGGCCCGGGCTTTCCAGCAAAGATCACCTGGCGCCGATGAGTAAGGCGTACCAGAACCACTCCACAGGAGGACCCCAGTGGCGAAGGCGAAGTTCGAGCGGACTAAGCCGCACGTCAACATCGGCACCATCGGTCACATCGACCACGGTAAGACGACCCTCACGGCCGCCATTACCAAGGTGCTGCACGACGCGTACCCGGACCTGAACGAGGCCTCGGCCTTCGACCAGATCGACAAGGCTCCTGAGGAGCGCCAGCGCGGTATCACCATCTCCATCGCGCACGTCGAGTACCAGACCGAGACGCGTCACTACGCCCACGTCGACTGCCCCGGTCACGCGGACTACATCAAGAACATGATCACGGGTGCGGCGCAGATGGACGGCGCCATCCTCGTGGTCGCCGCCACCGACGGCCCGATGCCGCAGACCAAGGAGCACGTGCTCCTGGCCCGCCAGGTCGGCGTTCCGTACATCGTCGTCGCCCTGAACAAGGCCGACATGGTGGACGACGAGGAGATCCTGGAGCTCGTCGAGCTCGAGGTCCGTGAGCTCCTCACCGAGTACGAGTTCCCGGGCGACGACGTTCCCGTCGTCAAGGTCTCCGCTCTGAAGGCCCTCGAGGGCGACAAGGAGTGGGGCAACTCCGTCCTCGAGCTCATGAACGCCGTCGACACCGCCATTCCGGAGCCGGAGCGCGACGTCGACAAGCCGTTCCTCATGCCGATCGAGGACGTCTTCACGATCACCGGTCGCGGTACGGTCGTCACCGGCCGTATCGAGCGTGGTGTCCTGAAGGTCAACGAGACCGTTGACATCATCGGCATCAAGCAGGAGAAGACCACCACCACGGTCACCGGCATCGAGATGTTCCGGAAGCTCCTCGACGAGGGCCAGGCCGGTGAGAACGTCGGTCTGCTCCTCCGTGGCATCAAGCGCGAGGACGTCGAGCGCGGCCAGGTCATCATCAAGCCGGGCTCGGTCACCCCGCACACCGAGTTCGAGGCGCAGGCCTACATCCTGTCCAAGGACGAGGGTGGCCGCCACACGCCGTTCTTCAACAACTACCGCCCGCAGTTCTACTTCCGTACGACGGACGTGACCGGCGTGGTGACCCTCCCCGAGGGCACCGAGATGGTCATGCCGGGTGACAACACCGAGATGAAGGTGGAGCTCATCCAGCCCGTCGCCATGGAGGAGGGCCTGAAGTTCGCCATCCGTGAGGGTGGCCGGACCGTGGGCGCCGGCCAGGTCACCAAGATCAACAAGTGAGTCTTCGGACTGGCTTGAGGGTCCACTGACCTGAGTGGCTCGGAGGGGCCCGCACGACTTCGGTCGTGCGGGCCCCTTTGCCTTTGGTTATTGCAGGTTCTGTAGGTGGGGGTGGTCGTACGAGGCCGTGCAGAGGTAGATCTGCATGCCGTAGCCGCGGCCGATGGTGAGTTGAGTGGCGTTGCCCGGGCGGCGCAGCCCAGGACCGGTGCGGTCCACGTCCTCGACCGGTCGCCAGCTCAGGCTGCCGCCGTCCCACTCGCTGCCTTTGACGTAGAGCAGCGGCATGACGTCCGATCCGCACTCCGCGCAGGCCATGGGGAAAGGGTCGGTGAAGCTCCACGGGGCGTGGCCGGCGACCTTGCAGCCGGGCGCCACCGCCAGGTCATACTGGTAGACCACCCCCTGGCTGTCCTCCCAGGCCTCTATCCGGTCGGCCAGTTCTTCGGGCAGTTCGTGCGGAGCCGGGTATTCGGTGACCTGTTCCGGGTGCAGGACGCAGGGCTCGGGCAGGAAGTTGCCCTTGCCGATGACCGACGGCTGCGGGGTGGCCGCGAGCCGTTCGGTCACGTCGGTGGCGGTGCGCCAGCGCAGTACGGTGCGTGGCAGGTAGTCCCCGGCATGGTCGGCCGCGCACCACAGCACCTGCAGCACGTCGCGGCCGTCCGGGCGGGGCAGGCCGGGGACGTCCCGGGCGTAGAGCTGGGCGACGGGGACCATCAGGGCCTCGTCGTTCTCCTGCGGTACGCGCCGGCGCTTTTCCGCGCGGTCGACGATCACACGTTCCTCGGCCGTCAGCAGGTCCGCACCATCGGCCCGGGGCCTGCTCCACGCCTCGTCCAGGATGCGCCGGCGGAGCCGTACGTCGTCGGGCACGACGCCGCGTTGCCAGGGGCCGGAGTGGTCCGGGCAGGTCGGCCACGGTTCGTCGGCCGGCCACAGCAGCGGGCCACCGATCGAACTGTCGCCGGTGGTGGGCGCACCGGCGCGGGGGTGCAACCGCACGGTGGTCCGGGCGTGTGGTGTCAGCTCGGGGAAGTGGGCTAGGACGTCGACAGGGCGCGGTGGGGTGGTGCGTGCCATGGGCAGGGAGCCTAAAGGGCGCCGCTATCGGCTCACTCCTGCGGGGCGCCGCTGTCCCGGTACAGGGGCAGGCCGTCCGTCGCGATCGTCCAGTCGGCGATGGTCACGTCCTCGCCGTAGACGAAGTCCTTGCGGGTCGCGTAGCGCGGGCCGTCCGGTGTGGGGTGGATGTCGGTGAGGACGGTGCCGGTGCCGGTGCGGGGGTCGAAGACGGCGTAGACGGCGATGCCGATGAGGGGGTAGTCGCGCATCTTGGTGACCCAGTCGTTGTCCGGGTTCGAGCGGGAGACGACTTCGATGGCGGCGACCAGCGTGCGGGGGTCGAAGGAACCAGGGACGTCCATGTCCTCCAGGGCGATCACCATCACGTCGGGACGGCGCATGATGCCCTCGGACTCGTCCTCCACATCGGGTTCGCCGGTGTGGGCCACGATCTCCTCCGGCATCACCTTTTCGAGGCGTCTCCGCAGGTGGAGGGTGGTCAGCTCGTGCGGACCCACGGGCGCCATCATGTCGTGGACGATTCCTTCCTTGGTGACCTCGAACTTGCCGGGCAGGGAGTCGTCCGTGGTCTGGACGAAGTCCCGCATGGCCCGATACCGGTGGGAGGCGCCCTGCTGCTCGTTCTCCGAGGCGGTGGTCATGGCGCTCGCTCCTCGTCTGTGCCCAGGGGCAAGGATCGTCGCTCTCATGCTAAGCGGCCTCCGGGAGACTTGATCGGCAATCGCGGCAGTGGCCGGGGGCCGGTGCGCGGAAGGCGCGGTCGCAGCCGTCGCAGGTCTGGAATCGGTGAGGTGCGGTCGGCCGGGGCGCAGGCGCGCGGAACGGGGCGGGGGTGGCAGCTGAGCCGTGAGGCGGTGGGCCAGGAGGGCGGCCGGGCGGTGGAGGGACTCGGGTGGGAGGTCGGCCGTCAGGGCGTGGCGTACGGCTGTGGCGGAGACGTTGCGTTCCAGCCAGGCGGCGACACCGGGGGCGAGGTGGGCGACGTCGCGGGTGGAGAGCAGGAGGCGGGTGTCCTCGCGGTGGAGGCCTGCGAGGAGGTCCGTGGCCTGTCGGAGGAGGGCGGGTGCGGGGTAGGCCGGGTGCGGTACGGCCGGGAGGCGCTTGCTGCCGGGCGGCCTCGTCCGCTTTCTCGCGGCTGGGCGAGGGCGTCCGTACTGCGGTGACCTGGGTGGTTGCAGGAGATCGTGCGGGTGATGATCCGGCCGCCGGGGACGCGTTCCCGCACGCGTCGTAGGTAGCCGTGGGCCTCCAGCTCGCGCAGGGCGGCGGCGATCCGGGTCGTGCCTTCCGGGAAGCGGGCGGCGAGGGTCTTGATGTCGACTCGGGCGCCCGCCGGGAGCGACTGGATGTGCGTGCCGAGCCCGATCGCGAGCAGTGACAGCTCCGGGTGCTGGGCGAGATGGTTGCCGATCACCGTGAAGCGGGCGGTGTGGCGGGTGTTGTCGTGAACCAGGCCGGCGTGGGGGTGCCGCCGGTTCGGGTGCTTCTTCCCGGTTACGGGGGTGTGGGCGTGCGAGGGCACGTTAGGGTTCTGCGTATCCATCGGGAAGCTCTCTCTTCCTCGGTGGTCAGGCCCTCGCACTGGGATGCCAGTCCCGGCGAGGGCCGTCGCATGTCTGCGGTTGTGTTGCGCTGAGCGTAGGGCAGGCAATGGCTCCCGAATCCAGCTGAGTTGGCGATGTTCACTCGCGTGAGTGAGCGAGCGAGTGAGTCGGCGGCCTGGGCGGGAGGGGTGGGGCTTGGTGGGGTTCTTTCCTCCTCGTGGTCCTTGAAGGAGACCGCCTGCGGCACCGGAGCGCGAGGTGTTGGGACCCGGTGCTCCAGGTCAGAGGGTGAGTTCCGCCCAGACGGTCTTGCGCGGCGGCAGGCCCGGGGTGACACCCCAGCGGTCGGCGAGCGCGTCGACGATGAGCAGGCCGCGGCCGGACTCCGGGTCGTGGCTGGGCAGTTGGGGTGTCGGCAGTCGGTCGCCGCGGGTGTCCGTGACCTCGATGCGGAGGTGCCGGCACGACGTGAGGAGCAGGCGAAGTCGCGGCCGGATGCGGCGT